>CAZSOU010000073.1:0-11812 GCA_964608595.1 uncultured Rhodanobacteraceae bacterium
TGGATGCCGGCGTTGACCTTGTCGAAGGTTTCCTTGAACAGCTGGCGGGTCTCGCCGTCGATCTTGCGGATCGCGCCCTCCAGGGTTTCCAGCGCACCGGTCAGGTCTTCAAGCTGCGAGTCGAGGTACTTCTTGCGCTCGGATTGCTCCTCGTATTCCTGGATGGCGGCCAGATTGACCGGCTCCAGTCGCGCAATGCGTGCGGCGATGGATTCCAGCTCGCGCTTGCGTTCGACCGGATCGGCGTCCTCAGGCAAGCCTTCCAGCAGTGTTTCCAGTTCCAGGCCCGATTCGGCAATCGCTTCGGCCAGTTGATCGGCGCGCATGTCCAGCGCCTGGGCCGCCAATCGCTGCTCGGAATGCGTCTCGCGCAAGCTGGACAGTTGCTGTTCGATCCGCTGGCGCTCCTGCTCCAGCCGGCGGTATTCGCCATCGCAATCCTCCAGCGCCTTGCGCGCCTCAACCAGTTGTTTGTCCACCAGAAGCCGCTGATCGAGATAGGTCTGCCGCTCGGCCTCCAACTCGGCCACGGGCGTGGCGCCCTGCTCGAGTTGCCGGTTGATGTCCTCGCGGCGCGCCTGCAACTGGGTCAACTGGTTGTCCATGCGCGCCAGCGCCTGCTCCAGGGACGTGAGCGCGCTGCGTTTGGACTCCATGCCGAGAGCCAGGGTATGCGCCTGCTCGGCGGCTTCGCGCGCGTTCATGCGTGCTTCTTCGCGGGTCTCCAGCAATTCGCGGCGGGTGTTTTCCAGCTCGCGACGCTGATCCTCGAAATCCCCCATGCGTTCGACGGCTTCGTCCAACCGGGCGCGTGATTCCCGGGTCTGCGTTTCCAGGGTTTCGCGGGCAGCGGCCAACTCGTCCAGTTCGCCGCGCACCTTGTCGTTGCGTGCACGGGCGGTTTCCACCTTGCCGCGATGACTTTGCAACTGGCCTGCCAGTTCCGACAACCGACGATGTGCCTGATACAACTCGCGCTGTGCATCATCGCGGGAGCGTTCGGCTTCGACTTTGTCGGCACGCAGGGTTTCCAGCCTGCCGCCGGCCTCCTCGAGACGCGCTTCCAGCGTTTCGGCAAGCTCTTGAAGTTGCTGGATTTCGCGTTCGCGCGACAGCACGCCGGCCTGGCTGTCACCGGAGCGGCGCACACGTGCCCAGCCGTGACCCAGCCACTCGCCGGCAGCGGTAATGATCGATTGGTGCGCGGGCAACGACACGATCCTGCCGACCGCCTCCTGCACGTCGTCCGCCGTCACCACGTGGTCCAGCAGACGCATCACGGCGGCCGGCCCGCGGACCTTCGCCGCCAGCGTGCCCGGCGCGCCGGTATCGCCGGTGTTCGCATCCATCAAGGCGATGTCGGCGTTTTCGAGCGTCGCCAGTTCGGCGGCAAGGTCGTGCGCGCCCCGAGTCACCAGCACGCCGTCGAGCATGCCGGCAAGCACGCTTTCCACTGCCGCCTCCCAGCCCGCATCCACGTCGAGCGACGCCCCCAGGCGTGCCGCCTGCGTCAAATCGTGCTGATCCAGCCAGGCGCCGGCGGTGTCGTCATCCTGGCCCAGTGCCGCGTTTTGCAGGGCTTCCAGCGAAGCCAGCCGGCCTCGGGTGGTTTGCAGTTGCTGGCGCGCGTCGTCGAGCGTCGATTGCACCTGCCGTTCTTCATCCTGCAGGTTTTCATGACGCACTTTGTGCTCGTCCAGCAACGCACCCAGTGATTCGACTTTCTGCTGATGCTGGTCGTGATCATCGGACAAGCGCGCGGCCGCTTCGTCCAGGGCATCGACATCGAACGCCTGATGCTCGCTCTCGAGCACTTCGCGGCGGCGCGCGTTGTCCACGGCCTGACGGTCGAGGTAATCGAGTTTCGTACGCTCCACTTCGGCGGCGCGGGACACTTCGGCCGCGTCGCGTGTGTGCGTGTCCCACTTGCCTTGCCAATCGGCCAGACGTGTTTCGGCCTCGCGCAACGTGTCGGCGGTCTGCGTTTTCAATTCCTCGATCGCTTCGCGTTGCGGCTCGCCCTCGGCCAGCGCCTGACGCAGGGCTTCCACTTGCTCGCGGTCGGCCCGGATATGCCCGGACAGTTCGTCGTGCTCGCGTCTGGCCTCGTTGCCGGACCGCTCCAGTCGTTCCTTGAGATCGCGGTTGTGCTGCACTTGCTGCTCGACGCGCGCGATTTCGGCGCCGACCTTGTACACCTCTGCCTGGACGTCGTTGAGGTGCTCGCTGGCACTTTGGTGACGCTCGCGTGCGGTTTCCAGTTGCGATTCGGCCTGGCGTTGTTCCGCACCCAGCTTGTCCATTTCGATCTGTGCCTGGCTGAGGCCATTGCCATGGCCTTCGCGCTGACGCTGGATTTCACGGTAATCCACGGCGCGCAGTTCGGCTTCCTTGTGTTTCTGTTCCTCCTTCAAGCCTTTCCAGCGCTCGGCGGCACGGGCCTGGCGATTGAGGTGTTCGAGCTGCTTGTCGACTTCGTCGCGCACGTCGGTGATGCGGTCGAGGTTTTCGCGCGTGGACTTGATGCGGCTTTCGGTTTCCTTGCGCCGCTCCTTGTACTTGGAAATGCCGGCGGCTTCTTCCAGATGCGTGCGCAGTTGTTCGGGCTTGGCCTCGATGATCTGGCTGATCATGCCCTGTTCGATGATCGAATAGCTGCGCGGGCCCAGGCCGGTCCCCAGAAACAGATCGGTGATGTCGCGACGACGGCAGCGGGTACCGTTGAGGTGATACTGCGACTGGCCGTCACGCGTGACCACGCGTTTGACCGAAATTTCGTTGTACGTGGCGAATTCGCCCTGCACGCTGCCGTCGGCATTGTCGAAGATCAGTTCGACCATGGCCTGGCCGACCGGCTTGCGCGCACTGGAACCGGAAAAGATCACGTCGGTCAGCGAATCGCCGCGCAATCGGCTGGCGGCGCTTTCACCCATCACCCAGCGAATCGCGTCGATGATGTTGGACTTGCCGCAACCGTTGGGGCCGACCACGCCAGTCATGTTGGTGGGCAGGTGCAGCGTGGTCGGATCGACGAAGGATTTGAATCCGGCCAGTTTGATGGTCGTCAGGCGCATGAAAAGGCAATATCCGAAGGCATATGTCCAACGCACGTCGCGCCGGACAGGCAAGGCGTCACTGTGCCAAGCACCGGGGTGCGGCGCAATGGGAGAAATATAAATACTTCATTATCAGTAACTTGGCATGCTTTTTTCATCTTTTTTATTATTACCATTCACGCCTTCGCCTCGATGGCGAGCGCATGGATGCCGTCACCCATCAGGTCGCCGATGGCGTCATACACCATGCGATGACGCTGGATCGGCGTCTTGCCGGTGAAAGCGCTGCAGGTGATACGCACGCGAAAGTGTCCCTGCCCTTCGCCCGCGTGACCGATATGCTGATCGCCTTCGTCGATGACTTCCAGTTCCGACGGCTGCAACGCCGTTTCGAGACGTCCGCGAATGGCGTCGATTCCTGCCGCACTCATGGCAGGGTCTGACGAAACGGACGCACATCCACGTCGGCATAGACACCGGCGGCCTTGTATGGATCGGCCTCGGCCCAGGTTTGCGCATCCTCCAGACTGTCGAAACGCGCAATGATCAGACTGCCGCTGAAACCTTCCTGCCCCGGGTCTTCCGCATCGACGGCCGGAAACGGCCCCGCCAGCAACAAGCGTTTTTCCTGCTGCAGCGCTTGCAGGCGGGCAAGATGATCCGGACGAGCCGCCTTGCGGCGATCCAGCGATTCAGCCACATCGGTGGCCATGATGGCGTACCACATGACGGGCAGCTCCTGATGCAGTGGGAAGCACACGAGGATAACGCAGTCGGCGCCTGGCGGAGCGTCTTATCATGATGCGGACAGTTTTGCGGATTATTGCCATGCGTGCCATTTTTCAATCTCTTTTTGCCACTGGTCTGCTTGTACTCGCCGGCTGCACCACGTCACCGGCGATGGCGGTCCGGAACGACGCCAGTGTCGACCAGAGTGTCGGCCAGCAACGCGAGGACGTGTTGTTCTGGTCGCAAGCCAAACGCGATGCCGCTTTCTCGCACTTGTACACGATATTTCCGGCCGACCGCGTCGCGCACGGCGACCATGTGCACGCCCTGCCACCCGGCAAGCCGTTGCTGCCGCAATGGAAAGACGACGCCATCAGCCTGAAGGGGTACATGCAGCGCTGGCACATCGCCGGAATCATGGTGTTGCAGGATGGACATGTCCGGTTGGCGCGCTACGCCGACAACTTCGGACCAAAACGCCACTGGACGTCGTTTTCGGTCGCGAAGTCGGTGACGTCGGTGCTGCTCGGCATTGCGCTCAAGCAAGGTTACGTCCATTCGCTCGATGACAAGCTGGTCACCTACATCTCCGGCCTCGAGGGCAGTGCCTACGCCGACGTGACGGTCCGTCAGCTTCTGACCATGACCTCGGGTGTGCGCTGGAACGAGGATTACAGCAACCCGCAATCGGATGTCGCGCAGATGTATCGAAGCGCCTGTGTGGACCACCAGCCGCATGTACTGCCGTACCTCGAAAAATTGCCGCGCGCCCACCCGGCCGGCACCCACTTCAATTACAACACCGCCGAAACCGATTTGCTCGGCATTCTGGTTCAGCGCGCCACACATCGATCACTGGCGGCGTACTTGTCCGACACGGTGTGGAAACCCTATGGCATGGCCAGCGATGCGCACTGGCTGAAAGATGAATGCGACGGCAGCAATACCGGTGGCAGCGGACTGGCCGCGACATTGGCCGATTACGCGCGTTTCGGTCAATTCATGCTTGATGGCGGACGCATCGACGGCAAGCCGGTGATCGCGGATGCGTGGATGCAAGGCGCCGTGCGCCATCAGGAAAACGTGGACGACCCGGAACGCGGCTACGGCTATCTGTGGTGGACCGACAACGACGGCAGCTACGCCGCGATCGGCATTTTCGGCCAACTGCTTTACATCGACCCGCACCGGCACCTGGTGATTGCGCAGGTCGGCGCCTGGCCCAAGGCCGACACCGATGCCGAAGTGGACGCCCGCCGCGCCTTCGTGGCGGCCGTCAAACGCGCGGTGGACGCAGAGGCCAGTCATGCACACTGAGATCGAGCCCATGGGCGAAAATGCCCTGTTGCTGCGTCTGGGCGACCGCATGGACGATGCCGTCAACGCGAACGTGCACGCGTTGGTCGCCGCCATTGCCGATGCGGGCCTCGACCACATCGTCAACGTGGTGCCGGCGTATGCCAGCGTACTCGTTTGTCATGCATACCTGGACGCCGATGCACGTGGGCATTTGCATCGGGATCTCCAGTCCATGGCGCAAAACACGCGCGCCGCACAAGCGCCGACAGCGCCCGCCCGCCATGACATTCCGGTTTGCTACGGCGCTGAATTCGGCCCGGATCTTGCCGCGTTGGCCAAAGCCCGCGACATGACCGAAGCGCAGGTCATCGAAGCGCACACCGCCCCCACCTATCGCGTGGCCATGACCGGCTTCGCGCCCGGTTTTCCGTACCTGCTGGGGCTTGAGGCGCGTCTGGCCACACCGCGACGCGACACGCCCCGCACGCGGGTGGCCGCCGGCTCCGTCGGCATCGCCGGCCGGCAAACCGGCATATATCCCGGTGAGCTTCCCGGCGGCTGGCAACTGATCGGACGTACCCCGCTGGTGTTGTTCGATGCAAACGCCGCGGACCGGCCATGCCTGTTGACACCGGGCGACGAGGTCCGCTTTCGCGCCATCGATGCCGAGCGGTTCGAGGCGGCACGGGAGGGTGCATGTTCCGGGTAATCCAATCGGGCTTGTTGACCACCCTGCAAGATGGTGGACGACCGGGAAGCGCGCATCTCGGCATCGGCGTCAGCGGCGCTGCCGACATGCCTGCCTGTCGACTGGCCAATGCGCTGGTGGGCAATCGTGCCGATGCCTGCGTATTGGAAATGACTTTGCAGGGTCCGGTGCTGGAAACCGACACCGACGCATGGATCGCCCTGACCGGCGCGCCATTGCCGCGGGCGCGTCTGAATGATGCACCATTGCCGATGTGGCAACCGGTGCATGTCGAAGCCGGGTCGCGGCTGGCACTGGGGTCGATGCCGCATGGATGTCGCAGCTATCTCGCCATCGGCGGCGGCATCGATGTGCCGATGTGGCGGGGCAGCCGCGCGACCGATGTGAACGCCGCACTGGGCCCCTGCCCGCACCCCCTGGCGAGTGGCGACACTTTGCCGGTTGGCGCTGCGTCGCAAACATTGAAAACGGATGACGACTGGTCGCTGGACCCGCGCCCGTGGTTCGACGTCTCCGGGATACGTATCGTCGACCTGTTGCCGGCCAGCCACACCGATCAACTCGATGCATCGTCACGCGACGCATTGACCCGCGCTACCTATACCATCGGCAACGACAGCAACCGCGTCGGTGTGCGACTGCAAGGCCCCGCACTCGCCCTGTCCGACTCCCTGGAATTGATCAGCGAGGGCGTCACCACCGGCACCGTGCAGCTGCCGCCCGGCGGGCAGCCGATCATCATGGGACCGGAACATCCGGTTACCGGCGGCTATCCGCGCATCGCCCAGGTCACTGCCGTGGACCTGCCGAAACTCGCGCAATGCCGTCCGAGTGATACGGTGAGCTTCCGTTTCACCGACATGAGCCGTGCCATGACGCAACTGGCCAAGCGCGAAACGGCGTTGCAACAACTCATCGACCACATCGGCCAGCGACTGAAGACCTCATGAAACACATCGACCTCAACTGCGACATGGGTGAATCATTCGGCGCCTGGCGCATGGGTGCCGATGCCGAGGTCATGCCGTGGGTTTCATCAATCAACGTGGCCTGCGGGTTTCATGCGGGCGACCCGTTGACCATGCAGCGCACCCTGGAAGCCGCCGCGCAAACCGGCGTTGCCGTGGGTGCCCATGTCGGCCTGCCCGATCTTGCCGGCTTCGGTCGGCGCGCGATGGCGGTTTCTCCCGACGAGCTGCATGCGATGACCATCGTGCAAATCGGTGCGATAACAGCCATGGCGCGACGTGTCGACCTTGTACCCGGCCACGTCAAACCACACGGCGCGCTGTATCACATGCTGGAAAGCGACGAAGCACTTGCACGCGCATTCGCGGAGGCGGTGCGTGCATTGGACGACACGCTGCGCGTGGTCGGCTTCGCCGGCGGGCAGTTGTGTCGCGTGGCAACGGAAACCGATTTGTCCGTGGCACACGAAGCGTTTGCCGACCGCCGCTACGGCAGTGACGGCAAGTTGATGCCCCGCGGCAACGCGGGTGCCGTCATCGAGGACAGGGACAGTGCCGTGCGGCAGGCGGTCATGTTGGCGTCGGAAGGCCGCGTCAGGGATGCCGACGGCCACGGCATTGCAGTGCAAGCCGATACGCTGTGCGTGCATGGTGATCGCGCGGATGCCGCGGCGTTCGCCGAAGCGTTGCACCACGGCTTGCGCGAGGCCGGCATCGGGGTTCGCGCACCAGGATGAATACGCATGGCAGCCGCCGGCAATCCGGCAAGACGATATCCCCTGCCGACATCACTTTTCCTGATTGGCCCCGCACCTCGAGACCGAATATTCTCCGTTCGCCCCCAGCGCAGGCCCCAGGGCGAGTTCGAAGGGCCGCTCCAGCCCCCTTCGACTCCACCGGCTCTCGCAAACCACGCTCAGGGCGAATGGAACGTCCTTGCCGAAAAAAGGCTGATCAGGTCACTTTTTCAGGCTGGCGGTGTCGATCACGAAGCGGTAGCGCACATCGCCTTTCATCATGCGTTCGTAGGCTTCATTGATGTCACCGGCATCGATCACTTCGACATCCGAAGCCACGCCGTGCTCGGCACAGAAGTCGAGCATTTCCTGCGTTTCGCGGATGCCGCCGATCATCGAACCGGACAGCGAACGACGGCCGTGAATCAGCCCGCCGGCGGACAGCGGCGCGGGTTCGGGAAGCCCCACCAGCACCATGTTGCCGTTGCGCTTGAGAAGGCCCAGGAAGGCGTTGTAGTCATGCTTGGCCGACACGGTATCGAGCATGACGTCGAAGCTGCCGGCATGCTGCTTGAACACTCCCACGTCGCGGGTGGACAGGAAATCGTCGGCGCCCAGTCGCAAGGCATCGTCATGCTTGCCGGGCGAGTGGCTGAGCACGGTGACGTGCGCTCCCATCGCCTTGGCGAGTTTCACGCCCATGTGGCCGAGTCCCCCCAGACCGACGATGGCGACTTTGTCACCCGCGCCCACATTGAAACGCTTGAGCGGCGAGTACGTGGTGATGCCGGCACACAGCAACGGCGCCGCGCGCGACAGTTCGATACCGTCGGGAACGCGCAACACGTAGTTTTCATCCACCACAATGCGGGTGGAATAACCGCCGTAGGTGGGACGGCTCTTGTCGAGTTTGCCGTCGGTGCGCTCATAGCTGTTGTAGGTGGCACTCATGCCTTCGCTGCAGAATTGCTCGTCACCTTCGCGACAGGCATCGCAATGTCGGCACGAATCGACAAAACATCCCACGCCGACGATGTCGCCGATCTTCCACTTGCCAACGTCGGCGCCGACCGCCGACACTTCGCCGACGATTTCATGGCCGGGCACCATGGGAAAAATCGCGCCGCCCCATTCGTCACGCACCTGATGAATATCCGAATGGCAGACGCCGCAATAACGGATGTCGATCTGCACATCATGCGGGCCGGGAGCGCGACGCTCGATGGAAAAAGGCGCCAGCGGCGTGTTCGCCGCGGTTGCGGCGTAAGCGGGCGTGGTCATGATGCCTCCAGTCGTTGTTCATGCGCAGTAGTCGGTCAGGATACCGCCTCGAGCGTCACGTCGAGGTCGCCACAGACAAGCGGGTCAGTGGCTGTTAAATTGAACGCTCATTCCACGACCGGAACGTTTTCATGAAACTGTTGCCACTTGTCGCCTGCGCCGCCATCGCCCTGACCGGATGCGCTTCGTCACCATCCACCTCGATGTCGCCCGACGAGACGATGGACACACTGCATCAATACCACTGGCAGTTGCACCAGGCCACGACCGAAAGCGGTCGACGCATCAACGCGCTGTTTGCGCGTCCCGACAAGCCGCTGACGCTGGATTTCGACAACGGCATGGTGCACGTGGGCAATTCGTGCAACCTGATGAACGGCAAGGTCGTCATCGACCAGGGCACGCTCAAGACGCAGCAGATGATCAGCACCATGATGGCGTGCATGGATCCGGCGGTCAGCAACCTCGACAAGGCGATCAGCTCGCGTCTGGAGCAGGCCGATCAATACCGTCTCGACACCGATGCCACGCCGCCGACGCTGACATTGATCACGCCGGACAAGGAAACGCTGGTCTTCGTCGCGCAGCCGCCACAGGGCGATCAACCCGGATCCGAGTAAGGCTGCCGGACCATCTCGGCGGATTTCACGTTGAACGCCCGTTTTGCTTTCAACCCACCAGGGAAATCGCATGCCAGCCACGCGTCGCTTGCACATTCGCCCACCGCACGATCGTGATTTCGAACGGGACATCAGCGCCATCCGACAGGAGCTGGAACTGCCCGAAGGCTTTCCCGACGACGTCATCGCGGCTGCAGCCGAAGCGGTAAAGCATCCGCGCCTGCCGGATCTGGATCGTACCGACATTCCGTTCATCACCATTGATCCGCCGGGCGCGATGGACCTGGACCAGGCGCTGCACGTCGAGCGCCGCGGCAGCGGCGGCTATCGCGTGCATTACGCCATCGCCGACGTGGCGGCGTTCGTGAGACCCGGAGGTCCGATCGACAACGAGGCGCACCGACGCGGCGAAACCCTGTACGGCGCCGACCGCACCATACCGCTGCACCCGCGCAGCCTGTGCGAGGACGGCGCCTCGCTCCTGCCGGACCAGGTACGACCGGCACTGTTGTGGAGTATCGACGTCGATGACACCGGGGAAGGCGTGCACGCGGATGTGCGCCGTGCCCGCATAAAGAGTCGCGACAAGCTCGATTACGACGGCGTGCAGGCCGCCATCGACGCCGGCCGCGCCGATCCGATGTGGGATCTGGTGCGTGAAGTCGGCGAGCTGCGTATTCGCCGCCAGCAACAGCGCGGTGCCATCAGCCTGGGTCTGCCCGAGCAGGAGATTGCGGTCAGGCATGGTCGATGGGTGCTGGAATATCGTGCACGTCTGCCGGTCGAAGACTGGAACGAGCAGATGTCCCTGCTGACCGGCATGGCGGCCGCACACTTGATGGTCACGGCCGAAACCGGGCTGCTGCGAACGCTCCCGCAAGCCGACCCTCACGTGGTCGCACGCTTGCGCCGTGTGGCCAGGGCACTGGAAATCGCCTGGCCGGAGCACCAACCGGCATCGACATTCATCAACAGTCTGGAACCACTCAATCCCACCCACATCGCCATGATGCTCGCTTCGACCCGCATGTTGCGTGGTGCCGGCTACGTGGCCTTCGACGGCAATCTGCCCCCCGAGCGCGAGCATGCCGCACTCGCGTCCGAATACACGCACGCCACGGCACCGTTGCGGCGCCTGGTGGATCGCTATACCGGCGAGGTCTGCGTGGCCCTGTGTGCGGGCGAGCCCGTGCCTCCATGGGTGCTTGAGGCCCTGCCCGGTCTGCCGGCCACCATGCGTGAGGCCGGCCATCGTGCCAGCCGCTTCGAGCACGCCGTGCTCGATCTGGTCGAAGCCGTGGTGCTGAAAGACCGCGTGGGCGAAACATTCGCCGGCAGCATCATCGAAGTCGACCGCGAACATCCCGAACGCGGCGATGCCATGGTCCGCACACCCGCCATTGAAGCCCGTGTGGATGGTGATGCTGCGCTGCCCCTGGGCCAGGACGTGCAATTGAAATTGGCCGAAGCCGACCCGGCTTCACGGCAGGTGCGGTTTCAGATCAAGTGATCATGCGAGACAAAGGCGGGCCTTGGCCCACCCTTGCCGAGCCCGAAACGTGGACCAGGCGCCTGCGGGATCAGATCTGGTGAGCCGGATCGCCTACTTTGCCCGGTTCCGAATCATTGCCGCTGCTGGCCGAAGGTGACGGCGGGGGCGTCGGTGCGGGCTTGTCCCAATCAGCCGGTGGACCGGGGCGACGGCCCTGCATGATGTCGTCGATCTGATGGCTGTCGATGGTTTCGTACTGCAACAACGCCTCGGCCATCAGATGCAATTTGTCCATGTTTTCCGTCAACAGACGGTGCGTGGTTTCGTAGGCCTGATCGAGAATGCCGCGCACGACCTCATCGATCTTGCGCGCCGTCTCGTCGGACACGCTCTTGTGCTGACTGACCGAGCGCCCCAGGAACACTTCTTCCTCGTCTTCGGCGTAAGTCACGGGGCCGAGTTCATCGGACAGGCCCCACTTGGTCACCATGTTGCGCGCCATCTTGGTCGCACGCTCGATGTCGTTGGAAGCCCCCGTGGTGACCTTGTCGCCGCCGAAGATCAGTTCTTCGGCCACACGCCCGCCATACAGCGAACACAACTGTGACAGGATGGCCGTCTTGTTGAGTGAATACTTGTCGTTTTCCGGCAGATACATGGTCACGCCAAGCGCCCGTCCACGCGGGATGATGGTGACCTTGTAGACCGGATCGTGCTCGGGCACCAGACGGCCGACGATGGCGTGGCCGGACTCGTGATAGGCGGTGAGCTTTTTCTCGTCCTCGCTCATGGCCATGGAGCGCCTCTCCGAGCCCATCAGGATCTTGTCCTTGGCCTTTTCCATGTGGCTCATGCGTACTTCGCGAGCGTTCTCGCGCGCGGCGAACAGGGCCGCCTCGTTGACCAGGTTGGCCAGGTCCG
>CAZSOU010000074.1:0-11746 GCA_964608595.1 uncultured Rhodanobacteraceae bacterium
GCGCGGCGGCGCGTGCGGCCAGGGCCGCGATCAGCGAGGAGTCCAGGCCGCCGGAAAGCAGCACGCCGTAGGGCACGTCGCTCATCAGGTGCCGGTGCACCGAGGTTTCCAGCGCCGTGCGCAAACGCGCCGGATCGTCCGGACCCCGCTCGACCGCCTCGAACTCGCGCCACGCCGGCCGGTAATAGCGCGCCGGCGCATCCATGCCGGCCGTTTGCCAACTGCCGGGCGGAAACACGTCGATGCTGACGCAGACCCCGGTCAGCGCCTTCATCTCCGACGCCACCCACAGGCGCCCTTGCGCATCGCGGCCGGTATACAGCGGAATGATGCCGATCGGGTCGCGCGCGATCAGCCAGTCGTTGGCGTCGCGGTCGTACAGCACGAAGGCGAACATGCCGGCGACCTCGTTCAACCAGGACGCGGGACCGGCCTCGCCCTGCTCGCGATACAAGGGCAGCAGCACCTCGCAGTCGGAGTCGGTTTTCAGGGTCTGGCCGGGGAAGCGCGCACGCAGTTCGCGGTGGTTGTAGATCTCGCCGTTGACGGCCAGCACCTGCGCGTCGTCCGCCGAGCACAAGGGCTGGGCACCGCTGGTCAGGCCGACCAGGGCCAGGCGTTCGTGCGCCAGGATCGCATGCGTGTCGGCATGCACGCCGCTCCAGTCGGGGCCGCGGTGACGCAAGGCCCGCGCCTGCGCCAATACCTGCGGGCGCAACGCCGTGACGTCGCCCGCTTGATCCAGAACCGCTACAAAACCGCACATGACCGTATCTTCAGGGAAATTTC
Source organism: uncultured Rhodanobacteraceae bacterium (assembly GCA_964608595.1). Classification (GTDB taxonomy): domain Bacteria; phylum Pseudomonadota; class Gammaproteobacteria; order Xanthomonadales; family Rhodanobacteraceae; genus Oleiagrimonas. Next base: position 790 of record CAZSOU010000074.1, read on the forward strand.
AGTGATGCTGGCACGCGCCGAGAGCGGCGATAAATGAGGACGCCGCATATGTGAATGGCGCGCGTGCACCGCCGCCCCGCATTGCAAACAAGCCACCGCGGTCCAATACTGTACTGGCCCTCACCGCATGACGGAGGCACCGATGAAGCCTTGTCGCTTGTCCCTTGTACCCGTGGCGATGCTCGTCCTCATGTTCGCGGCGATATCCACGGCAGCCGCGGCGCAATCGACCGACAAGCCCGCGGCCGGGAAGTCGCCGGACCGCGTGACGGTCAACTTCCGGAAACCCCACGAGTGCGCCGGCATGTTCGCCTTCGTGCTGCACGACCGCGGCGCCAACGGCAGGATGCTGCCGTACGGCGAGCCGAAGCTGGCCAGTCCGGGTTGTCTGCAGGGCCCGGCGACCACAGGCGGCTACACCGATGCGCCGGGCCACGACAAGCAGGCGCTGCGGCGCGGGACGGGCGGCTGATGAACGCGACATCCTCCACAGACGTGCTGGCCTTCTGGTTCGACGAACTGGAACCGAAACAGCATTTCGCCAAAAGCGAAACACTCGATGCCCGCATCGCAGAGCGCTTCGGCGCCATCCACGCCGCCGCCGCGCGTGGCGAATTGTTCGGGTGGCGCGACAGCGCCCGTGGCCGGCTTGCCGAAATCATCGTGCTGGATCAATTTTCACGCAATCTGTTCCGTGACGATCCACAGGCGTTTGCCTGCGATGCGATGGCGCTGGTTCTGGCGCAGGAACTGGTGCAACGCGGCGATGATGCCGACCTGCCGGTCGCCTGGCGTGCATTTGCCTACATGCCTTACATGCACAGTGAATCGCCGTTGATCCATGCCCAGGCACTGCAGTTGTTCAACCAGGAAGGGCTGGAATACAACCTGAAATTCGAAATATCGCACAAGGCCATCATCGACCGCTTCGGTCGTTATCCGCATCGAAACGCCGCTTTGGGGCGCACATCGACCGACGAGGAAAAAGCGTTTTTGAAACAGCCCGGTTCGTCGTTCTGAATGTGCCGTTCAAAGTCGACGACGTCGACTGACAAACAGCGACGCGATGAAAAGCACCAGAAAAATCACGCACAGGATCTTGGCGATCCCACCCGCCGCGCCGGCCACACCGGCAAAACCGAGCAAGCCGGCTGCAAATGCAATAATCAGAAACACAATGGCCCAGTAGAGCACATTTCCTCCTGTTGGCCCGATGTGAAGGGCCCGCCCTTGTTCTTGCCGATTGGTCACTTTGCAACCGCCGGAACCCGCCGTGCCGACATGAAAGCGCAAACGGGATTCCGTACGTCGTGACCTCTGATACCACGAATTCAACCGAAAGATTTTCCGGATATCGAACAACCTGTGCGTACTGTAAAAGCTGCTTTTCAGTCGCGATTTACAACAAACCCCGAAACGCCCCGATCCCCGGTTGATTTCACACCTCTCCTGCCTGCCGATCAGGTATTGCCAGGCAACCCTCGACGGTTTTCAAATCATCTGTCGAGTCATCAGCCCGCGACGATTCGAACCCTGGTGGACGCCATTTCCGTTGCACCTTGAAGTGATCTTCGTTCACGACATGCCCCTCATGAGCGAAGTCGGCTTCACGACGATAAATACTCGCTGGCGTGTTCGCCAGATACAGTTTGCCTAATCGATTAGTAAATTTTCATCGCTTGCGCCACGGGCTGCAGCTATTCAGGATAGAAGGATGACTCAAGGCCGACCGTGTCGGTGCAGGATATGAAAAGCATGCTGGAAAAATCCCGTGACAAGACGGCCGAACGCCACGTTTTACGCCAAATCATCGCCGGTCTGCCCCAAGGCATCATGCTCGTGACTCCCGCAGGATCCATTTTGTGGGCCAACGATTCGGCTACCGCCATGCACGGGTGTCGGACATACGAAGATCTCGGTACGACGGCCATCGAATACGGCGAGCGCTTCTTGTTGCGCGACGGCAAACAACATCCATTACCGGCGCGCAGTTATCCGGTCGCCCGAATGCTGGCGGGCGAGACCTTCTCCAGCGAAGTGGTCATGGTCGCCCCGCGCGACGAAAAGCCGAACGATGCGCACCGCATCCTGGAAATATCGGCATTGATGGTCACCGATCAAAGCGACGAGCCCGAGTTGCTGGTGCTGATCATGGACGACATCACCGAAAGGGTCGATGCCGAAGAACGCTTCGAACGCGCGTTTGCCGCCAACCCGGCCCCTGCCATCATCCTGCAACTGGAAGACTCGCGTTTCATCAAGGTCAACGACGGTTTTCTGGAAATGACCGGATACGATCGCGCCGACATCATCGGACATCCCTTCCGCGAGCATGATCTTTTGCATGGGGCCGAATTTCGCGATCTCGCCATCCAGGCCATGGAGAATCACGACACCATCGCGCAGCAGGATTCGGTCATCCGGCTCAAATCCGGTGAAACCAAGTTCGTGGTCATCGCCGGTCAGCCCATCGAGTTGAACGCCAAACACTGCATGCTTTTCACTTTCATGGATCTGGACAAGCGCAAGAAAGCCGAGTCCCGCCTGCGTTCAAGCGAAGAGCGTTTCTCCAAGGCATTTCAACTCGCGCCCATACCGATGCTTGTCTGCACACGAGACGGGTGGAAGATCATGGAAGTCAACGACGCGTTTTCCGGCACCACCGGCTTCCCGCACGAAGTCGTCGTCAACCGCTCGGCCATCGACGCGGGACTGCTGATCAACGCCGACGCCATTCGCGAAATATCGGCCACGCTGGAGGTGGGCGACAGCGTGCGAAGTCGCGAGATCACGATCCGCACGCTGGACGGGCACGAGATTGACGCCTTGCTGTCCGCCGAGGCGGTGTCGATCCAGGATGAACCGTGCGTCCTGTTCGTGATGCAGGACATCACGCAACGCAAACGCTCGGAAGAAGACATTGTTGCGGCCATCGAAAGCGTGATGAAGGACACGTCGTGGTTCAGCCACATGTTGATGGAAAAACTCGCGCAGATTCGCCACCCCGAAAAACCGTCCACCGAACTCGACATGCTTACCGCCCGCGAGCGCGAAGTCCTGGAATTGATATGCAAGGGCATGACCGATGCCGAGATCGCCCAGTCACTCAACTTGTCACGCAACACGGTGCGCAATCACGTGGCGAGTTTGTATTCGAAGATTGGTGTCAACCGGCGCAGCGCCGCCGTCGTGTGGGGGCGCGAGCGCGGCTTGGCCCACTACTGAACTCGATGAAACTCACGGAATCTTCAGCATTTGCATGCACGCGTGTGTCACGCTGGAAATTCTGTGTCAGTGCCACACTCTCCAGCAAAGGTTCACGCAATGGCCCGAAACATCATCCGTCCGGAACTTCCCGAATCTTTGTCACCACTGCGGTGGCGTATCTGTGAAGCATGGCTGCGTGATGAAAGGGACGCCGTCGGCGACGTGCTTGATCGCGCCCGCCTGGACCCGGCGCACAGCAAGGCCGTGCAGGAACAAGCCGCCGAACTGGTGCGTCGCGTGCGAGACAAGCAGGACAAGCGCAGCCCCATTGCCTCGTTCATGCAGGAATACGACCTTTCCAGCGAAGAAGGCATTCTGTTGATGTGTGTGGCCGAAGCCTTGCAGCGCATCCCCGACAGCGACACGGCCGATCGCCTGCTGCGCGACAAACTGGGTGATGCCGACTGGGCCAACCATCTGGGTTCCAGCAAGTCGGTCTTCGTCAACATGACCACCTGGGCATTGATGCTGACCGGCAAGATGGAATCGTTGCCGGCGCACACCCGGCACGAGTACGACAACGCCTTCAAGCGCCTCGTGAACCGCATCGGCGAGCCGGTGGTACGCCGCGCCACGCGCGAAGCGATGCGCATCATGGGGCAGGAGTACATCCTCGGCAAGGACATTGAAGAGGCACTCGAAAAGACGCACGACGAAGCCAACAAGCCGTACCGCTATTCGTTCGACATGCTGGGCGAAGTCGCGTTGACCCGGGCGGCGACCGACATGTACATGCAGGCCTACAGCGACGCCATCGATGCGATCGGCAAACATCCGCACGCAGGCGATGTGCTGGCCGCGCCGTCGATTTCGGTCAAGCTGACGGCGCTGCATCCGCGTTACGAGATCGCACAACGCCAACGAGTGATGGATCAGCTCGTCCCGCGCGTACTGGAGTTGTCGCAAAAAGCCATGCAAAACGGCATTGCGCTGACCATCGACGCCGAGGAAGCCTCGCGGCTGGAGCTGTCGCTGGACGTCATGGAGCCGGTGTTCAAGCATCCCTCGCTGGCGGGTTGGAACGGTTTCGGGATCGTCCTTCAGGCATACCAGAAACGCACGCCGCGAGTCATCGAATGGCTGACTGAAACCGCGCGCGAAGCCGGGCGGCGCTGGTGCGTACGGCTGGTCAAAGGCGCTTATTGGGATGCCGAGATCAAGGTTGCCCAACAGGAAGGTCTGTCGGGTTTTCCCGTCTATACGCGCAAGCCCTACACGGATGTGTCGTATCTCGCCTGCGCACGCGACCTGCTCGATGCGGGCGCCGACCTCATCTACCCCCAGTTTGCCACGCACAACGCGCATACCATTGCCGCCGTCCACGACATGGCGGACGGGCGCCCCTTCGAGTACCAGCGTCTGCACGGCATGGGCCGGGAACTTTACGACGAGGTGATCGGCGAAGACGATTACGGCGTACCCTGTCGCGTGTATGCGCCGGTCGGCAGCCAGAAGAACCTGCTGCCGTATCTGGTGCGCCGCCTGCTGGAAAACGGCGCCAACACCAGCTTCATCAATCATGTGGTGGACGAATACCTGCCCATGGAGCAACTGGTCGGCGACCCCTGCGAGAAGGTCGATTCGTTCGAATCGATTTGTCATCCGCGCATTCGCATGCCGATCGACGTGTATGCCGAAGTACGCAAGAATTCGATGGGGGTCAACCTCGACAGCGAGCTGGAACTGGCGGCATTGGCAGATGCCGTCAACGCACATCCCGGTCCGTGGCAGGGCGCACCGCTGGTTCCCGGATCGGCCACCGAAGGCGAGACGATACGTGTGACCAACCCCGCCGATCGACGTGATGAAGTCGGCACGTGGCAGTGTGCGGACGAAGCCACGGTCAAACGGGCGCTGGACAATGCCGAAGCCGCGCAGCCGGGATGGGACGACACCGATCCTGAAACGCGCGCCGGCATTCTCGAAAAGGCCGCCGACGAGCTGGAATCGCGTCGTGGCGAATTCATTGCCTTGTGCATCCGCGAGGCGGGCAAGAGTATCGCCGCTTCCATCGACGAAATTCGCGAAGCCGCCGATTTCCTGCGCTATTACGCCACCCAAACACGTCGTCTGTTTGCGCAAGCGGAGCGCTTGCCCGGACCCACCGGTGAAAGCAACAGGCTGTCGCTGCACGGCCGCGGCATCTTCGCATGCATCAGCCCGTGGAACTTTCCGTTGGCCATTTTCACCGGCCAGGTCAGTGCCGCGCTGGCCGCCGGCAACAGCGTCATCGCCAAGCCGGCCGAGCAGACGACGCTGCTGGCCCACCTCATGGTCAAACTGTTGCATGAAGCGGGTATTCCCGACGACGTGCTGCAATTGGTGCCGGGCGAAGGTGGCACTGTGGGCCCGATTCTGACGGACGATGTTCGCGTCGCCGGCGTGGCTTTCACGGGATCGACCGAAACCGCGCGCGGCATCAATCGCTCGCTGGCCGGGCGCGATGCGCCCATCGCGGCACTCATTGCCGAAACCGGTGGCCAGAACGCCCTGATTGCCGATTCGTCGGCCTTGCCCGAGCAACTGGTTCCGGACCTCGTGAAATCGGCATTCGACTCGGCCGGCCAGCGCTGCTCGGCCACGCGCGTCTTTTTCATTCAGGAGGATGTCGCAGACAAGGTGATCGAAATGCTTGCCGGCGCCATGGATGAACTCAAGGTCGGCGACCCGGCACTGTTGTCCAGCGACATCGGTCCGGTCATCGACGATGAAGCACGTGACAAACTGCGCAAACACGCGCAAAGGATGGATCGCGACGCAAAGCTCATCAAACGCGTGAGCATGGACGAGAGATGCGAACGGGGTACTTTTTTCGCGCCTTGCGCGTATGAAATCCCGTCGTTGGACATCTTGGAAGACGAGGTGTTCGGACCGGTCCTGCACGTGGTGCGCTACAAGTCCGACGAGCTTGACGACGTCATCGATGCCGTCAACGCCACCGGCTACGGGCTGACCCTGGGCATCCATACCCGCATCGACGAAACAGCGCATTACATTGCCGAGCGTGTTCATGTGGGCAACACCTACGTCAACCGCGACCAGGTCGGCGCCATCGTCGGTTCGCAACCTTTCGGCGGCGAAGGCTTGTCGGGTACGGGGCCCAAGTCCGGTGGCCCCCACTACTTGCTGCGCTATGCCACCGAGCGCGTCGTCACCATCAACACCACGGCGACCGGTGGCAATGCCAGCTTGCTGACCATGGGCGACAACTGAGTCCGGCCGCGCCGCTGCCAGGGACGCCAGGCCCGGCCCGATCCGGCGCTCCGCCGGCGTTTCGGTTCGGTTCGGCATCATGACATCAGATGGAGTACGCTGGCCGAATTCGTGATTACGGCAGTCCACGGCACCCGAACCGCATTTCACACCACCCATCGAAAGGCGACACCATGTTGGATCTATGCAAACGGTTATGCGTTCCATTGACGGCCGCGGCGCTGTCGATCCTTTTCCTCGTGCTCGGTTGGCTGTTCGCATCGGGCTGGTGGTGGCCGCTGATCGTCACGGTGCCGGTGCTGGTGCTGGGGATTTACGACTGGCTGCAGCCGCACTGGACCATCACGCGCAATTATCCGGTGGCCGCGCGCATCCGCTGGCTGTTTTACGACCTGCGCCCTTTTCTGCGTGCCTATATCGTCGAGGATGACCTTCATGGCACGCCCTTCCCGTTCGACGCGCGCGACCTGGTGCATGCACGTGCCACCGGGCGCAACGACACGCACCCCTTTGGTACCGAACGCGATACCGACGAGGCGCGTTATCACTGGTTCGCCCATTCCATCCAGCCGGCCGAGAACCCGGACAAGTCGCCGCGCGTGACGGTTGGCAACGAACAGACGTCCAAACCGTATTCGGCATCGGTACTCAATATTTCCGCCATGAGCTTCGGCGCGCTGTCGGCAAACGCCGTGCGAGCTTTGAATCTGGGTGCGAAACTGGGCAACTTCTACCACGATACCGGCGAAGGCGGCTTGAGCGAGTACCACCTGGAAAATGGTGGCGACATCGTCTGGGAGCTGGGCTCGGGTTACTTCGGTGCACGTGACAAACACGGCAATTTCGACCCGGACCAGTTTGCCGACAAAGCGCAGCTGGACGTGGTCAAGATGACCGAGATCAAACTCAGCCAGGGCGCCAAACCCGGCCACGGCGGTTTGTTGCCTGCGGCCAAAGTGACCGAGGAAATCGCGCGCGTGCGCGGTGTGCCGGCGCACGAGGATTGCCTGAGTCCGGCCGGCCACTCGGCGTTTTCCACACCCATCGAGATGCTGGAGTTCGCAGCCAGGATGCGCGAGCTTTCCGGTGGCAAACCCGTCGGCGTCAAGCTTTGCATCGGACAGTTGCACGAACCGTTTGCGTTGATGAAAGCCATGCTCGAAACAGGCATCCTGCTCGACTTCATCGTCGTCGATGGCGGCGAAGGCGGTACCGGCGCCGCACCACTGGAATTGTCCGACTGGGTCGGCATGCCGCTGGACGACGGCCTGGTTCTGATGCGCAACGCGCTGGTCGGCAGCGGTCTCAAGGACAAAGTGCGCCTGGCCGCCAGCGGCAAGGTGTATTCGAGCATGGGCCTGGCGCGCAACTTTGCGCTGGGTGCCGATTGGTGCAATGCGGCGCGCGCCTTCATGTTCTCGATCGGCTGCATTCAGGCGCAACGCTGCCATCTCGGCACTTGCCCCACCGGCGTCACCACGCAGGACAAGGGACGCCAGCGCGGTTTGATTCCCGCGGTCCAGGGACCACGTGCGGCACGCTTTCACTCGCACACGCTCATCTCGTTGGCGGACATTCTCGCGGCGGTGGGCGTGGAGCACCCGCGCGACCTGAAGCCGCATCAGCTGATTCATCGCGTCGGTCCGGAAAAGGCGCAACCCATCGACTCGATCAAGACGTTTCTGCCCGAAGGGATACTGCTCGCGGCCCCCGAGGACACCATTTACGCCGATTGGTGGCATGCCGCGCGCGCCGACAGTTTTCGTCCGGCCACGGATGTTCAAGCGGATCGCTCCCGTACGGCGGCGCACTTGCCTCACTGAATTCGTTTTCCGATAAAAGGAGCACGCCATGGCCGAGAAAGTTGCCGCGATCATCGCCGATACGCTGGTCCAGGCCGGCGCCGAACGTTGCTACGGCATCGTCGGCGACACCATCAACCATTTCACTGATGCCGTGCGCGAATCGGCACTGCGCTGGATTCACGTGCGTCACGAGGAAGTCGGTGCGCTGGCGGCGGGCGGCGAGGCATTCGTCACCGGCAAATTGGCCGTGTGTGCCGGTACCTGCGGACCGGGCAGCCTGCATTTCGTCAACGGCATTTTCGAGAGCCACCGCAATGGGGCTCCGGTGGTGCTGATCGCCTCGGACGTGGCACGCACGGAAGCCGGACTCGCATTTCCGCAGGAAGTCGATCAGCGTCGCATTTACGAGCAGACGTCGGTGTTCTGCGAATACATCTCGCACCCGTCGCAGGCCCGTCGCATCACCGCGTTGGCGGCGCAGGCCGCGCTCAACAAGGGCGGTGTGGCGGTGGTCATCGTCAACGGCGACATGTTCGTGGAAAAAGACGACGACGAACTGGCCTGGTCGGTCCATTGCGCGCGTGCCGAAGCGCGCCCGCCGGAAGCCGACATCAAGCGACTGGCCGAGGTGCTCGACAAGGCCGGCACGGTGACGCTTTACGCCGGCTACGGCGCGCGCGACGCGCACGACGACGTGGTGGCGCTGGCGGAGCGGTTGCAGGCGCCGGTGGTCCATTCCAGCCGCGCCAAGGAATACATCGAACCGGACAACCCTTTCAATGTCGGCATGACCGGCATTCTCGGCAACCGCGCCGGACTCGATGCCATCGACAAAGCGGACATCACCTTGTGTCTCGGGACCGACTTTGCCTGGACGCAGTTTTATCCCGAGCGCAAGCATGTCATCCAGATCGACATCGATGCGACGCATCTGGGGCGCCGCGCGCCCATCGAGATGGGCCTGGTGGGCGATGTTCACAGCACCATCCAGGCGCTGCTGCCGCATCTCGGCGAGGGCAAGAGCGACCAGCACCTGAACGCGGCGCGCAAACAATGGGACGAGGACCGCGAGGAATACGCCGAAGTCGAATCCAAAGCCGATCCGGCGTTGATCCATCCGCAACATCTGACGCACCTGCTGGACCAACTGGCCGACGACGACGCCATGTTCACGGCCGACGGCGGGTCGCCCATGGTGTGGTTGCTGCGCCACCTTCGCGCCAATGGCAAACGCCATTTCCTGACCAGCTTGCTGCACGGCACCATGGCCAATGCCTATCCGCAGGCCCTGGGGATGGTGGCCGCCCACCCCGATCGCCAGGTGATCGCGATGTGCGGTGACGGCGGCCTGACCATGTTGCTGGGCGACTTGCTGACCCTGCGGCAGGAAAAGCTGCCGGTGAAGTTGCTGGTCTACAACAACGGTTCGCTCGGCTTCGTGGAAATGGAACAACGTGTGGAGGGCTTGCTGGATGCCTTCACCAGCCTTGAAAACCACGACCTGGCCGGATTGGCGAAAGCATGCGGCCTCGAAGCCTGGCGTGTGACCGGCAATGACGACCTGGAGGACAAGATGCGCCAGTGGCTGGCCGCCGACGGCCCGGCGTTGCTGGATGTACCGGTCAATCGCGTGGAATTGGTGATGCCGCCGAAGATCCGGTTTTCGCAAGTGGCATCAACCGCCATGTTCGGCATGAAAGCCGTCCTCAACGGGCGTACCGGCGAAGTGCTGAAATTGCTGGAAAACAATTTCGTGCGCTGACGCGCGCCGGAATCGCATGCCCCCGGTCATGCCGCGCGTCAACGGGCGCGGCATGACCGGCAGGCCGAAACACGAACGCCGGCACGGAGCCGGCGTTTGCTTCGGATGACGATTTGCCGTCGCCGTCAGTGTTTGAGGTTGCGGTGCAGGCGTGCCAGAGCCTGCAATTGCGCCTGCGCTTCAGCCAGCTTGGCCTGTTGCGCGGCAACATCTTCGAGTTCACTGCGGTCGGCAAGCGCCTTTTCCGCCTCTTCCTTGGCCGCCTGCGCAGCGGCTTCGTCCAGTTCCTCGGCACGTGCGGCGGTATCGGCCAGCACGGTCACGACCTGCGGCTGCACTTCCAGAATGCCGCCGGAAACGTACAACGGTACGCGCTCGCCGTTTTCCTGGATCACTTCCACCACGCCCGGCTTGAGGCGCGTGATCAACGGCGCGTGACGCGCGGCAATGCCCAGCTCGCCCTCTTCACCGGAGGCCACCAGCATGGTGGCGTCACCGTGGAAGAGTTCGGCTTCGGCGCTGACGATGTCGCAACGGAAGGTGGTCATGGTTTGCTCGCTCGCTATGCTCGGTCGCGGGAATGGGGAGTCGGGAGTGGAAAATCGTCGGAACGAAGCGAAAGACGCCTGCGTCGGTCATTCTCCGTTCTGCTTTTTCAACTCCCGGGGAAAGTCGCCTCAGGCGGCTTCCTTCTTCGACCCCATTTCCTCGCCTTTCTTGATGGCTTCGTCGATGGTGCCGACCATGTAGAAGGCCTGCTCCGGCAGGTGATCCACTTCGCCGTCGAGAATCATCTTGAAACCGCGGATGGTTTCCTTCAGCGAGACGTACACGCCCGGCGTGCCGGTGAACACTTCGGCCACGTGGAACGGCTGGCTGAAGAAACGCTCGCACTTGCGCGCGCGGGCCA
>CAZSOU010000075.1:0-11731 GCA_964608595.1 uncultured Rhodanobacteraceae bacterium
AGACCGCGCGCAAGACCGCCGCCAAGAAGGCGACCCGCAAGACCACCGCCAAGAAGGCTGCCGCCAGGAAGCCGGCAACCAAAAAGGCAACGCGCAAGACCACCGCCAAGAAGGCGACCAGGAAAACCGCTGCCAAGAAGACCACTGCGAAGAAGACGGCTCGCAAGAGCGCCGCCAGGAAGGCGACCAAGAAAACCGCGACCAGGTCTGCCGCTCGCAAGGCGACCAAGAAGGCCACTCGGAAGACGGCCGCGAAGAAGACGGCTGCGAAGAAGACGGCGCGCAAGAGTCCGGCAAGGAAGACGGCCAAGAAGGCCACCCGGAAAACAGCTGCCAAGAAGACGGCACGCAAGAGTCCCGCCAGAAAGGCCGCCAAAAAGACCGTGAAGAAAACCGCGGCCAAGAAGACCGCGCGCAAGAGTCCGGCCCGGAAGGCCACCAAGAAGGCCACCAAGAAGACGGCAGCCAAGAAGACCGCACGCAAGAGCCCTGCCAGGAAGACGGCAAGGAAAGCCGCGACGAAGAAAACGACGGCTGCCTCGCGCGTATCCCGTGCTTCGCGCACATCGAAGACTCGAGCGAAGACTCGTTCACGCAAGTAACAAGAGCAACGCAAGTTCGCGTCTTGTCGGTTGCATCCTGTGGTTGCCCAGCGCAGGCGGTGACTCGACAAGCGACTTTCGCCCCGGTTCGCCCGGGGCGTTTCGTTTGCGGGCGAGGTTTTCCGACGGCGCTGTCGCGTCCGCACGGTTCCACTTTGCCGTCGTTTCGATGAAAGCCGAAACGATGCTGTGGCGCACACGAATGCGGCACGTTGCAGTGTCGCGCCACGGCATTCGCGCGTAGCCGCGCCGGCGCCTTGCGGCTGCCGCAGGCGAACTCGGAACCTTTCCTATTGGCATCCGTGCCCAAAAGGGGGTACCTTTCGGGCTGTCCGCGTCGAAGGCAGCGTTTTTTTCGCTCGTCGGCCCGGGTTACGGGGGGTTCCGTGCATGCCAGACGTTACCGTTTTCGATCTGCAAGGGACGTTGCAGGCCGGGTGTCGTGTCGCGTGTGTTTGCGGTGATCCGTCGTGCCGGAACGTCAGAGCGATGCACCAGCCAAAACAGGCCGATTGCTTGTCTCGCGCGGGTACGTGAATCACTAGCGAGCTGCCATGAATACTCGAATGACTGTTTCATCTTCCCGACGTGCCCGCGGCGCCTCGGTTGTCGCCATCCTCGTCGGCATCGCCATCGTCGTGGCTCTGGCGGCGGCGATCTGGTTCCTGATCCTCAGTCCGCACCGGAAGGCCGTGCAGAGTAACGCGCCGGCCGCGAAGACCACCAAGACCGCGGCGAAAAAAGCCGCTCCGCCGCCGGCCAATGTGGCGGCCATGTCCACGTCCGAGTTGTTGAGTGAAGCCAGCAAGGCCATTCACGACCAGCGGTTGCTGGCGCCCAAGGGCAACAATGCGTTCGAGTTCTACCTGAAGGTACTCGATCGTCAGCCGAACAACCAGGTGGCCAAGGATGCATTGCGCGAAACCTTTCCGTTTGCCGCCAACTCGGCCGAGCAGTCCATCAACGCCGGCGACTACACCGAGGCCAATCGCGAGATCGCCCTGTTGACCAAGGCCGATCCGGACAACTACACCTTGACCATATTGCGCTCCAAGCTGGATGCGCGCCGTCGGGTGAAGGAGCAACAGGCCGAGGCCAAGCAGCTTGCCGCGGAGAAACGGGCTGCCGCCGCCAGGACCGCCGCCGCCGAGGCGGAAAAACAGGCCAAGCTGGACGCCATTGCCAAGCAGGCTGAAGCCCAACAGGCGGCTGCGGAAAAGGCCGCGCAGGAGAAGGCCCGGCAAAGTCAGTCGCAGGACGTGGCGCAGGCCGGCCAACAGCAGCAACAACAGGCGACCAAACCCGAAAAGGTGGTGATCCAGGATGCCGTGAAGGTCAAGGGCGCCAAACCGCGCTACCCGACAGCGGCCGCGCGCATGCGTCGCAACGGCTGGGTTCTGGTGCAGTTCACGGTCGGCACCGATGGCCGCGTGCACGATCCCAGCGTGGTGTCATCCCAGCCGCGCCACGTGTTTGATCGCGAGGCACTGAAGGCCGTATCGCGTTGGGAGTACAAACCGGCCCTGCGCAACGGCAAGCCCATGGCCGTGACGATGCGCAAGCGCATCGTGTTCAAGCTCGGCCAGTAAGGCAAGGCATCGATCATGCTGCAGAGGACGGCGCGGCCATCGGCCGCGCCGTCCTCGCATCCGGGGCGCGGATGCGAGGCCGCGAGCTCGCGTCGAACGGCATGCCGGACCATGATCGACCTGCGTGAAGCTGACCAGAGAGTCCTTGAGCCGAATATTCTTCGTTCGCCTGAGCGCAGGCCCTCAGGGCCGAAGTCGAAACGGCCGCTCGAGAATTCAGGAACTCCGCCTGCTTTCGCAAACCACGTCAGCGCGAACGGACCGTCCTTGTCGAGGAGGAGGAGGGCTGCTGAGGACCCGCGATGAGGGGTGCCGGTCAGTGCCGCAGCGGCCGGCTTTTGAGTCCCGCCCAATCCACGTGCGGCAGGCCGAGCAGGCTGTCGAAAAACATCGGCATCAACCCCGCCGGAACCGGGTCGGTCGAATTCCACATGATCACCATGCCGATGTCGTATTCCGGGAAAAAACCGATTTCGGTGCGGTAGCCCTTGACCGCACCGGCATGAAAAATCAGCGTGTGGCCCGAGTAGTCGTACACGCGCCAACCCAGCGCGTAATGCGCATGATCGACGCGGGCGCGGCGCCAGGGTGTCGCCCAGGTTTCGCTGGGCGTGTTGATGCCGGGGGTGTGCAGCACCTTCAGCAGCGACGGCGGCAGCACGTCGGGACGATAGCCCATTTGCGCGATCAACCATTGCTCCATGTCGCGCAAACTGGCGTTGACGCCGGCGGCAGGCGAGACGTGGTAGTAATCCAGATTGGGCTCGTAAGGCACCCAGTGGCCATGGTGCCAATAGTGCGGTCGGGCCCAGCTCTTGCTGTGCTCGAGACCGGCACGACCGTAACTGGCGGTGGTCATGCCCAGCGGGTTGAACAGGTACTTGCCGACTTCGTGGTCGAAAAACTTGCCGGTCTCGGCGTGGATCACGTCGCCCAGCAGACTGAAGGCGATGTTCTGGTAGCTGTAACACGAGCCCACGTCGCAGATCGGGTCGATGCGGTACAACTGGCGTACCAGCTCCGGGTACGGCACATTGGCTTCCAGGCGTCGATCGTAACTGTTGCGCGGCAGACCCAGACGCTGCCCGGCGATGTCGCGCACGGTCGCGTTGCGGGTGTCCTGGATGTCCTTGAGTTTGAAAAACGGCAGGATGTCTTTCAGTCGCGAATCCCACGTCAGACGGCCGTCGCGCACCAGTAGTCCGGTCATTGCGGTGGCGAACGCCTTGGACAACGACGCCAGACGAAACACCGTGTTCGGTGTGTTGTGCTCGCCGGTTTTTGCATCGGCGTAGCCCATGGCGCGCTCGAGCCGCACATGTCGACCGACCACCACCGCCGTCACAAGCCCTACCGTGTCGCCGCGTTGCTCGACCCGGTCCAGCCAGTGGCTGTAGTCGTCGATCGCCTGGTTGATGCGCTTTTCGGGCAGCGTTTGCAGCAGGGAGGTGTCGGAGGTGTCGGTGGTACCGGTGCTCGCCGGGGCGGCCAGCGCCGGGGCGGTCAAGCCGAGGGACAAAAGGAAACAAGCGGCTAGGCGTAACGACATGGTAATCTGCAGGCGATTGGCGCGCGGGCGCCTTGGGACGAGGAGACGATGATGATCGGTCTGATTATCGTTCTGGTGATTATTGCCATCATTGTGGTGTACTTCATCGCGGTCTACAACGGCTTGGTGAAGGCTCGCAACAACTACAAGAACAACTTTGCCCAGATCGACGTGCAGCTTACCCGGCGTCACGATCTGATTCCCAATCTGGTGGAAACGGCCAAGGGCTATCTCACCCACGAACGCGAAACGCTGGAGTCGGTGACGCGTGCGCGCACGGCAGCCGTCAATGGTCTGGAAAACGCCAAGGCCAACCCCGGCGACCAGGCTGCGATGAAGGAACTGGGCCGTTCGGAAAACATGCTCACGCAGACACTGGGCCATCTGTTCGCCTTGCAGGAAAGCTATCCCGACCTCAAGGCCAGCCAGAACATGATGCAGTTGTCCGAGGAGCTCACCTCCACCGAAAACCGCATCGCTTTCGCGCGCCAGGCCTACAACGACAGCGTCATGACCTACAACAACCAGTGCCAGACCTTCCCGGCCTCGGTGGTTTCGGGCAGCTTCGGTTTTCAACCGGCCGAACCGCTGGAACTGGAAAACCCCGAAGCGCGTGAAGCGCCCAAGGTGTCGTTCAGTTGATTCGCGCCGCCGCCTGATATCGGGAGTCGTTTGCGATGGACTTTTTCGCCCACCAGACCGAGGTGCGCCGCGGCAGTCGCTGGTTGGTGGCGCTGTTCGTGCTGGCCGTCATCGCCGTCATCGCCGCGGTGGACGTGGTCGTGGTGCTGGCGTTCGGATTCACTCGCCGGCAGCCCTCGCCATACGCGCCGCCGGTTTCGTTCTGGCAATCCATCGACTGGGTCACCGTGGGCATGGTCAGCGTCGCCGTGCTGGTATTGATCGTGCTGGCCTCGCTGTATCGCATGGCCAGCCTGCGCGGCGGCGGCGCTGCCGTTGCACAGGGCATGGGCGCGACGCCGGTCCCGTCCGACACCACCAATCCGACATGGCGGCGTTTGCGCAACGTCATCGAAGAGATCGCCATCGCCTCCAGTGTGCCGGTGCCGGATATCTTCGTGCTGGAAAACGAACCCGGCATCAACGCCTTCGCGGCCGGCTACACCCCGGCCGATGCCGCGGTTTGCGTGACCGAGGGGTGTCTGGCGCGCCTGAATCGCGACGAGCTGCAGGGTGTGATCGCCCATGAGTTCAGCCATGTGCTCAACGGCGACATGCGCCTCAATATCCGCTTGATGGGATTGTTGTTCGGCATTCTGGTCATCGGCATCATTGGCCGTTTCATGCTGTTTTCCGGCGGCCGGGTGCGCTCGCGCGACAGCAGCGGCGGCACGGCCTCGCTCGCGATGATCGGTATTGCGGTGGTCATTGTCGGTTACATCGGATTTTTCTTCGGACGTTTGATTCAGGCCGCCGTGTCGCGTTCGCGCGAGTCGCTGGCCGATGCCTCGGCCGTGCAATTCACGCGGCAGACGCGCGGTATCGCGGGGGCGCTGAAAAAAATTGCCGCGTTGCAGGTGGGTTCGCAACTGGCGGCGCACAACAAGCAGGAAGTGGCGCACATGCTGTTCGGTGAAGCCGGCCGGTTTTCCAGTCTGTTCGCGACCCACCCGCCGCTGCCGAAACGCCTGCAGGCGCTTGGCGTCGAGTGGGACGAGCAGGAGATCGAGGCACTGGCGCGCGCATGGCAGAACCCGCGCCGTGCCGCCGATCCGAACCATGCTGCGGCGTCCATCGCGGGCTTTGCACCGCAGGAAGTCGCCGGCCTGGCCGCATCGGCGCCGCCACCACCGTCCGTGCCGGATGCCGGCACGTCCTGGCATGTCCGGGACGCGCGCGCCAGCAACAAGGTCGGACAGCCGGCGCAGACCGATTTCGACCTCGCCGGCCTGCTGCGCGACCAGTTGCCGCCGGATCTGCGGGCCGCGACCAGCGATCCCTACCGGGCACGTGCACTGCTGTTGGCTTTGGCGATGGATCGTTCCGCCGAGGTGCGCGACGCGCAACTGCTCACCATCGATCACGCCATGGGCAGCGATTGCGCCGAAGATGCCGAGAACATGCGTGACGCGGTGATGCAATTGCATCCGATGCAGCGATTGCCGCTGGCCGCTTTGGTATTTCCCTCTCTGCGCCGGCGTCCGCGGCCGGAACTGGAGCGCCTGCTCGACACGCTCGACAAACTGATCCGGGCCGACAAACGCGTGGATCTGCACGAGTACTGCCTGGTGCGCTTGCTGCATCTGCAACTGCGTGATCTGTTGAATCCGTCGGCCGGTTTCAAGCCGGGTCGTCATCGCCTGCGCCAGTGCCGCCATAGTTACGCCGCACTGTGCGCCATCGTCGCCGCCAGTGGCGACGAAGACATGCAAGTGGCGTCGCGCGCCTACAAGAAGGCCATGCAGCAGACCCTTCCCGGCAGCGACGTGGCGTTCGCCGTGGATGAAAACTGGCAAGCGGCAATGGATCGCGCCCTGGCCGATCTGGACAGTCTGCGGGCTCCTGACAAGGAGCTTGCCGTCGACGGTCTGGGCACCGCCATCAGTGCCGATGGCGTGATCACCGTGGAAGAGGCCGAATTGTTGCGCGTGATCTGCGCGGCGTTGCATTGCCCGCTGCCGCTGCTGCACGCGCAGCCGCAAGCAGCGGCCTGACCGGGACATCTGCATGGGTTGGCGGGCGAACATTCGCACCGGAGAGGGCGCGCCGCTGCTCTGGGCGTCGCTGGCGTTCTTCCTGATTCTGACGTCTTACTACATCATCCGACCGGTACGCGACCAGTTGAGCGGCGCCGTGGGCTCGGTGGCGTTGCCGCTGTTCTATGCCGGCACATTCGTCGCCATGGTGGTGCTGACGCCGGTGTTCGGTTGGCTGGTGTCGCGTTTCGTGCGCCGGCGTCTGCTGGTCTGGGTGTACGGTTTTTTCATCCTCTGCCTGCTCGCGTTCGTGCCGGTGTTCATGGCACAGCAGCAAATCGGCGCGCGCACGCTGGGCATCGTGTTTTTCACCTGGGTCAGCGTGTTCAATTTGTTCGTGGTATCGCTGTTCTGGAGCCTGATGGCGGACTTGTGGACCAGCGAGCAGGCGCGACGCCTGTTTCCGCTGATCGCCTTCGCCGGCATGATCGGCGCCCTGACCGGCCCGCCGTTGACGCGCGGTCTGGTCGGGATCGTCGGCGTGGCGCCGCTGCTGGCCGTTTCCGCGGCATTGCTGATTGCGGCGTTGATCGTGCTGCTCGGTCTGTCGTCGCACCAGGCCGGCGTGCGTCAGGCGGGCGCCGACCAGGCAATCGGCGGTTCGCTCTGGGCCGGCGTGCGCCAGGCATTCATGCAGCCGTTCGTGCGTTACATGGCCTTTCTGATGTTGCTCAGCGACGGCATCGGCACGCTGGCTTATGCGTTGGTCGCCGATTACGTCAAGGCACATGTCGACGGGCGGGTCGCGCGGCTGGAGTTCTATGCCGATCTCGACCTGGCCACCAATGTGCTCGGCATGGTGTTGCAACTGACATTGACGCGTTGGCTGCTGACGCGTTTCGGTGCGGCGTGGGGATTGATATTGCCGGCGCTCCTCAACGTGGCGCTGCTGGCAGTCATCGCCGTCCACGGCATGCAACCGGCGCTGGTTTTCGGCATCGGCATATCGCTGCTGCTGGTGCTGCAGGTGGTGGTGCGCGGCATGCAATACGGCATGATCAAACCCGCCAGCGACGCGCTGTATTCGCGCGCATCCCGCGAAGCGCGTTACAAAGGCAAGAATTTCGTCGAAACCACGGTCTGGCGTTTCGGTGATCTGGTCGTCACCAGCGGCCTCAACGGCCTGCGCGCAGTGGGCGCCGGCACCGCCGTCATCGCCGGCCTGGGCGCCGGCTTGTCCGGCGTGGCCGCATGGATCGGCAAACGCGTCGGCGACGCCCCCGACCTGGAAAGCGATTCATCCCGGCCCCGGTAGGGAACCTCGGAAAACCGCGGATCATCGGAGTTTTCCGTGGGAGGGGCCGGTGGCCCCGACAGGATGTACCGCATGATCCGTCGGGGCCACCGGCTCTTCCCACAAGGGTAGCTCCAGGGTGCAACGGTTTTTCAGGGTTCCCTGCAGGGAGTGGAATGCGTCAATCGTTGGGCAGGCCGCCCATCTTGCGGCTGATCCACAGAGCGATCAGCGTGCACACTGCGCCGGAAAGGAGGTACAGGCCGACGTAATCGGTGCCCAGGTACAACGCCAGCGCTAGCGCGGCCAGCGGCGCGAAGCCGGCGCCGATCAACCAGCCCAGATCGGAGGTGATGCGCGCGCCCGAGTAGCGGAAGTAGCTTTTGAAGCTGGAGCTCACCGCGCCGGCGGACTGGCCGTGCGAGAACCCGAGCAGTGCAAAGCCGACCAGAATGAACACGTAGCTCTGCAGAGTGCCGCCAGCCAGCATCAGGGCGGTCCAGCCGCTGTAGATGGCAATCAGGATGGCAAACAGTCCCAGGGTCACGCGGCGACCGATGCGGTCGGCGATGCGTCCGGACAGAAGCACGCACGGCATGGCGATCAAGGCGCCGATGATCTGCACGATCAAGAAGCTGGTCGGCGACTGTTCGGTGAATATCAACGCGAAAGCCAGGGCGAAAATGGTGACCAGATTGAACAGCGCATAGCTGGCCAGCGGCGCGAAGGCGCCCAGGGCGATGGACTTGCCCTGCGTACGGACCAGTTCGCCCATCGGCGAGGGTTCGAGTTCGCGGGCCTTGAGCTCTTCGGCATATTCCGGGCTGACCACCAGACGCAGACGCGCAAACAAGGCCACCACGTTGACGGCAAACGCCGTGAAGAACGGATAACGCCAGCCCCAGGCGTAGAATTCGTCATGCGCCAGGCTGGACCAGATGTAGGCAAACAGGGCGGCGGCAACGATGAAACCGATGGGGGCGCCCAGTTGCGGAATGGCCGCATACCAGCCGCGTTTGTTGCGCGGTGCGCGCAAGGCCAGCAGCGAGGCGGTACCGTTCCAGCTTCCGCCGATGGCGAAACCCTGGCCAAAACGCAGCACGATCAGCGCCGCGATCGCGAACCCGCCGATTTCGTGATACCCCGGCAGGAACGCGATGCCGACGGTGCAGAAGCCGAGCAGGAAAAGCGACACCGTCAGTTTCTGGGTGCGTCCGACCTTGCGCTGCATGGGCAGGAAGAACAGCGAGCCCAGCGGTTGTGCAATGAAGCCCAACGCGAAGATGGCGAACGAATAGAGCATGCCGTCCACTTCGCTGGCGAAGGGGAACATGACCTTCGGAAACACCAGCACGCAGGCCAGACCGAACACGAACAAGTCGAAGAATCCGACCGTGCGTCCGGTGATCACGCCGACGGCGATGTCGCCGGGCGAAACGGTCTGTGCGTGGGAGCCGCCGATAGGTGCATCGGCGGCCGTCTGGATGTCGGGCTGGGCGTGACTTGTTGACATGATGTTTCCGTGGGGAGCAGTCTTGCAGGTGTATTTGCGAGCGTATTGTAATCAGACGCGCCGGATTTGGCACGACGTGCCTGTTCCGGAAACGGTCGTCCGATGCTCGTGGGGCCAAAATCATGCCTGCAAACCGGCGCATCAGCCATAGGACAAATTGTCCAATCGGCAAAACTCCGTCCGAGCGGGTATCATACGCCCGCTTTGTCCCCCATTCCCATTTGAAGTCATGCCAGTGAAACGACTACGCGGCCTGTTGCTGCTTCCTTTCGTGTTGCTTGGTGGTTGCCATATGGCGCTGCTGGACCCTGCCGGCGACGTGGCGCGCCAGCAAAGCGACATCATGATTACCACCACGATCATCATCGCCCTGATCATCGTGCCGGTACTGATCGCCGTCGGCATCGTCGCCTGGCGTTATCGTGCGTCCAACCACAAAAACGCCAGCTACGAGCCGGAGTGGGATCACTCTCCACAGATCGAATTGCTGGTGTGGGCCGGCCCGCTGCTGATCATCATCGCGGTCGGCGCGATCAGCTGGATCGGCACGCACAAGACCGATCCCTACAACAAATTGCATCGCATTTCCGCGGATCAACCCATCTCGGCAGACGTCAAGCCGCTGGAGGTGGACGTGGTGTCGATGCGCTGGAAATGGCTGTTCTTCTATCCGCAATACGGCATCGCCACGGTCAACGAACTGGCCGCCCCGGTGGATCGTCCGATCCAGTTCAAGCTGACGTCTTCGGACATGATGGATTCGTTCTCCATCCCGGAGCTGGCCGGCATGATCTACGTCATGCCCGGCATGCAGACGCAGTTGCACGCGGTGATCAACAAGCCCGGCAAGTACAAGGGCATGTCGGCCAACTACAGCGGCGCCGGATTCACCGACATGCGCTTCTGGTTCTACGGCATGAGCAAGGATGACTTCAAGCAGTGGGTGGCCAAAGTGCGCGCCAGCGGCAACGCCTTGACCACTCAGGCCTATGGAAAGCTGCATGTGCCGCAGCGTGCGGTGCCGGTGAAATACTATTCGAGCTTCGCGCCCGATCTTTTCCCGCGCATTCTCAATCGCTGCGTCGAAAAGGGCCGGACCTGCATGAGCCATCACATGCAGATGGCCGGCAAAGGCAAGCACGGCAAAGACGCCGCCGCCATGGCCGAGCATGGCCATGACGTCATGGTGACACCGTCCGCTTCGAACAAAAACGCTGCCGCATCCGACGCGGCCGCGCATTGATCCGCTTTTCCGGGATTCAGACCATGCCTCATCGTTCCGACATATGGAATTTCCTGTTCGGGCGTTTCACGCTCGATTCGCTGCCCTTCCTGGCCAACAACGCCGAAGGCCATATTCTTCTGGTCACGCTTGCCGTCGTGGCGGTGATCGGCATCGCCATTCTGGCGGCCATCACCAAATACAAGAAGTGGGGCTACCTGTGGCGCGAGTGGTTCACCAGCGTGGATCACAAGAAGCTCGGCATCATGTACATGATCCTGGCCACGGTGATGCTGCTGCGCGGCTTCTCCGACGCCATCATGATGCGCTCGCAGCAGGCCATCGCCTTCGGCGACAACATGGGCTACCTGCCGCCGGAGCACTACGACCAGATCTTCACCGCGCACGGGTCGATCATGATCTTCTTCGTCGGCATGGCCTACATCGTGGGCCTGATGAACTACATCATGCCGCTGCAGATCGGCTCGCGCGACGTGGCCTTCCCGTTCCTCAACAACCTGAGCTTCTGGTTCACGTTCTGGGGCGCGATCATGTTCATGGTGTCGCTGTTCATCGGTGACTTTTCCACCGCCGGCTGGCTGGGTTATCCGCCGGTGTCCGAACTGCAGCACAGTCCGACCGTCGGCACGGATTACTACATCTGGGGCCTGCAGCTGTCGGGTGTGGGCACCTTGCTGACCGGCATCAACTTCGTGGTCACCATCCTCAAGATGCGTGCGCCGGGCATGAGCCTGATGAAGATGCCCATGTTCAGCTGGACCACATTTGCCACCAGCGGCCTGATCGTCGTGACATTCCCGTTGCTGACGGTGTCGTTGCTGCTGCTGTCGCTGGACCGGTACCTGGGCATGCATTTCTTCACCGCCGGTTTCGGCGGCAACCTGATGCTGTACATCAACCTGATCTGGGTCTGGGGCCATCCCGAGGTGTACATCCTGGTGCTGCCGTTGTTCGGCGTGTTTTCCGAAATCACCGCCACGTTCTCGCGCAAGGGCCTGTTCGGCTACTCCTCGATGGTGTATGCCACCCTGGCGATCATGGTGCTGTCCTACCTTGTGTGGCTGCATCACTTCTTCACCATGGGCTCGGGGTCGGCCGTCAACTCGTTCTTCTCGTTGACCACGATGATCATCTCGATTCCCACGGGCGCGAAGATCTTCAACTGGCTGTTCACCATGTACAAGGGACGGGTGCAATACACCGTGCCGATGCTGTGGACGATGGGTTTCCTGTTCACCTTCACCATCGGCGGCATGACCGGCGTGATGCTGTCGGTGGCACCGG
>CAZSOU010000076.1:0-2255 GCA_964608595.1 uncultured Rhodanobacteraceae bacterium
CGGTGATGATCTTGACCTTGTCGGTGTTGATGCGCGACAGCGCGGTGTACAACGTCGTGGTCTTGCCCGAGCCGGTCGGGCCGGTGACCAGCAGAATGCCGTTGGGCCGCTCCAGCACGTCGATGAAATGTTGGCGGAACGATTCCGTGAAGCCCAGTGTGGAAAAATCGAACACCACCGATTCGCGGTCCAGAATGCGCATCACCACCGATTCACCGAAACTGGTCGGCACGGTGGACACACGCAAATCCAGTTCCTTGCCCTGCACGCGCAACTGGATGCGCCCGTCCTGCGGCAGGCGGCGCTCGGCGATATTGAGTCGCGCCATGATCTTGACGCGTGAAATCACCGCTTGCGTCGAGCTTGCCGGCGGCGCTTCCACTTCGGTCAACACGCCGTCGATGCGATAACGCACTTTGAGGCGGCTTTCGAACGGCTCGATGTGGATGTCCGACGCGCGTGCCTCCACGGCGCGTTGCACGATCAGGTTGACCAGGCGAATCACCGGCGCTTCGGAAGCCAGATCGCGCAAGTGCTGCACATCTTCCTCGTCGCGCGCCACGCCGCCTTCGCCGAGATTTTCCACGATGGTACCCATGGCCGAGCGGCCCTGCCCGTAATAGCGCTCGATCAGGTCATCGATGTCCGACCGCAGACCCACGCGCAGCGGCAGAGACTGCCCCCATGCCAGTTCCATCGCCTGACGCGGATACGCATCGCCGGGATCGGCGACCAGCAAGGCCGGCAAACCGTCGCTGCCGACCACCGGGACGACATGCATCTGCCGCAGAAAACGCGCCGGCACATCCCGTCCCTCGGGCGGCAGTTCGGGCGCCTGGCGCGCCTCCATGAAGGGCACCTCCAGCAATTCGCACCAGGTGTCGGCCAGGTCGCGCTCGGACACCAGCCCCAGACGCGCCAGAAGCGCCGTCAACGTGCCTTCCGGCGATTCGGCGTGCAATCGTCGCGCGCGGCCGAGATCGGATTCCTTCAGACGCCCCCGCTCGACCAGCAAAGCGCACACCCGCGCTTCGACGGCGCCCGCGCGCGATCGCTCATCTCCCCCTGACGGCGGCGGCATGGATACAGCCGACATCACATTCTCCCGGAACGACCCGGCATCTGGCGCGGCCGGGCACTGTAAACCACTACAGATACCACATGTTCGACAGCCTGCGGAAGTAATTCGTCCGCAACATCAAAGCTTCCTCGAAAAAAGGCCGCGGAAGCAAGCTCCCGCGGCCAAGCATGACGCATGCAGCATGCACACCGACATTGCAGTCGGTGTGCCCGCGAAATGTCACCAACCGAAACCGACGCCGATGCCGGCCTGGGTGCCGTCACCACTGTGCGCGGCGCCGAACGTCACGTTGGCGTGTTCACTCACCGAACGCGAATAACCCACGGCGATCGCCTGCTCGCCATGATAGTTGGCCACACCCACGCCCATGCGGTTGGGCGTGTTGACGCCCTGGGTACTGAACGCCATCTGCGCCATCGCCGCCCCCATCGCGCCGACCTGGTCGATGCGCTGGTTCATGTGCGAGAAGCGTCCGTTCACTTCGGTACGGAACTTGTCGAAGGCACGATTGTTCACCACCTCCGCAAACTTCGTGTTGGTGTAGGCATTCGCCTTGCTCAGCGTGCTGGCATCACCCGTATCGGCGTACTTTTTGGCCTGATCCACGGCGTGCTGCGTCGCGCTGTCGAGCTGATCGACGTTGACCGCATCGGTGCCGGCGGTACCGGCGGCCACGTTGGTGACGCGCCGCTGCTGCTTGGCACTGCCCACCGACACCGTGTTGGCCTGGTCGGCCACCGAACCCGCTCCCAGGGCCACGGCATTGCCGGCCGTGGCGTGGCTGTCGGCACCCACGGCCACCGCGTTGCTGGCCGAGGCGTCCACCACGGCATTGCTGCCCAGCGCCGTGCCGTTGGCCGCACCCACGTTGGCGTTGTTGCCGACGGCGGTGTCGTTGGCATCCTTGGCATGACTGCCGCTGCCGACGGACAGGCCCTTGCCGGTGCCGGACATCACGCTGTCGGCCTGCAATGCGGCAATGTCACTGGTATTCGTCGTGATAGCGCCGGTGTTGGTCGCAATGGCATCGGTATTGGTCGTGATGGCACCGGCGTTGGTGGCAATGTCACCGGTGTTGGTCGCGATGTCACTGGTGTTGGTGGCAATGGCACCGGTATTGGTGGCAATGGCACTGGTGTTGGTCGCGATGTCACCGGTGTTGGTGGCAATGGCA
>CAZSOU010000076.1:2355-11703 GCA_964608595.1 uncultured Rhodanobacteraceae bacterium
GCAATGGCATCGGTGTTGGTCGCGATGTCACTGGTGTTGGTCGCGATGTCACCGGTGTTGGTGGCAATGGCATCGGTGTTGGTCGCGATGTCACTGGTGTTGGTCGCGATGTCACCGGTGTTGGTCGCGATGTCACTGGTGTTGGTCGCAATGTCACCGGTGTTGGTCGCAATGGCGGCGGTGTTGGCCGCCACGTCCTGATTGGTGCTGTACAGCTGGCTGCCGTTGACAGCATCCGTACTGGTCGCATTGACGTCGCCGGCCGCCACATTGGTGATGCGCCGTTCGGCGCCGACGGCGCCCACCGACACGGTGTTGTCCTGGTCGGCAAGGGAACCCGCCCCGATGGCCACGCTGTTGGCACCGATCGCGGCAGAGCCCCAACCCAGGCTCGTGGAATAATCGCCTCCGGCATAAGCCGCTGCGCCCATGGCAATAGCGCCGACCCCATCGGCGCCGGCAATATAGCTCTGTCCTTGTATGGAAGCGGCGCCACCGATAACCACGCTTTCATCACTGTTTGCCGTTGCCCCGTCACCAAGTGCAACGCTGTCGATGCCACCCGCGGTGGCACCGAGACCGGAAGCCAGCGAGTAGTCGCCAATGGCGATGGCGCCGTAACCCAGCGCCGTGGACAACCGGCCAGCCGCCGCACTGTAACCACCCAACGTGGTGGTCCCGACACCCAGCGCACCACTGTTGAAGCCGATGGATACCGACTGTTGGCCTGCCGCGCCACCGTAGCCATTGGCGTCCTGTCCACCCATGGCGATGCCCAGCGCACCGGAGGCCGAGCTGTCTGCACCAATGGCAATGGCGGAATCACCCGGGGCGTAGGACTGCGCACCGATCGCCACCGTCTTGTCGGCATACGCCACGGCGCCGGTACCCAATGACGTGGCACCGTTGCCTACCGCGCCGGCACCATTGCCGACAGCGGTGGCACCGTCACCCACACCGACAGCCTGATAGCCCTGCGCCATCGCGCCCAGGCCTTCGGCATCAGCCTTGCCCCCGATGGCGATCGCACCCAGGCCATTGGCATAGGTGCCATAGCCGCTGGCCGGGTTGTTGGGGTCGTAGTTCAAGTCCGGATCGCCGCCGCCGATGGCAATGCTCTGGCGACTGGAAGCTTCGCTGTTGGCGCCCAGGGCCACGGCCTGGTAGTCGTCGGCCCCGGCATTGTTGCCGCCGGCGAAGGATTGGTCGCCCACGGCGTAGGCCAGCGAGCCCACCGCGGTGCTGTCCGCACCGTCGGCACCGGCGCCGGAACCCAGCGCCGTGGCGCCGAAGGCGCTGGCTTCGGTGTTGTAGGTGGTGCCGTCATAATCGGTATACACGCCGCCGATGGCGGTGCTGGAGTCGGCCGAGGCCGAAGCCTGGTGGCCGCTGGCCAACGAGTCCGTCCCCCCCGCCGTGGCAGCTTGACCAAACGCGCTCGAGGAAACACCACTGGCTGTGGATGACCGACCAAACGCGCTCGAGGAAACACCGCTGGCTGTGGATGACCGACCAAACGCGCTGGCGTTGGTACCGCTGGCCGTGGAATACGCACCGAACGAGCTGCTATCCAAGCCGCTGGCCTTGGAATACGCGCCGAACACGCTGGACTCACCCCCGCCGGCATAGGCCGCAAATCCGAAAGCACTCGTACCCGCATTTTGGGCTGCGGAAACTGCCCCGAACGCACTGGAATCGATACCGCTGGCTATGGCCATATATCCGGACGCACTGGAAGCTGCACCCGTGGCCTGGGCACTCTGTCCGCAGGCAAATGCATTGAATCCCGTCGCCACCATCGCGGCCCCACTGGACATGGTGCATACATCGCCCGCCATGACCGGCACGCTCACTACGCCGCCCACAGCCAGCAACAGGGCGCCGGCCAACAGGCGCCGGCGCAGCCGCGGATACTTCGCGGTATTGTCCATACTCTTGAACTTGCTCATGATGTTTCCCCTCTGCAAATGAACCGGGCCGGTGGCGACCTGCGCCACCACGAAGAGCCCGGGTTATCCCGAATCGGGAAGGCGCGCGTGGGCGCGAACCTTCCCCGCAAAAACTCGAACCCTTCCCGCCGTCATGCCGGCACATGCCGGAGATGACGGCGAGAAGTTCACGCTGTCACGGCCAAGCTGCGTCAGCGCAGGCCGACCGTCGACAGGCGCCGCGGCGCGGGCAGGCGCGCGGGAGACGGCGTGGTCGGGCTGGTCGTGGCGGACGCGCCGGCGTTCGGATCGGAGCAAGTCACGCCCACGCCGGTGAACGCCGCGACCACATCGGCCTTGGCATAGCCGCGATCGGTGGCCGCCTGTTCGACACCGCAGGCACCGGAATCGAAGGTTTCCTCGGGCCCCCAGTACAGCGCGTTGGCATCGTGGAACACCTCGAAAGCCTTGCGCGTGTTCCAGCCATCGGTCTTGGCCAACAGGCAGAAGGCCTTGTTGTAGACACCGCTGGAATAATGCACGTTGAGGCCGTCGTAGTAATCGGCGGCATTGCCGATGGACATGCCGTCAGTGGCGGGCTTGCACATGTCGCGCAGGGCATCCATCCCCAGCAGGTCGGCCGTGCCGGGCTTGAGGATGTCCTGACCGACCATGAAGCTGTTGCTGCCGTCGTTGTAGTACACCACCGCCTCGCCGGCCATGTCCGAGAAGGCCTCGTTCATGCCGCCGGATTGCCCGGTGTATTCCAGCCCCGAATGCTGCTCGGTGAAACCGTGGCTGATTTCATGACCGGTGATGTCCAGCGACACGAAAGGATAGAAATACTGGTCGCCGTCACCGAAGACCATCTCGCTGCCGTCCCAGAAAGCATTCTCGTAATTGGTGCCGTAATGCACCCACATGTGCAGTTGCATGGGTGAGCCGTCGCTGTTTTTCAGCGGTGGCTCGCCGAACCAGCTTTGGTACATGTCATGCACGACCTGACCAAAATGGTGCGCATCGTCGACCGGCGAAAACGCGCCGTTGGCCGCATCGCCGGTGCTCACCCAGTTGGCCGGGTTGCTGCCGCTGCAACCGAACGACCAAGGCACGACCCAGCCGCCATTGGCCAGGTTGTAGGTCGTCACGTCCGGGTTGGTCATGTAGCAGACATTGCCCTTGCGGGTCACGGAAAGCGTGGCGTGGCTGGTCGTGTTGGAACCGTCGTAGTAGTAGATTCCGGTAAACCCGTTGCCGCCGACACCCTGGGCCTGAACCGAAGTGGACGTACCGCCGCCGGGCGGACGACGGCCGGTCGTGAGGCCGTTCCACTGCTTGATCACCTTGCCGGTATTGGCATCGATGATGGCGGTGGGGCGCGACACATGACTGCCGGCACCGGTCAGATAGGACACGCGGTACACCAGACGCGCCTTGGCACCGTGCTTGCCGGGATACACGTACAGCTTGGCCTTGCCCCCGCGCGTGGCCTGGCGCAACTGTCCATGCGCGCGCTGCAATGCCTGTCGTGCCTGGACCGGAGTCAGGCGCGGCTGCACGCTGGCCAGTTCCCGGCCGAGGTTGCGCTCGACCTGGCCGTCGACGCGCAGCACGTTGCCGCGCGCATTGCGCTCGACCACCACGCTGCGTCCGTACACGGGCACGCCTTTGTAAAGTTGCCGCTTGCGCACCAGCTTGCGGCCATTGCGCAAATGCTGAGTACGATCGGCCACCAGCGTGTTGCCGGTCTGAAGATTCAGACGAGTCGCCACTTGCGCCGGCGCAACCCTCCCCAGGTTTTTCGCATGCACGTTGGCCTTGGTCATGGCTTGCGCCGGACCAAAGGCAAACACGCACACACCGGTGCACAACGCACCGATCCAGAACTTGCATGACATCGTTTCCCCTCCTTACAAATGGACAAATAGTCGAACGTGATCCCCATCACGTGGCCACACCCTGGCAACGACAACGTGCGTCTCCCTATCGAGACGATCATGCAAAGGGCATGGCGCAAGCGATTTTGTTCATGTCTCCCGACGAAGTACCCGCCTCCGGGAACATCGGCTCGTCGCATTGTCGGGAAACGCTTGTTTATCGACAACAACTCGCCGAAGGATACAAATAACACATCCCGATCATGAGCGAGATGGGAAACTTTCGTATTCAGACCCTCCGCCCCCGCCGATGGGTGCGATGCGTGGGCGTGGCACTCCACGGGTCGTCGGGCCACGGATGTTTCGGGTAACGCCCCTTGAGTTCTTTTTTGACTTCCGGATAGGTGTGTTCCCAGAAGCTCTTGAGGTCGCGCGTGACCTGGATCGGCCGCCGCGCCGGCGAAAGCAGATGCAACGTGACCGACACACGGCCCTTGGCCACGCGCGGGGTGTCGGCCAGGCCGAACAGTTCCTGCAACTTGACCGCCAGCACCGGCGGATTTTCGCCACTGTAATCGAGTCGATGCGTACGCCCACTGGGGACATCGAGCGTGGCCGGCGCGAGGGTGTCCAACGCTTGTCGTTGCGGATAATCGAGCATGCTGGTGAGCGCCTGTGACAACGGCGCCGGAGTCAGGGCGTCCAGGCGACGCACGCCGACAAGATAGGGCGCCAGCCACACGTCGAGCGTGTCCAGCAACGCGGCATCACCCATGTCGGGCAAATCCAGCGACGGCGCCCAACGGCGGGTGGCCTGCACGCGCTGACGCAGGCACTGTGCGGCGTCGCTCCACGGCAAGATATCCAGACCGCGTGCACGAATGCGTGCCAGCAATGCCGGCACCGCGTCGGCATCGCGCACGGGAACGCGGCGACGCTCCAGCACCAGCGCGTCGAAACGCCGTTCCTCGAAGGCATCCACCGCATCGCGCGCGTCGTCCCAGACCAGCGTGCGTTCGACGTGGAAAAGCGCGGCGTAGTCGCGTTCCAGCAGGGCCGGATCGAACGGCGCCGCGGCGAGGATGCGGCTGTCGCGCGCATCCATCGCCAGATCCGTTACCACCAGCCACGGTTCGCCATGCAACGCACTCGATTCGTGCAACTGCGCGCCGCGACCGTTGGCCAGACGGTAGCGCGTCGAATGATGTGCATCGCGCATGGCGATGCGGTCCGGAAACGCATGCAGCAACAGGTTGCCGACAGCGAACACACCCGGCACACCACTGGCGGCCGAACGCACGCCAAGCCGCTTGCGCCAACCACGCGCCGCCTGCTCGATGCCGGCAAGCGCCGCCACGTCGGCGCCCGCGCGCCGGGCGGCCGACGCGCCCCCGTCACGCCACACGTGCAACGCGTTGATGCGAGTGGCAATGGCATCATCGCGCGCATGCTCCCCGCGCAATGGCGAGCGTGCTTCCAACAGCGCCAGCAGATCAGCCACCAACGCGCGCTGCGAGGTGTCGGCGCGTACCGCCGCGGCGGCCAGACGCGGACTGGCTCCCAAGTCGCGCATGCGCCGCCCCAGCCCGGTCATGCGCCGGTCGGAACCCAGCGCGCCGAGTCGTTCAAGCAAGTCATATGCTTGTGCCAAGGCGCCGGGCGGCGGCGCGTCCAGCCAGGGCAGACCGGAACTGCCCCACGCCGCCAGTTCCAGCGCCAGACCGGACAATTCCACCTGCGCGATTTCCGGCGTGCGCGCGCTCTCCAGTCGCCGACTTTCCGGCCACAAGCGCCACGCCGAACCCGGCGCCACCCGCCCGGCGCGACCGGCCCGCTGATCCGCCGACGCCCGTGAAATGAACACGCTCTGCAAACGCGTGAAACCGCTCTGTGGATCAAAGCGCGGCTCGCGCGCCAGCCCCGTGTCGATCACCACCCGCACCCCCGGCAGGGTGACGCTGGATTCGGCCACGTTGGTCGCCAGAATCACCCGGCGCACCCCTGCTTCGGCCGGTGCCAGCGCCGCGCGTTGTTCGGCCAGCGGCAAGCCGCCATGCAACGGCAGCACGTCCACGTCGCGGGGCATGTCCGTCAGCATGCGAAGTACGCGCGCGATCTCGCGCCGGCCGGGCAGAAACACCAGCACGTCCCCCGCATCGGTATCGGCCAACGCCTGGTGCAGCACCCGCGCCACATGCCCTTCGACGCGTTCTTGCGGACGTGCCGGCGGATAACGCACCGCCACCGGAAAACGGCGCCCCGGGCTGGTGATACGCGGCGCATCCAGCCAACGCGTGATGCGCTCGCCATCGAGCGTGGCCGACATCACCACCAGGCGCAGATCCTCTCGCAGGCCGCGTTGCACATCCAGCGCCAATGCCGCGCCCAGATCACCGGCCAGATGCCGCTCGTGGAATTCATCAAAAATGATCGCGCCGACATCGGCCAACTCGGGATCCCCCTGCAAGCGTCGCGCGAGGATGCCTTCGGTCAACACGGCGATGCGCGTGGCTGCGGACACCTTCGATTCGAAGCGGATGTGATAGCCCACCGTCTGCCCGACCTTTTCACCCAACTGGCGTGCCATGAACTCCGCCGCCGACCGTGCGGCCAGCCGGCGCGGCTCCAGGATCAGGATCTTGCGCCCGTGGAGCCACGGCGCATCCAGCAGCGCCAACGGCACCTGCGTGGTCTTGCCCGCGCCCGGCGGCGCTTCGAGCACCAATCGCGTGTGTCCGACCAATGCATCACGCACACGCGGCAACAGCGGGGTAATGGGGTAATCGGCTGATGTCATCGGCTTCATTGTAGGCAGCCTCGAAAACCCGTTGCACCCCGCAGCCACCCCTGTGGGAGGGGCCGGTGGCCCCGACAGGATGTGCCGCATGATCCGTCGGGGCCACCGGCCCCTCCCACATAGGGTTTCCTGCAGGGGCGTGCCTGCGCACGATGCGGGGGACGAACAATGCCCGCCCTGCCGACGATAGCGGGTGAACTCGCGAACCGTGCCATCATGAAACACATGCCCGTCGATCGCACGCCTCTGCCCCGCAACATTCGTCTCCTGATCGGCATGCGCGCCGCACGCAGTCTGGGGCAAGGCGCGATGGTGGCGGCGTTCACGCTGTATCTGCACGCGCTGGGATGGTCGGGTACGCAAATCGGCGCCGTGTTGATGGGCGCCCTGCTGGTCGGCTCGGCATTGACCATCGCGGTCGGGCCGCTGAGTGATCGCGGCGGGCGGCGCCTGTTTCTGATCGGTTACGACCTGTTGCAGGTGGCAGCGGCCATCATCGCCATGCTGACCACAACGCCATGGCTGCTGGTGCTGGCGGCCGTCGTCGGTCGTTTCGGTCGCGGCGCCAACGGTTCGGCCGGGCCCTTCGCCCCCATCGAGCAGGCCTGGTTCGCCATCGAACTGCCGCTGGAACGACGTGGCAGCGTGTTCAGTCGCAACAGTGCCATCGGTTTCATCGGCATGGCCGCAGGCGCGGCGCTGGCTGCGCTGCCGCCGTTGATGATGGGACACGACCTGAGCCCGGCCGGCTATCGCATGCTGTTCGTGCTGCCGTTGGCCGGCTCCGTGGTTTCACTGCTGTTGCTGTGGCTTGCGCGCGAGCCGTTGCTGCCGGAGCGGCAAGCGGAAAGCGCCGAATCCGGCCAACGCGAACGCCACCGGGAGAACCGCCATCTGACCCGGCTGGTCATGGTGAACCTGCTCAACGGCACCGCCATCGGCCTGATCGGGCCGCTGATCGCATTCTGGTTCGCCATCAAGTTTCACCACGGGCTGGATACCATCGGGCCCGGGCTGGCCATCGGTTTCGTATTGGGTTCGGCCGGCTCATGGTTGGCCGCAAAGATGGCCAAACGCTACAACATCATCAATACCGTCATCCGCATGCGCGGCACCGGCATCGTCTTGCTGGTACTGATGCCGCTGGCCCCCTGGTTCTGGCTGGCGATGGTGCTGTACATGCTGCGCGGCGCCTGCAACCGTGGCACGGCCGGCGTCCGTCAGGCACTGGCGGCGGGCCTGACGCGCGTCGAACGACGCGGCCTGGCCAGCAGCTTGCAGAACATTTCGATCCAGCTGCCACGCGCGATCGGCCCGGTCATCGGTGGCGCGCTGTTTCACGCCGGCTACCTGAACCTGCCGTTCTACATCAGCGCCGTGCTGCAACTGGCTTACTTGCTGCTTTATGTGAAGTTTTTCGGCAAGCTGCCGGCGGCGCAGGCACGCGGATAGCTTCGGCCGGCGCGCCATGATCATCTGCAAACCGCTTGCGCAAACCAGGCCCGGGAACGTTGCATACCCGTTGCCGTATTCAATAGCCGGGGTTCTGATGCCAGCGCCATGCGGTTTCGATGATCGCGTCGATATCGGTGAACTCGGGCTGCCAGCCCAATTGCTCGCGCGCCCGGTCACTGGCGGCCACCAGCACCGCCGGATCGCCCGCCCGACGCGGCGCGCGCTCGAAGGTAATGTCCACGCCGGTGGCACGTCGCGCCGCCTCGATCACTTCCAGCACCGTGAATCCCTCGCCATTGCCGAGATTGAATACATGCGCGCCGTCATGGCCGCGCATGTAGTCGACGGCGGCCAGATGCGCCGACGCCAGGTCGTTGACGTGCACGTAATCGCGCACACAGGTTCCGTCGCGTGTGTCGTAATCGTCACCGAACACCTTGAGTCCGTTGCCGCGCCCCAGCGCCGCACCGAGGACATTCGGGATCAAATGCGTTTCCGGCGCATGCGATTCACCCAGCTCACCCGACGGATCCGCTCCGGCCGCATTGAAATAGCGCAACGCCACCGAGCGCAGCCCGTACGCCGCAGCGGCATCGGCCAGCACGCGTTCGACCATGCGCTTGCTGGCACCGTAAGGATTGATCGGCCGGGTCGGATGATCTTCGTCGATGAAGTCGGCCTGCGGCTGACCGAAAACCGCGGCCGTCGAGGAAAACACCAGCTTGTCCACGCCGGCACGCTGCATGGCCTCCAGCAGGCCCAGCGTGCCGCAGACATTGTTGCGGTAATAAGCCAGCGGTTTGCGCACCGACTCGCCCACCAGGGAGCGCGCGCAGAAATGCATCACCGCATCAAAGGCATGCTCGGCGAACACGGCATCCAGAGCCTGCGCATCCGCCACGTCGCCGATAACCAGCGGCACGTCGGCAACGGCTTCGCGATGGCCGGTCGACAGGTTGTCGAACACCACCGCCTCATGCCCATGCCGAACCAGATGACGCACCATGTGCGAACCGATGTAACCGGCGCCGCCGCAGACCAGAACCCTCATCAATCCATCCCTCGCAAAACGCCCAAGGTTAGCACTCGACTCGGTGGCAGTACGCGTGCCGCACCCGGCATGGCGCGAAAAACCGTTGCACCCTGAAGTGACCCGTGTGGGAGGGGCCGGTGGCCCCGACGGATCTTGCGGTACACCCTGTCGGGGCCACCGGCCCCTCCCACAGGAAACGCCGATGATGCGCGGTTTCCGGATGAAACACATGCCCGTCGATCGCATGCCTCTGCCCCG
>CAZSOU010000077.1:0-11673 GCA_964608595.1 uncultured Rhodanobacteraceae bacterium
GAGCACTCGAGGACCGCGGTGCCGTCCGCGAGCCGCCAGCCGGCGCGGACGGGCATGAAGTGGCCGACGTCGTCGATGTGTTGCAGACGCCGGCGTTTCTGTGCCGTCAGACCGACTTCATCCAGCGTGTCGCGGCCGCCGGCAAGCCGGTCAATATCAAGAAGGGCCAGTTTCTGGCGCCGGAAGACATGACCAACGTGGTGGAAAAGGCTCGTGCCACCGGCAACGAGCAGGTGATGGTGTGCGAGCGGGGCGCGAGCTTCGGCTACCACAACCTGGTGTCGGACATGCGTGGCCTCGCCACCATGCGCCAGACTGGCTGCCCGGTCGTGTTCGATGCCACCCATTCGGTGCAGTTGCCGGGCGGGAAGGGCACCAGCTCGGGCGGTCGGCGCGAGTTCGTGCCGGTGCTGGCGCGTGCTGCCGTGGCCGCCGGCGTGGCCGGACTGTTTGCCGAAACCCATCCGAATCCGGACAAGGCGCTCAGTGACGGCCCGAACGCGTGGCCGCTGGATCGCATGAAGGCGCTCCTGGAGACCTTGATGGCGCTTGACAAGGTCACCAAGCAGCACGGGTTCCTGGAGCAGTTGTAGCCCGAAGAGTCCAGTATTTTGTCGTTGATTTCATTTTGATACGGAATATTCATGAGTACTGACATTACCCGCATTCACGCCCGCGAAATTCTCGATTCGCGTGGCAACCCGACGTTGGAAGCGGAAATCACCCTGGCCGATGGCGCCTTCGGCCGTGCCGCGGTGCCCTCCGGTGCTTCCACCGGAAGCCGGGAGGCCGTGGAGCTGCGCGATGGCGACAAGACGCGTTATGGCGGCAAGGGCGTGACCAAGGCCGTCGCGAACGTCAATGACGAGATTGCCAAGGCGCTCGAGGGTTTCGATGCCGCCGATCAGAAAGGGCTGGACGACAAACTGATCGCGCTGGACGGTACGCCCAACAAGGGCAATCTGGGTGCCAACGCGCTGCTCGGCGTGTCGCTGGCCGCGGCACAGGCCGTTGCCGCCTCGCGCGGCAAGCCGTTGTGGCATTCGTTGTCCGGTGGCAAGCCGGGCATGCTTCCGGTTCCGATGATGAACATCGTCAACGGTGGCGCGCATGCCGACAACAATGTCGACGTGCAGGAATTCATGATTCTGCCGGTTGGCGTATCCAGCTTCGCCGAAGCCCTCCGCGCCGGCGCCGAAGTGTTCCACGCGCTCAAATTCGTGCTCAAGCAGCGTGGCCTTTCCACGGCGGTGGGCGACGAAGGCGGTTTCGCGCCGGATTTGAGCTCCAACGAGGCGGCCATCGAAACCATTCTGGAAGCTGTCGAACAGGCCGGGTATCGCGCCGGCAAAGACATCTGGCTGGGTCTGGACGCGGCAAGCTCCGAGTTCTTTCACGATGGCCGGTACGACCTGGCCGGTGAGGGTCGCACGTTCGACTCCGCCGGTTTTGCCGACTTGCTGGCCGGATGGTGCGACAAATATCCCATCATCACCATCGAAGACGGCATGGCCGAAGGCGACGACGCCGGCTGGAAACTGCTGACCGAGCGACTGGGCAAGGCCGTCCAGTTGGTGGGCGACGACAACTTCGTCACCAATCCGGCGATTTTCCGCAAGGGCATCGACGCGGGCATTGCCAATGCGATCCTGATCAAGGTGAACCAGATCGGCACGTTGTCCGAAACGTTGGAAACCATCGCGATGGCTGATACGGCCGGTTACGCGGCCGTGGTTTCGCATCGTTCCGGCGAAACCGAAGACACCGCCATCGCCGACATCGCCGTGGCGACTACCGCCACGCAGATCAAGACCGGCTCGCTGTGCCGCAGCGATCGCGTGGCCAAGTACAACCAGTTGTTGCGCATCGAAGAGCAACTGGGCAGTGCCGCCAGGTATGCCGGTCGCGATGCCTTTCCCAATCTGGCCGACTTGCCGGGCTGATCGGCGGAGATAACACGCGTGAAACGCTGGCGTTGGCTTGCCCTGGTTTTGCTGATTCTGCTGATTGCCCTGCAGGCGAAACTTTGGCTGGGTGACGGTGGCGTGCGGGGAATTCATGCGTTGCGCGGCAGTGTGGCCGAGCAGAAGGCTGAAAACGCCAAACTGGAAAAACGCAATCAGGCGCTGGCCGCCGACGTGAACGACCTCAAGCATGGCGACAAGGCCGTGGAGGCACGCGCACGCAACAATCTCGGCCTGATCAAGCCGGGTGAAGTGTTCTACCAGGTGGTGGATCCGGCGGTGGCCGGCTCGGCTGGCCCGGCGCCCGTCAGTACAGTGCAGGTATCGCATGGGCAGTGACACCGGCGCATTGTGGTGTGTGGTTCCCGCAGCCGGTCGCGGTGCGCGCTTCGGCGCAGCGTTGCCCAAGCAATACGTGCCGTTGGCGGGACGACCCTTGATCGTGCAGACCCTGCAGCGCCTCGCCGCCTTGCCCGGAATACGAGGCTTCATGTTGGCGTTGGCAGCCGATGATAGGCATTGGGAGACGGATGTTGCGCCGTTGCTTGACGCACCCGCCATGCATGGCAAGCCCGTACAGGTGACGATCGGCGGACGGGAGAGGTCGGCGTCCGTACTGGCGGCCTTGCACGCCTTGCCGGAAGACGTTCCCGCGTCCGAATTCGTGCTGGTGCACGATGCCGCGCGACCGTGCGTGCGCAGCGGCGACGTGATGCGCCTGGTGGCCCAAGCCGGAAACGGCGATGGCGGCTTGCTGGGCGCGCCACTTCGCGAAACCCTGAAGCACGCGGATGCGGATGGTTGCAGCATTGCCACCGAACCGCGCGAATCGCGTTGGCGTGCATTCACACCACAGATGTTTCGCCGCGACGCGCTGACGCAGGCTTTGGTCGACGCACGGCGTGACGGTGTTGTCGTCACCGACGAAGCCATGGCGATGGAGCGTGCCGGTTTCCGGCCTTTGCTGGTCGAGGGTTCCGAGGACAACATCAAAGTCACCACGCCGGCAGACCTGGCTTTGGCCGAATTTCTCCTGTCATCGGACAAGGACACCGCGTCATGCGCATAGGGCAGGGGTTCGACGTGCACCACTTCGGCGATGGCGATCACGTCGTTCTGGGTGGTGTGCGCGTGCCACATGACCGCGGTGTGATGGCGCATTCCGATGGCGACGTGGTGATCCATGCTCTGTGCGATGCGCTGCTCGGGGCGCTGGCATTGGGCGATATCGGGCAGCACTTTCCGCCTTCGGACGAACGTTGGCGCCATGCCGACAGTCGCGATTTTCTGCGCGCCATCGCTGCCATGCTGACCGAACGCGATCACGTGCTCGGCAATGCCGACATCACCGTGATTGCCGAAACCCCCAGAATCGGCCCGCATGTAAAAGCAATGCGTGTCTGCCTTGCCGAGGATCTCGGATGCGATGTCGGCTGCATCAGTGTCAAGGCCACCACTACCGAAAAACTGGGTTTTGCCGGGCGCGGCGAAGGCATTGCCGCCATGGCCGTCGTGCTGCTGCAGTCGTCGTAGATCGCGTCTCGGCCTGCCACGAGCGACACGGAAGCATCGCGGCATGTGCATCGACTGCGGCCTCCGGCCCGGGCAGTGTCGCATGCGCGGAGGTGCTGCTATCATGCGTCACCTGCCCAATCGCAGATCGGGGATACCTGACCATGGACTTGCCTAGTCCGCCTTCAACACAGACCTTGCCCAACATTCTGATGTGGTAACCCTGATGGCATGTTCCGCCGTCGGGGACGGAGCGTGCCATGACCGAAGTCGAAACCAGGAATTTGCAGGATCGCCTTGCCCGCCAACTGGCGCAGGTGAACGAACTGCTGCGCCTGAACCAGCGAGACGAGCTGCGACAGCAGATTGACGAGCTGCATCCGGCGGATATCGCCAATCTGCTCGAGGCTCTGCCACTGGACGAACGTCTGGCTGTCTGGGAGTGCGTCGAATCCGACCATGACGGTGAAATCCTGCTGGAGGTGAGCGACGCGGTGCGCGATTCGCTGATCGCCGACATGGACGATCACGAGATTCTCGCCGCCGTCGAACCGATGGATGCTGACGAGCTGGCCGACCTGGTCGAGGATCTGCCGACCGACGTGCTGCCGGACCTCATGGCCAGCCTCGGTCAGCGCCAGCGCGAGCGCGTGCAGTCGGCGCTGTCGTATCCCGAGGACCAGGTCGGCGCGCTGATGGACTTCGAGATGGTCACGATCCGTGAGGACGTGACTCTGGAAGTGGTGCTGCGCTATCTGCGCCGTTTCGACGAACTGCCGGAACAGACCGACAAGTTGTTCGTGATCAATCACGACAACGTGCTGACCGGCGTCCTGCCGCTCAACTGGCTGCTGCTGCATCAACCCGAAAAGATGGTCGGCGAGGTGATGGCGCGCGACGTCAACACGTTCTCGCCCGAGGATGACGCGGGCGAGGCGGCCGAAGCCTTCGAGCGCTACGACCTGATCTCGGCACCGGTGGTCGATGACGACGAGCGCCTGATCGGTCGGCTGACCATCGACGTGATGGTCGATCACATTCGCGAATCCAGCGAGCAGGAAGCACTGGAACGCGCTGGTTTGCGCGAGGAAGAAGACATTTTCGCGTCGGTATGGGCCTCGGTACGCAACCGCTGGGCGTGGCTTGCGGTCAACCTGGTGACCGCGTTCATCGCCTCGCGCGTGATCAGCGTATTCGAAGGCTCGATTCAGCAACTCGTGGTGTTGGCCACGTTGCTTCCGATCGTTGCCGGCATCGGCGGCAACTCGGGCAATCAGACCATCACCATGATCGTGCGCGCGCTGGCGTTGAAGGAGGTCGGGGTGAAACACGCACACCGCTTGTGGCACAAGGAACTGGGTGTCGCCGTCGTCAACGGTCTGGTCTGGGGTGGCGTGATCGGCATCGTCATTGCCGCCATTTACCACAGTATCGGGCTGGGATTGCTGATGGTGGCCGCGATGACCCTCAACCTGCTCCTCGGCGCGTTCATGGGGGTGGCGATTCCCATGACCATGGTCAAGATGGGGCGTGACCCGGCTCTGGGGTCCAGCGTGCTGATCACTGCTTGCACCGACAGCGGCGGCTTTTTCATCGTGCTGGGTCTGGCGACCCTTTTCCTGTTGCACTGAACCCTCGCATCGTGGACCGAAGTCCGCCCTGCGCGTTACTCGTCTCGAACACCCGTCCCATGCTCCCACTACCACATGCCCATGGCGGCCCGCCCCTGACCGGACGGCTTCGCACGACCCCCGAGGATTTTCGAGTTGCGGAGATCCTCGGTTACGATGCCGATGGCGACGGCGAGCATGTGTTGCTGGATGTCGAAAAGCGTGATGCGAACACCCAGTGGGTGGCGCGTGAGCTGGCGCGTTTTGCGGGTGTCAAACCGATGGCCGTGGGCTACGCGGGATTGAAGGATCGCCACGCCGTGACACGTCAGTCCTTCAGCGTGCAGCTGCCGGGGCGCGAGGAGCCGGAGTGGGCGGCGTTTCCGCATGAAAACGTGCGCATCCTGTCCAGCGCCCGTCATCGACGCAAGCTCAAACGGGGAGCACTGGCCGCCAATGCTTTCGTGTTGACGGTGCGTGATGTGCAAGGGGACCGCGAGCGCGCCGCACGGGTACTGGCGTCGGTCGCTGCGCAGGGTGTCCCAAATTATTACGGAGAGCAGCGTTTCGGCCACGGTGGTGCCAATATCGAACGCGCGCGGGCGATGTTCGGCGGTCGTCGCATGGACCGCGCCACACGCTCGATCCTGATTTCCGCCGCGCGCTCGCAGATTTTCAACGACGTGCTGTCGGCGCGAGTGCAAGACGGTGTCTGGAACAAACCGTTGCCGGGTGAAATATGGAGTCTCGACGGCTCTCGGGCATGGTTCGGTCCGGAACCCTGGACGCCGGCGCTCGAACAGCGACTGGCCGATGCCGACATTCATCCTTCGGGGCCGTTGTGGGGGCGCGGCGAGCTGCCCACGCACGACGAAGCACGCGAGCTGGAACGGCAGGTGGTCGATTCGTGGCAGGATCTGGCCACCGGTCTGGAGCGCTGCGGTCTGGATCAGGATCGTCGCCCGTTGCGTCTGCTGCCGCGCCGAATGGGGTGGCAGTGGGTGGATGAAACGTCGCTCGAATGGTCCTTCCAGCTGCCACCCGGCGCCTACGCCACGGTACTCGTGCGTGAGCTGGTCGCCGCCCGAAGGCCGCGGCTATAAGCTAGAATCAGGGCTTGTTGAATGACGGCGTGCCGCTTGGTGCGCCATCGATAACGGGTAGTCGATGCGTGTTCTTGTAAGCAACGATGATGGCGTGGATGCCGAGGGCATCCGCGTGCTGGCCGAGTATTTGTCCGCGGTCGGCGAAGTCACGGTGGTCGCTCCGGACCGCGATCGTTCCGGCGCCAGCAATTCATTGACGCTGGATCAGCCCATTCGCCTGCGGCGCATGGACGACGGTCGCTATCGCGTGATTGGCACGCCGACCGATTGCGTGCATCTGGCGTTGTCCGGTTTGCTGGATGAAGACCCGGACATCGTCGTGTCGGGCATCAACAACTCGGCCAACATGGGCGATGATGTCATTTATTCGGGCACTGTCTCGGCCGCCATGGAAGGGCGTTATTGCGGCTTGCCGGCCATTGCCGTGTCGCTGGTCACGCGCGAGCATCGGGGCGAGCATTACGATTCGGCGGCGCTGGCCGTGCGCATTCTCATGCAACGGCTGCTGACCGATCCGCTGCCGGCCGACACCATTCTCAACGTCAACGTGCCTGATCTTGCCTGGGAGGACATCCAGGGATTCGAGGTGACGCGTCTGGGACGCCGCCATCGCGCCGAGCCGTGTATCGAGCAGACCGATCCGCGCGGTCGTGCCATGTGGTGGATCGGGCCGGTGGGCGAGGTCGAGGACGACGGCCCGGGGACCGATTTCAACGCCGTTCGTCGCGGTTTCATTTCCGTCACGCCACTGCACGTGGACTTGACCCGCTTCAAGGCACTGGAAAAAGTCAGCACCTGGGTACAGGCCATGTCCGATGCCATGGACGACATGGAGGATGTGGCATGAGCGTGTTTTCCCTGCCGCAGTCGGTATTGCGTGGCGAGGGCATGACCTCGCAACGTGCTCGCGACCGTCTGGCGATGAAGCTCCGCGACGAGGGCATTCGCGATCTGCGCGTGCTGGAAGCCATCCGACGCGCGCCGCGTCACCTGTTCATCGATGAAGCCATGGCGTCACGCGCCTATGAAAACACGGCGTTGCCCATCGGCCATGGCCAGACCATCTCGCAACCCTGGGTGGTCGCGCGCATGAGCGAGGCGCTGCTGGAACACGGCGTACCCGACAAGGTCCTGGAAATCGGTACGGGCTCGGGCTATCAAGCCATGGTGCTGTCGATGCTGGTGCCGCACGTGTACACCGTCGAGCGCATCGAGGAATTGCTGCGCCAGGCGCGACGGCGGTTTCGTCAGGTCGGCGTGAAGAACCTGCGCTCGCGTCACGACGACGGGCGCCTGGGATGGCCCGATGAAGGCCCGTACGATGCCATCATTCTGACGGCGGCCGGCGAAGGCATCCCGCGCAATCTGGGTGAGCAACTGGCAACGGGCGGTGTGCTCGTCGCACCCGTCGGCCCGGCGCGTCAGCAGACCCTGGTGCGCCTGCGCAAGCTCGAAGACGGTTCGCTGGAGAGCGAGAATCTGGGCGCCGTCAGCTTCGTTCCGTTGCTTGGCGGGCTGGCCTGAATGGCGCTCCGGATGGCGGCCGCATGCCGCAGGCAGGTATGGTGGGTTTTGCCCCGCCAGCCATCGACGTCAGGGGTATCGACCCGTTGCGTACGTGATCGTGTTCGACCGAAGCCATGCGCCGAGGCAGGCCCTGTCGTCTCCGGGCGTTCGGAGGGTCGGCACTGATGCGCCTTTTCGGCCCCCTCTACGAGCGCGCGCTGGTGTGGTCGGCCAAGCCGCGTGCAGTCCTGTATCTGGCCGGCTTGAGTTTCATCGAAGCGTTCATCTTTCCGATTCCTCCGGAAGTGATGCTGACGCCGATGGCGTTGGCCAAACCGCGCAAGGCATTTTATTACGCGCATGTGAGCCTTCTGTTTTCCCTTCTGGGTTCGATCGTCGGGTACATGCTCGGGCACTATGCTTTCGAGGCATTGTCTCCCTTGTTGGCAGATTTGCACTTGCTGGCGCCGATCCAGCAGGGCGTGGAAAGCCTGCGACAGGAGTTGAACACGCACTGGTGGAGCTTGATGCTGGTGCTGATTCTCGCCGCACTGCAGCCGGTGGTGCCGATGAAGTTCGTGACATGGGCTTCGGGTATCGTGGGCATTCCGTTGGTGGCGTTTCTGGTCTGCATGGCGATCGGGCGCGCCAAGCGGGTGTACTTGCTGGCGTTGCTGATTCGCCTGTTCGGCAAGCGCGCCGAAGAAATCATGCACAAGCACATCGAGCGTTTCGGCTGGGTCGTGCTGGTGTTGTTGGTCGTGCTGGGCGTGTGGTGGTTTGTCTGGCGCTGAAAATGCAAAAGGGTCTGGGTATGCTTGGAAACATGCTTGCACAATCACGAGTTCGCGCCGGTCTGGCAGCTGCCATGGCGACCGCGTTGCTGGCCGCTTGCGGCGTGCCACCATTGCATCGTTCGGTCGTGGTTGAAACCAACAGCAACGGCGTTCCCGTCCATGCCACCGGGAAGGTGGCCAATGATCGATACACGGTGGTTCGAGGTGACACGCTTTACAGTATCGCCTTTCGCGCCAACGTCGATTTCCATCAACTGGCGCGTTGGAACGGTATCAGCGCGCCGTACATCATTCATCCGGGGCAGGTGCTGGACTTGTCACGGCCTCGCGATATGCCGCGTCAACCGCCGGCAGAGGCTCCGGTGTTTCACACGGTGACATCGTCGAAATCCGCTTCCAGCGAACCGACGCCCGTTTTCAAGACGGTATCGCCGACGACGCCGACATCCAGCAGTACGACGACGGCCTCCGTGGCCGGGACGGCGCCCGCGGCACCTGCGGTTGCGGCATCCACCGTGGTGGCAGTGGCCGGGAAGGCCCCCGTCGCCGCGCCGAAACCCGAACCGGAAAAAACGGCGCCCGTTGCGCCGGCCAGCAGTCGTCGCGTGGGAGGTATCGATTGGCGCTGGCCGGCAAGCGGAAAATTGCTGACGCATTTTGATGCGGCCGATGCCATTCCGGGCATCAGCATCGCCGGACACCGGGGAGATCCGGTGCGGGCGGCAGCCAGCGGCGTTGTCGTATACAGCGGCAACGGTCTGGTGGGTTATGGCGAGTTGATCATCATCAAGCACAACGACGATTACCTGTCGGCCTACGGGCACAACAGCAAGCGTCTGGTCAAAGAGGGCGAGCACGTCAAGGCAGGTCAGGTCATTGCCCGGATGGGAGCCACCGGAGCGTCACGCAACGAGCTGGAGTTTCAGGTGCGTTACAAGGGCAAGCCGGTCAATCCCGTCGATTATCTGCCGCATCGTTGACCGCCGGTCGCAAGGCGGCAGCGATGATACGCCGGACAATTTGCCGCCGGGCACATTGCGAGATCGAAAACGCGTCGGTCCGCGGTTCGATCGCGGCCTTTTTCAGGCCACGTCACCCGGCAGAATGAACGCCGCGACCACGTGGCGATCTTCGCCCGACAAAATGGTATGCGTACGTGCTGCGGCGGCATTGTCCATGGGTTCGATGCCGATGCCGCGCTGGAGGAACGTCGCCATGGTTTGCGACGAGGGGAATACCTGGTTTTCTCCGGTACCCAACAGCACTACCTCGGGTTCGAGTTGAAGAATGAGGTCGAGCGCCTTCGTGTCGAGCGCCCTGGCGTCGGTTGCCGGCCAGTCTTCGATGATGCGATCGATACCGAGGATGAAGCTTCTGGTCAGCGTATGCGCCTGTTCGCCTTGTACTACCGCAATGGCGTGGTGTTCCACGTGATGGACGTGGGGATAATCGCCGGGGGCTTCGCGTTGCAGTTCCATGAAATCAGCGGGGCAGGGCCAACTTGGGCTTGTCGGGATTGCGGCGAAACAGGCTCACGACATGGCCGATCTGCTGCACCAGCTCGGCACCGGTTGCCCC
Organism: uncultured Rhodanobacteraceae bacterium; assembly: GCA_964608595.1. GTDB lineage: Bacteria > Pseudomonadota > Gammaproteobacteria > Xanthomonadales > Rhodanobacteraceae > Oleiagrimonas. Next base: position 10,074 of record CAZSOU010000077.1, read on the forward strand.
GGTCAATGCGTCCAACTGTTGCTGACGCTCGTCGCGGTCACCGCCGGACAGTTTCACCTTGACCAGTTCATGATGGTCGATGGACAGTTCCAGTTCGCGCGTCACGGCTTCGGTCACGCCCTTGTTGCCGAGCATGACCACGGGCTTGAGATCGTGGCACAAGCCACGCAGATAGCGACGCTGGGTTTGCGTCAACGGTGCAGAGACCTTGCTGCTGAAGGGATGCTTGTCGCTGCTGGCAGCCGCCTCGGAGGTTTTGGAAGAGTGGCTGGCACGGGATGGCGGTGTCATGATGTTCAGTTTCGACTCGCGGCGATACGACGGCAAAGGGTATCATGTACAGGTGAATTGCAGCTTCAGGGATCGCCGCTCATGGCCCGCAGCAAAAGCAGTTCCCGCTGGTTGCGGGAGCACTTCGACGATGCCTACGTCAAACGCGCCCGGAGCGAGGGCTGGCGCTCGCGCGCGGCGTTCAAGCTGGAAGAGTTGCTGGAACGCGATCGTCTGTTGAAACCCGGCATGACGGTCGTGGACCTGGGGGCGGCTCCGGGCGGGTGGTCGCAGCTGGTGCGCGCACGGCTGGGCGACCAGGGCCGGATTGTCGCGCTGGACATTCTCCCCATGCAGGGGATCGGCGGCGTCGAGTTCATCGAAGGCGACTTTCGCGAGGAAGATGTGCTGAAACAGCTTGAGGATGTTCTCGAAGGGAGTCGGGTGGACCTTGTGCTATCGGACATGGCCCCCAATATGAGTGGTGTGGCCGTTGCCGATCAGGCGCGAGCCATGCATCTGGCCGAGTTGGCCTTGGCATTCTCCAGGGATTGGTTGCGGCCGGGTGGCAATTTTTTGATCAAGCTTTTCCAGGGAGCGGGATTCGATGAATACCTGCGCGACTTGCGCGCGGACTTCGGGCGCGTCACGATGCGCAAACCCAAGGCTTCGCGCGCGCGTTCGAACGAAGTCTACGCACTGGCCAGCGGCAGACGCTGACCGGATTTTCACCAGTAAAAGATTCGCATGAACTCAATGGTCAAAAACCTGTTGCTCTGGCTTGCTCTGGCGGTGATTCTGGTCGTCGTGTATCAAAGCTTCAATCCACGTGGCAGCACCGCGCAACAAATGCCGTATTCGGATTTCGTGCAGCAGGTGCAAAACAACAACGTCTCGAAAGTCACCATCAGCTCCAACATGCCGGCCAATATCAAGGGCCAGCTCAAGGACGGAAGCTCGTTGAAGACGGTGGCGCCGTATGCCGACGATTCACTGATTCCGACATTGCTCAAGCATGACGTGCAGGTTCAGCAACAGCCGTCGGACAACGGATTTTCGTTTTTCAGCCTGCTGATCAACTGGCTGCCGATCATCATTTTCGTGGCGGTGCTGATCTGGTTCATGCGCCAGATGCAGTCCGGCGGTGGCGGCCGTGGTGCGATGAGCTTCGGCAAGTCGCGTGCCAAGTTGCAGGGTGAAGATCAGGTCAAGGTCAATTTCGGCGACGTGGCCGGTTGCGAGGAAGCCAAGGACGAGGTCGGCGAACTTGTGGAGTTCCTGCGTGACCCGTCCAAGTTCCAGAAGCTGGGCGGACGCATCCCGCGCGGCG
>CAZSOU010000078.1:0-11375 GCA_964608595.1 uncultured Rhodanobacteraceae bacterium
CAGCAACACCATGGCGCTGGTGCGCGGCATGAACCTGCTGCTGCGCGACAAGAAGGTGGGGCCGCGCGTGGTACCGATCGTGGCCGACGAGGCGCGCACGTTCGGCATGGAGGGCATGTTCCGCCAGATCGGCATTTACGCGCCCGAAGGTCAGAAATACCGCCCGCAGGATGCCGACCAGCTTCTGTATTACCGCGAGGCCGAGGACGGTCAGGTGTTGCAGGAGGGTATATCCGAAGCCGGCGGCTTGTCGGCATGGATCGCGGCCGGTACCAGTTATTCGGTGTCCGACCAGCCGATGCTGCCGTTCTTCATCTACTACTCGTTCTTCGGCTTCCGTCGCGTGGGCGATCTGATCTGGGCCGCCGGCGATCAACGCACGCGCGGTTTTCTGATCGGCGCGACCGCCGGTGCCAGTTTTCCCGGCGAGGGTCTGCAGCACAACGATTGCGCCTCGCACCTGATGGCCGGCACGGTACCCAACTGCCGCGCCTACGATCCGACGTTCTCCTACGAGGTCGCGGTGATCATGCATCACGGCGTCAAGGAGATGTTCGAAGAGCAGCAGGACGTTTTCTATTACATCACCACGACCAACGAAAACTATTCCCACCCCGACATGCCCGAGGGTTGCTACGACGGCATCATCAAGGGCATGTATCTGTTCCGCGAATCGGAACTCGCCGCCGGCTCGGGAAAGAGCAAAGGCAAGGGCAAGAAAGCGCCGCGTGCGCAGCTGATGGCCTCGGGCGGTTCGTTGCGTGACGCCATCCAGGCGGCCGAGTTGCTGGAGAAGGATTTCGGCGTCGCCGCCGATGTGTGGTCGTGCCCCAGCTTCAGCGAATTGTCGCGCGACGGCTTCGATTGCGAGCGTTACAACCGTTTGCATCCGGAAGCGAAAAAACCGCGCGTGCCGTATGTGGCCGAATGTCTGGACGGCCACGACGGCCCGGTCGTGGCGGTCAGCGAATACGTGCGCGGTACGGCCGACCAGGTGCGCGCCTTTGTTCCCCGGGAGCGCCGGTTCACCGTGCTGGGCGCTGACGGCTACGGCCGCAGCGACACCCGCGAGGCCTTGCGCGAATTCTTCGAGATCGACCATTTCTGGATCGCGCACGCCGCGTTGTCCGCGCTGGCCGCCGACGGCACCATTCCGACATCGGAAGTGACCAAGGCGATCAAGAAGTACGACCTGGACAAGAACAAGCCGAACCCGATGACCGAGTAAGGCCGCCCAACCCGTCCTGCAGGAGCGCATCTCGCGGCCGCGCATGAGCGGCGCTCCTGCAGGACAAACACATACGCTCATCCACCTGCAGGAAATTTCCGTCATGGGCCAACTCGCCCCCCGCGTGTGCACCACGTCCGCCGCCGTCAAGCGGCTTGAAGCCTTGATCAACAAGTTGCCGGGCAATGGCCGGGTGTCCGTGGATTGCGACGACGGCAAACAATACAGCGGCATCGTGTGCGTGCGGCCGACCACGCAATCGTTTCGCGACAGCTCGGGCGTCGAGGGCGTCAACGGCGTGTTGCGCCTGGAAAATGCCTCGGCCCCCGGCGGCGAGTATCACATCTGGCTGGACACGATCACCCGCGTGCACCGTCTGGACGCGATAAGCGGCACTTTCGGCGGCTGATCTCCGACGCAACAATCTACTGCGGACCCGCGTGGGTCGGGTCAAGATCCGACCGACCGGTTGGCAGGCATCGACCACAGGCCGGATGCCTCCGGGGCCGGTAAACCATCGCAAGGCATGCGCGTTTGCAGTGGTACATGGACACCCGGAGCCACCCATGAAATACCTGCGCCTGTTGTTGCCACTGCTGCTGGTGTTGCTCGGCGGATGCGCTGCCACCCAGGCGCGTGCCGAGCGTGAGCAGGCGCGCGCGGCAGCGATACATGCGGCGGCCGGCAAGCCGGTGAGCTCGTTTTCCTACATGGCGAGCACGTTGTATTCGTGGGAGCCGTTGAGCGAAAGCGAATTGCTGATCTATACCCGGCCCAATCGTGCGTGGTTGCTCGACGTGGGGTTGTGCCCCGACTTGCCGTTCACCTCCGCCATCGGCCTGACCTCGCACGTGGGGCAGGTGCAATCACGACTGGACAGCGTGATCGTGCATGGAAACGGCTTTCCCTGCCGCATCCAGACCATCCGTCCGGTGGACGTGTCGTTGCTGAAACGGAAAATGCAGCAGCGCTCCGGTGGCAAGGTGGTGCCCGAGCCGGCCGACGGTCAGTAGATCTCCGCCACGCAGCAGCGCAGGCTGCCGCCGGCTTTCTCGATGTCGGCAAGGTTCGCGCTGCCCAGCGCGAAGCCCCACTGCGCCAGTTGCCGGCATTGCTCGTTCGTCAGCGCCACGATGCCGCGTGCGCTCATCCATACACGCTCGTCGTTCAGGGTGATCGCGTTGCCGGCGAAGGCGCGCTTCTGGTTTTCGTCCAGCCACAATGCCTGGCCTTCGTAGGCGCGCGCGATGGCTTCGGGCACCCGCCGATCAGCGAAGCCGCCGGCAGCCAGAATCACCGCGCGGCTGGCCAGAAGGGCCATCACCACGTTGGTGTGGTACTCGCCTTCGGCCAGATCGAAGCAGAAGGTCAGCTTGAGGTTAAACGCCTTGTGCATGGCTTCGGCGCCGGCCATGTCGCAGCGCTGTCCCAGGCCGCAGAAGCCGATGCCGCGGGCACGGTCGATGATGATCGAGCCGGTCAGTTCGCAGGTGAGATCCTCGCACGCGGAAAAATCCACCTCTTCGTAACCCAGAACGTCGCCGAAAAACGCGCGGATGTCGCGACGTTCGGCTTCGCGTCGACGCACCGGATGGTGCATGCGACCGATCACCAGCCGTCCCGGCACGCTGGCGAACACGTTGTTGGGAAACACGCCGTCGGGATTGCCGGCATCACCGGGAAAAACCACGATCGGACAATCTTCACGCAGGGCCTCGGCCAGGGCCGCATGCTGTGCCATGGCGCGCACCGGGTCGGGTTTGTCGTCCAGATCCATGTAGCGATTGTCGCTGGCCGATTCCGCGGCCAGCGCAAAGGCGGAAGGCGCGATCAGAAACGCGGCCCGCGCCGTGGCCGGCGCGTCGGGAATGATTTCGGCAAAGGCTTCGAGAAAAGCGTCGGGTGACGTGGTGATCATGGATGCGGTTGCGACGGGAAAAGACGCGAGTGTATGCCGACTGTTCGGCAGGTGTCGACTTTCAGCCTCCGCCGCCATGCCGCTAGACTGGCCCTTCCATCACCATGCGGGGAGCTCCATGACCATTTTCCGAATGCGCGACGGCCTGATTCTGGTGCTGGCGGCGACCATGCTGGCGGCATGCTCGGGGCCGCCGTCACCCACACCCGAGCAGCAGGCGGCCGCGCAGAAAAAGGCCGACAACGCGGCCGCCGACAAAAAGCTGGTGATGTTCCACAAGCTGGTGAAGATGGGCCAACTGGAATTGGCGGCCTCCATCGGGGATGAACTCGTCGCCAAATACCCCGATTCCGATGCCGCGAAGAAAGTGGCCGACAAGCTGCCCGACATCAAGGCAAAGGCCAAAGCCGACAAAGAGAAAACCCGTCTGGCCAACCTCTGGTTGTACCAGGTCAGCCCGATGGCGGGCGGCATGCAGAGCACCGCGACCATCAGCAACAGCAAGCCGCAAGACATCAAGGTGCGGCTGATCCTGCGTCGCCATACCGAGTGGGGTACTTCGGCGTACCTGTATGCCAGCGACGAGAAGGGCTTTGTCTGTCACGGCGAATGCCCGGTTGCCGTGACCTTCGACGGCAAGAAGCATGTGTTCCACGCGGTGACCCCGGACGACGGCCGTCCGGCATTGATGTTCCGCCACCAGAAAGACTTCATCAAACGTCTGCAAAAGGCCGACAAGGTGGTCATCCCGGTGACCGTGCAAGGCAAGGGAAAACAGGATCTGGTGTTCGAAACCGGCGGCTTCGTGCCCGACAAATGGAAACCGCTGGACGCCCGGTAGGCGCCATTTCATGCGCGAGCATGTGTCGCTGTCGCGCATGAGATGCGCTCCTGCCGGAGGTCAGTCCGGGATCAGGTCCGTTTCGGCAAGGGCATCCATGTTTGTTCGGGTTTGACGTGGTCGCGCGTGAGCCAGTTCAGGCCGGGAAAGCAGCATACGCGGCGGTTGCCCCTGGCCAGCTTGTCGCATGCATCGCGTATGCGCTTGAGACGGGTTTCGGGTTTTTTTGCCGTGGTGATCCACAACACCCAGTCGCGACGGGCCAGCGGGGTGGTGGCTTCCCATGTGGCTCGCGCGTCCGCATGGGTGGCGAGTGCCCGGATCAATTCCGCCGGGGGGCGAACATCGGCTTCATCGCCGATGCGGGTGATTTCCAGCCGTACCGTATCGCCCGGTGAAACTCCGGCGGCGGTGCGAATGGCGGCGTCCAGGGTGAATGCGGCTTCGCCGTCAAGTCTGGAGCGAAACGGAAATCCGTTGATGGTGCCCTCCACCGGCGCTGGTTTTTGCGCGCCTGCGGGCAGGGCGATGCTTCCCTTCGCCGCAGGCAGCTCGGCGTCGAAACAGATCGTCGTTGCGGGGGTCGGTTTGGTCATGAGCCGAGCGATTCGCGTCTGAGTTGCCGGCCAGTTTAGACGTTTCCCCGTCAACCGTCGCACCAGGCGGCTTGGGTACAGTGGTCCCTGTTATGGTTTGAACATTGTTCGTTTGCCCTGGAGCCCACCATGAAAAGCCGTGCCGCCGTCGCCTTTGAAGCCGGAAAGCCTCTCGACATCATCGAAATCGACGTGGCGCCGCCCAAGGCGGGTGAGGTGCTGGTGAAAATCCATGCCACCGGCGTGTGTCATACCGATGCCTTCACCTTGTCGGGCGACGATCCCGAAGGCGTCTTTCCGGCGGTACTGGGCCATGAAGGCGGCGGCGAGGTTGTCGAAGTGGGCGAGGGCGTCACGTCGGTCAAACCGGGCGATCACGTGATTCCGCTTTACACGGCCGAATGCGGCGAATGCAAGATGTGCAAATCGGGCAAGACCAATTTGTGTTCGGCCGTACGCGCGACGCAGGGCAAGGGATTGATGCCCGACGGCACCACGCGGTTCTCATATCAAGGCAAGCCGATTTACCACTACATGGGCACGTCGACGTTCAGCGAATACACGGTCGTCGCCGAGGTTTCGCTGGCGAAAATCGACAAGGATGCGGCACTGGACAAGGTGTGCCTGCTGGGTTGCGGCGTCACCACCGGCATCGGTGCGGTGCACAATACCGCCAAGGTGCAGAAAGGCGACACGGTCGCCGTGTTCGGCCTCGGCGGTATCGGCTTGTCGGTGATCCAGGGCGCCAGACAGGCCGACGCCGGGCGGATCATCGCCATCGACACGAATCCGGACAAGTTCGATCTCGCTCGCGAATTCGGCGCGACCGATTGCGTCAATCCGAAAGACCATGGCGAATCGATCACCGACGTCGTGATCGCCATGACCGACGGGGGCGTGGATTATTCGTTCGAATGCATCGGCAACGTGAACGTGATGCGTCAGGCGCTGGAATGCTGTCACAAGGGCTGGGGCGAAAGCGTGATCATCGGTGTCGCCGGGGCGGGACAGGAAATTTCCACGCGGCCGTTCCAGCTGGTCACGGGGCGCGTGTGGCGCGGCTCCGCGTTCGGCGGCGTCAAGGGGCGCAGCCAGTTGCCCGGCATGGTCGAGCAGGCCATGCGCGGCGACATCAGGCTTGATCCGTACATCACCCATCGCATGCCGCTGGAAAAAATCAACGAGGCGTTCGACCTGCTGCATGCCGGCAAATCCATCCGCAGCGTGATCGAGTACTGACATGGAGCGTATTGAAAACCACGCCAGTTTCGGCGGCTCGCAGGAAGTGTGGCAGCACGATTCGCAGGTGCTCGGCTGCCCCATGCGCTTCGGCGTCTACCTGCCGCCGCAAATCGCGCAGGAGCGGTGTCCGGTGTTGTATTGGTTGTCGGGGCTGACTTGTACCGAGCAGAACTTCATCGCCAAGGCCGGCGCGCAGCGTTTTGCCGCCGAGCACGGCATTGTTGTCGTGGTGCCCGACACCAGTCCGCGTGGTGCGGGCGTGGCGGATGATGATGCGTACGATCTGGGTCAGGGCGCGGGCTTTTACCTCAACGCCACGCAAGCGCCGTGGGCGGCACATTACCGCATGTACGACTATGTGGTGGACGAGCTGCCGGCGCTGGTGGAAAGCCGTTTCGAGGTGAATGATCGGCGCGCGATCAGCGGCCATTCCATGGGCGGTCACGGTGCGTTGATCGTGGCGTTGAAGAACCCGGGACGCTATCGCGGCGTGTCGGCATTTTCGCCCGTCGTCGCACCGTCGCGGGTGCCATGGGGCGAGAAGGCGTTCGGCGCGTATCTGGGTGATGACCGCGAGACGTGGACGGCGTGGGATGCCTGCGAGCTTGTCGCTGACGCCAGGGAAAAATTGCCCATCCGCATCGAACAGGGCGAGGCCGACGACTTTCTCGCCGAGCAGTTGCAAACGCATCGGCTTGCCGAAGCCTGCGAAAGCGTCGGGCATCCGTGCGACATCCGCATGCGAGCCGGCTACGACCACAGCTACTACTTCATCGCCAGCTTCATCGGCGAACACATCGCGCACCATGCGGGGGCGTTGCGAGGTTGATCACGCGGGAAAGGGGGTGAAACCCGTGTCATCGGGCTGTCGCGGCCATGGCCGCTTCGGCAAGGAACCGCGAAAAACCGCGGATCATGGAAGTTTTCTGTGGGAGGGGCCGGTGGCCCCGACAGGATGTACCGCAGGACCCGTCGGGGCCACCGGCCCCTCCCACAAGGAGAGCGCCAGGGTGCAACGGTTTTTCGAGCTTCCCGGTGGAAGCGGCCCATGGCGGCTCGAAGCCTGCGAAAGCGTCGGGCATCCGTGCGACATCCGCATGCGGGCCGGCTACGACCACAGCGACTACTTCATCGCCAGCTTCATCGGCGAACACATTGCGCATCATGCCGGGGCGTTGCGAGGTTGATCACGCGGGAAAGGGGGTAAAACCCGTGTCATCGGGCTGTCGCGGCGATGGGCCGCTTCGGCAAGAAACCTCGAAAAACCGCGGATCATGGAAGTTTCCTGTGGGAGGGGCCGGTGGCCCCGACAGGATGTACCGCATGCCCCGCCGGGGCCACCGGCTCCTCCCACAAGGAGAGCGCCAGGGTGCAACGGTTTTTCAAGCTTCCCGGTGGGAGCGGTCCATGGCCGCGATGCTTTTCGGGGCCCGGTCTCACGCCGACCGCCAAAATGTCATGTCGACATCGGCTGGCGGCTGCTTCAATGCCTGGCGGCACAAGCGCTCGTAATGCTGGAGGAACCGGGTCAGCGCGGCATCGTCCATGGCGTGCGGTGCATGCGCTTGGCGCCGCACCTGCTCGGCCGCCTGGCGCAGGTGGCACACGCTGGCCCAGTCGCGTACGCGAATCAGCGCGCGTGCATCGGCCTTTTGCCACAAGCGGAAGTAGTCGGGAAGCATCTGGTTGACGCGTCGTCGCCAGCGGCCGTCGCCGTCCTCTTCGCGTTCCAACGCATTGACCGGACGCTCGAGGGCCTTGTCCGCTTGCGGCGCGATGCCGAGGCACCAGCCTTCCAGAATCACCAGACGCGGCGTCCGGCGCACCTTGCGCCAGCGCGATGGCGGCTGGCGTGTGTCGCGGCCCTTGTCGAAGCGCGGGACGGCCACGGGTGACGCGTCGCTGGCGTCGGGGAGGCGCTGCAGCACGTGGCGCAGCAGCGCCAGGTCGTGTGTGCCGGGTACGCCGCGTGTCAGCAGCAACGGGTGGACGTGCGCGGCCAGCTGTTTGCGCGCGCGGCGTGGCAGGTAGAAGTCATCCAGCGACAAGGTCAGCGCCGGCCAGCCTTCGCGCCGGGCCCTGCTCAGCGTGGCTTTCGCCAGCGTGCTTTTGCCGCTGCCGGGCAGACCGGACAGTGCCAGCATCCACGGGCGGTGCGTGTGCGCCATGCGTTCGGTGCATAGCGTGAAAAGGCGCGTGCTGGCATCATCGAGTTTCACGCGTGTCTCCACGACGGCGATGACGCGAGCATAACCAAAACGGTGCCGGACCATGTTGATTCCCGAAATTCTCGATACCTTCCGCGATCTTTTGCAGGAGGCGCATGACGCCAAGGATCCGGAACCCACGGCCATGACACTGGCCACGGCCGATGGTGCGGGGCGCGTCTCGGCGCGCATCGTGTTGTTGAAAGGCGTCGACAAGCGCGGTTTCCGCTTTTTCACCAATCACGAAAGTGCGAAGGGCGCGCAATTGGTGGCACACCCGCAGGTGGCGTTGTGCTTTCACTGGAAAACCGTGCGTCATGCCGTGCAGGTGCGCGTCGAGGGACGCAGCGAACATTTGTCGGCGGATGAATCGGACGCCTATTTCGCCACGCGGCCGCGCATGAGCCAGATCGGCGCCTGGGCGTCGAAACAGTCGCGAACGTTGCCGGATCGCGACACGTTCGAGGCGCGCGTGGCGCAATACGAGCGCGAGTTCGAAGGCGGCGAGGTGCCGCGTCCGCCGCATTGGGGCGGGGTGCTCGTGGTGCCGGACAAGGTGGAGTTCTGGTACGGCGAGGAATATCGTCTGCACGAGCGCGTATGCTGGGAATACGACGGCGAGCATTGGCAGTCGAGGTTGCTTTACCCATGAACACCGAACCCGTCGAGCACATGAGCCGGAGCGGTTTTCGCGTGTCCACGCAGGGCCGCGGCCTGATCGAGGTCACCGACCGCGTTCGCGCCGTCGTGTCCGAAAGCGGTCTGCGTGAAGGCATCGCTCAGGTGTTCGTGCATCACACCAGTTGTTCGTTGATGATCGGCGAAAACGCCGACCCCGTGGTTTGCGACGATCTGGACCGGTTTTTCGCACGACTGGTGCCTGACGGCGATCCACTGTTCAAGCACGATGCCGAAGGCCCGGACGACATGCCGGCGCACGTTCGCTCGATGCTGACCGGTACGCATCTGTCGATTCCCGTGGCCGACGGACAGTTGGCGCTGGGGACCTGGCAGGGCGTGTTCCTGTGGGAGCATCGCACGCATCCGCACGAGCGGCGCATCACCGTCACCTTGATCGGCCGCTGAAATCGCTGCGTCCGCGATCCCGGCGGACACGGGATTACATGGCCAGGTGTCTGCCGAGCGCCAGGATCGGGTCGGCGATCAGGATGCGCGCGATCATCAGCGCCAGAAGTGCCACCACGGGTGAGAAATCGATCCCGCCCAGGGACGGAATGCGCCGGCTCAACGGGCGCATGACCGGTTCCACCAGTTGCGCGATGAACTGCAGAAACGGGTGTGGCGTGGTGGTGGGGTTGCCGGCATTGAACATGCTGGCCAGCGCCCAGACGAAAATCAGCACCACGTAGAGAATCAGCACGAAACTGATCAACGAGCCGATACCGAGGACCAGCAGCCCGCCGATGCGCGGTGCAAAGCCGTGGACACCGAAAATCGCGAGCCATTTCAGCAATTCCAGCACCCAGGCGATCACCAGGGCGGCGATGTTCCAGCGTTGCCAGTTGGGGATGTAGCGCCGCATCGGCCCCAGCACCGGGTTGGAATAGCGGTAGATGACCTGACTGAGCGGGTTATGGAAATGCGCGCGCCACAATTCGGCAAAAAAGCGCAACAGGAACAACGCCAACAGAACGTTGAAGGCGAACGTGATCAGCAGTTCCAGGGCGCTGGCCAAGTAGGACATGTAACAGATCCGCTAGGGCGAGCCGGCAAGTTTACCGGGTTGCAAGGATGAATTTGTCGGTTCCGGGGCTGAAGCATTCCGTTCGTGCCGAGCGCGGCGCAGTCGAAGTACCTGCGTCGGGGCGGCAATCCTTCGACTTCGCTGCGTTGCGCTCGGAGAGTCCCTCAGCGAACGGCCGATATCGCGTCATGAATCAATCGTCGTTGGCCGCGGCCAATTCGCCGCCACGCTTGCGCGCGGCGTTCACCGCGTTCGCGACGATGCTGCGCAGGTCGTCGTCGGCAAAGCTGTCCAGTGCGGCCTGGGTGGTGCCGTTGGGCGAGGTGACGCGACGGCGCAACTCGGCCGGCGCCTCGCCGCTTTCCATCATCATGCGACCGGCGCCATAGCAGGTTTGCGCGGCCAGGCGGCGCGCGCTTTCGCGATCCAGACCGTTGGCCGCGGCGGCGTCTTCCAGTGCCTCGACCATGAGGAAGAAATACGCCGGCGCGGAACCGGAGATGCCGGTGACGGTATCCATCAGCGATTCGTCGCCGACCCATTCGCAGATGCCGCTGGCATCGAGGATGGATTGCGTGCGCCGGCGGCCTTCATCGTCGACGCGGGCATTGGCAAACAGGCCGTTGGCGCCGGCGCCGATCAGCGATGGCGTGTTCGGCATGACACGCACGATGGCGGCTTCGTGGCCCAGCCAGCGTTCGATTTGATCGGTGCGGATACCGGCGGCAATGGAAATCACCAGCGCGTGAGACTCCGCCAATACGGGGCCGAGCGCTTCGCAAACGCCGGGCAGCACCTGCGGTTTGACAGCCAGCACCACGATGTCCGCGTTGCGTGCGGCGTCGTTGTTGTCGGCATGGGTGCTGACACCGAATTCGCTTTCGAGCTTGGCGCGGGCGTCGGAATCGGGCTCGGCCACGTGAATCGCGCCGGCGTCGTTGCCGCTTGCGACCAGTCCGCCGATCAGGCTGCGCGCCATGTTGCCGCCGCCGATGAAGGTAATGCGCTGCATTGCCGATTTCTCCCGTGAAAACCCCATACCTTAAGGAAGCGCCGGCCGAATGGCCAGCTGCCGGGCCGCTTGCAAGCGATGTGCGTGGATACGCTGTCGTGCCCGATCGCCGCGCGGCCCGAGGAAACCGTGCGCGGTGGCGCATGAGATGGGCGGTGCCGGTATCGTGGCTTGTGCGCCAGCGCAGGTTTTGCGGCCGGGCAATGCGCCTATGCTATGACATCATGCCGGTCATCAAGACCGAGCTGCCGTTTTACCAAGGGGAGTCTGGGACCACCATGGATATTGCCGAACTTCTGGCTTTTTCCGTCAAGAACAAGGCGTCGGACCTGCATTTGTCTGCCGGTCTTCCGCCGATGATCCGTGTCGATGGCGACGTGCGCCGCATCAACATTCCGGCACTTGAGCACAAACAGGTGCATTCGCTGATCTACGACATCATGTCGGACAAGCAGCGACGCGATTACGAAGAATTTCTGGAAACCGATTTCTCGTTCGAAATTCCCGGGCTGGCGCGCTTTCGTGTCAACGCGTTCAACCAGAACCGCGGCGCGGCGTCGGTGTTTCGTACCATTCCGTCGGAGGTGCTGTCGCTGGAAGACCTGGGGTGCCCCAAGGTGTTCCGC
>CAZSOU010000079.1:0-11373 GCA_964608595.1 uncultured Rhodanobacteraceae bacterium
AAACCCAAGCACAAAGCCAAAAACCAAGGGGGCTCCATCGCATACCCCTATCATGGCGCAGTACCTGGCCGCCAAGGCCGAGCATCCGGACGTGCTGCTGTTTTTTCGCATGGGCGACTTCTACGAGTTGTTCTATGACGATGCGCGCAAGGCGGCGCGGTTGCTGGACATCACGTTGACCGCGCGCGGCAAGTCGGCGGGTGAGCCGATTCCCATGGCTGGGGTGCCGTATCACGCGGCGGAGAATTATCTGGCGCGGCTGGTGAAGCTGGGCGAATCGGTGGCGATCTGCGAGCAGATCGGCGACCCGGCGACCAGCAAGGGACCGGTGGAACGCAAGGTGGTGCGCATCGTCACGCCGGGCACGGTCACCGACGCGGCGTTGCTGGAGGAGCGGCGCGACAACCTGCTGCTGGCCGTCGCCGCCGGTGGCAAGGGGCGTTTCGGTCTGGCCTGGGTGGATCTTGCCGGGGGGCGTTTCGCACTCACCGAAACCGATGATGCCGAAGGTCTGGCGGCGGAACTGGCGCGCCTGCAACCGGCCGAGACACTCATCGCCGAGGATGGCGCCTGGCCGCGAGCCGTGACCGCCCTGCCCGGTTTGCGCAGGCGTCCGCCATGGCATTTTGATCACGACGCGGCCACGCGCGAGTTGAACCGGTTTTTCGGCACGCGCGATCTCGGCGGTTTCGGCGTCGACGGTCTGGACCTGGCCATCGCCGCCGCCGGCGCACTGCTGGGTTATGTGGAGGAAACCCAGAAAAGCGCCCTGCCCCATGTGTCCGGCATGGCCGTGGAATCGGCCGGCGACACCATCGCCATGGACGCGGCCACGCGTCGCAATCTGGAAATCGACACCCATCCCGATGGCCGACGCGAACACACGCTGCTGGGCATCGTCGATGAAACCGTCACGCCCATGGGCGCGCGCCTGTTGCGGCGCTGGTTGAATCGTCCGCTGCGTGACGCGAACACGTTGCGCCTGCGTCATCAGGCAATCGGCACGCTGATGGATCACGGCACGGCCGGTCTGCGCGATACCTTGCACGGCATCGGCGACCTGGAACGCATTCTGGCGCGCGTGGCGCTGCGCTCGGCGCGCCCGCGCGACCTGTCCACGTTGCGCGACGGGCTGGCCGCCGCGCCCGAATTGCGCCACGCCATCGCCAACGGGAACAGCCCGTTGCTGGACGATCTGGTCGAACGCATCGGCGATCACGCCGACAGCGCCGATCTGCTGGCTCGCGCCATCGTCGAACAGCCGCCGGTGCTGACGCGTGACGGCGGCGTCATCGCCGACGGTTTCGACACCGAGTTGGACGAACTGCGCCGCCTGTCCACCCACGCCGACCAGTTTCTGGTGGAGCTGGAAGAACGCGAGAAAGCCGCCACCGGCATTGCCGCACTGAAAGTCGGCTACAACCGCGTGCACGGCTATTACCTGGAAATCGGCAAGACCCACTCGAACAAGGTGCCCACGCACTACACGCGCCGCCAGACCACCAAGAACGCCGAACGCTACATCACCGAGGAGCTGAAAACCTTCGAAGACAAAGTGCTGTCGGCGCGCGAACGCTCGCTGATGCGTGAACGTGCGTTGTACGCCGAATTGCTCGAAACCCTGGTGCAACGACTTGAGCCACTGAAAACCGCCGCTGCCGCCATCGCCGAGCTAGACGTGCTGGCCGATCTTGCCGACCGCGCCGATGCGTTGAACTGGTCCGCACCGGAACTCGTCGATGCGCCCGGCATCCACATCGAACGCGGCCGTCATCCGGTCGTGGAAAAAGTCCGCGAGGAACCATTCGAGCCCAACGATCTGGCACTCGACGACGCGCGGCGCATGCTGGTCATCACCGGCCCCAACATGGGCGGCAAAAGTACTTACATGCGCCAGAACGCGCTGATCGTGCTGCTCGCCCATGCCGGCAGTTACGTGCCGGCCGAGCGAGCCGTCATCGGCCCCGTCGACCGCATCTTCACGCGCATCGGCGCCGGTGACGACCTGTCGCGCGGACAGTCCACCTTCATGGTGGAAATGAGCGAAACCGCCAACATCCTGCACAACGCGACCGAACACAGCCTGGTGCTGATGGATGAAGTCGGGCGCGGCACCAGCACCTATGATGGTTTGTCGCTGGCGCGTGCCGCCGCCGTGCACCTGGCCACGAAAAATCGCGCCTTCACGCTGTTCGCCACGCACTATTTCGAACTGACCGAACTGGCCGGTGACCATCCCGGCATCGCCAATGTGCACCTGGATGCCGTGGAATACGGCGACAAACTGGTGTTCATGCACGCGCTGAAGGAGGGGCCGGCCAGCCGCAGCTTCGGCCTGCAGGTGGCGGCCTTGGCGGGGCTGCCGAAAGGCGTCATCGCCGAAGCCCGCAAGACCCTGGCCAGGCTGGAAAGCGGCACCAGCGCCCGTGCCGCGCAATCGACGCCAGCCGAGGCGTCGCCGCAAATGGGCTTGTTCGCGCCCCCCGCACCATCGCCGGTGGAGGAGGCGCTGGATGATGTCGACCCCGATGCGCTGTCGCCGCGAGAGGCGCTGGATGTGTTGTATCGCTTGAAAGCGCTGGACGGGCACGAGCGTTGACCGCGGCGGGGCGCCTGCAGCGCAGGCGCTCAAGCGGCAATACGCCTCACGCCACGCGAGCTCGTGCATCCATATCCATGGCCTGCTGCAGGTCGTCCCACAAATCCTCGACGCGCTCGATGCCGACAGACAGGCGCACCAACCCGGGGGTGATGCCGCACTGCTTCTGCGTTTGCGCGTCCAGCACGCGGTGGGTCAGCCCCGCGGGATGCTGGATCAGCGTATCGACGGATCCCAGACTGACCGCCGGCGTGGCCACCTTGACGTGCTGCATCAACGCGGCAGCGGCCACATGGCCGCCGGCCAGCTCGAAACTGATCAACGTGCCCGGACCGGCCATTTGCGAGCCGACGAGATCGGCATTGGCAACCGTGCCCAGCCCCGGATAGAACGTTTGGTTGACGGCCGGATGCGAAGCCAGACGCTCGGCCAGAACGACGGCGTTTTCCTGCGCTTTCTCGACGCGCAACTGCAGCGTCGGCAAACCGCGATGCAACAGGTACGCACCCAGCGGATGCAACAAGCCGCCGGTGGCCGCGCGCACCTGGCGCAGGCTGTGCGCCCAGGCGTCGTCGCACGCCACGATACCGGCGATGACATCGCCGTGCCCGCCCAGAAACTTGGTGGCACTGTGCATGACCAGCGTCGCGCCCAGCGAAGCCGGTTGCTGCAATACCGGGGTGGCAAAGGTGGAATCGACCATCACCGGCACCTGGCCTGCGGCCTCGACCACGGCCTTGATGTCGATGAGGTCGATGGTCGGGTTGGCGGGCGTTTCGATGATGACAAGCGCGGTGTCGTCGCGGATCTCGGTGGCGATGGCGTCGGCCTCGACCCAACGAACCGGCAGCCCCATCAATCCCGATTCGAGCAGGTGATCGTGGGTGCCGTAAAGCGGACGCACGGCCAGCACGTGCGAGCCGTGCGCGCGGGCCGCCAGCAACACCGCCGATGCCGCCGCCATGCCCGATGCAAACGCCACCGCATCGCTGGTGCCTTCCATTTCCGCCAGTGCCTGCTCGAAGCGCGCCACCGTGGGATTGAACAGACGCGCGTAGATGGGATTGGCCGCCGCGGCATCGCCGCCCACCAGGGCGTCGAAACTTTCGGTCCCCTCGGCCAGATCACGCACCGGATAGGTGGTGGAAAGATCGATCGGCGGCGCATGCACGCCAAGCTCGGCGAAATCATCACGTCCGGCATGGACGGCGCGGGTTTGTGAATACGTCATGGTCGGCACCTGTTCGTCAGATACGTATCAGCATAGAATCATTGTCGACCAAAAAGACTCATGATCGAACAATATTTCGCAGTCAGAGGCACTCATGCAACTGGACCGAATCGACTTCGCCATTTTGCGGCAACTGCGCAAGAATGCACGGTTGCCCAACAAGACCCTGGCCGAACGGCTGGGCGTGGCACCCTCCACCGCGCTGGAGCGCGTGCGCCGGTTGCACGAAGCCGGCGTCATCGAGGGCTATCACGCAGAGGTCCGCCCGGTGGCCGTGGGCATCGGTCTGCAGGCCATGATCCGCGTACAACTGGCGCGACATTCGCGCAAGGAAGTGACCACATTCGACACCTACCTCGGCACGCTGCACGAGGTGCTGGCGTTCTATCACGTGGCCGGCGCGGATGATTTTCTGGTGCATGTCGCCGTGCGCGACAGTGACCATCTGCGCGATTTTGCACTGGATGCCTTCACGACTCGCCCCGAAGTGGCGCGCATCGAAACCAGCCTGATCTTCAGTTTCCACCGCAACCCCGAATTGCCCGCCTACCCGGGGGACGAGCCTGGAACGACGAGCGCCCGCTAGCACGTCTGCCCTGCCGACACCCGGTGTTCTGCAGGAGCGCATCTCATGTGCGATCGCCACACGGCGCGATGGCACACCTCGCCGTCGCGCACGGGATGCGTGCCTACGGGAGGTCCTGTTTGAATCGGCGCAGTTTGCGCCGGTCGGCCTTGTCGGGGCGACGGTCCGGTTTGACCGGGCGGCTGAGCCTGGCCATGGCGCGATGTTCCTCGCGCGCGCTGCGGCTGGCTTCGGTTTCTTCGTACAGCATCTGTGCCACCTTGGCCGGGCCGCGTTTGCCGGACACGTCCAGCACGTGAATCTCGAAGCGTTCCTCGCCCTTGGTGATGCGCAGCTCGTCGCCGGCCTTGACCGCCCTGGACGGCTTGCAACCCGCCTGATTGAGCTCCACCTTGCCGCCGTCGATGGCCTCGCGCGCCAGTCGGCGGGTCTTGAAAAATCGCGCGGCCCACAACCACACGTCGGCACGAACGGAGGCGATGTCACTCATGTCAGCAGCCAGTAGATCGACGGCACCGTCAACAATGACAGGATGATACCGACGCCGAGAATGCTGTTGGCCAGCGGCGGGTCCAGATCATGATCGTTGGCCAGAATGGTCGCCGACACCATCGGCGCCATGCCTGCCTGCAACACGCCCACCTGGAAAATGTCGCCGCCGACACCGGCCAGCATCCCCAGGCCCACGGCCATGGCCGGCGCCAACAGCAATTTCCACGTCCAGCCCAGACAGGCCGCACCCAGCATCTGCCGACTGCCGAGGTTCAACTTGAAGCGCAAGCCAACCGAGAAAAGCGCCACCGGCGTCAACGTGGTGGCCAACGGCGTCAATGCCTTGTCGATGATCATCGGCCAGCCGCCGGCAAAATTGACGACGATGCCCACCAACAGCGCAATGAATGCCGGAAAGGTGAAGATGCGCTTGACGATCTGTGCCGGATGCGGCTTCTGACCGGCATAAAGGTTCGCCACCACCACTGCCACGCTGATGAGAATGGGAAAGCTGCCCAGCTGATCGGCCACCACGGCGTAGCCGAGCGCGTCGTGACCGACCAGAGCCTGCACCAGCGGATAGCCGAGAAACGTGGTGTTGCCCAATCCGCACACGAGGATCAAGGTGCCGGTACGCCCGCGCGACCAGCCCAGACGCGGACCGAGCCGGGAAAACACCAACCACGCACCGAAAAAGCCCAACCACACCGCCACCGCCGGAAACCAGAGGTGCGAACTGATCGCGAGCTTGGGCACCAGCTGCAGCACCAGCGCCGGCAACGCGATACGCAACACCCACCAGTTGAGCGCATTGACCATGTTGTCCGGCGGCCGCGTGAAACGCGCCACCAGCACGCCCAGAATCAGGCACGCGAACAGCATCAACAATCCGCTCATCCGACCTGCCCCGATACGGCAAACGTCGTGCGCGTTTCGCTCATGGCCGGGAGTACGACCACGACTTCATGCGCCCGCCGCTGTAGGGCATCACGCCATGGAACGGACGCGGATCGTCGTCGAACACCAGCGGCAGAAAATGGCGGTCGCCCTCCCACATCGGCAACTCCAGCAGGCGCTCGCGCGCCACCCACGCCAATTCGCCTTCATGATTGCCATCGCCGGGTTCGCCTTCGAAGCGGTCGATCATGAAAATGAAACCGAACCAGTCTTCGCCGTGTTTGCCGAAGCCCGGCCAGCTCAACGTGCCGCGCAGACGCATCTGCAGACACTCGATGCCGGCTTCCTCGCGGATTTCGCGGCACATGCAGGCAGCGGCATCTTCGCCGGCTTCCATCTTGCCGCCCAGCCCGTTGTACTTGCCCAGGTGCTGATCGTCCTTGCGGCGGTTGCGATGAATCATGAGCACTTTCGATCCGTCCGGCGACAAAACATAGCCGAGCGTGGCAAGAATGGGGCTGTACGGCATGTCGATTCCGGGCCGGTCAAAACGTCGATTGTAAAGCCATGACGCGGCAATGCCATGAACCGTCCTTGTTTTGCGGGCTTGCGTTCCATCACTCGCAAAGGCGACCATTCGCATCATGCCCGATCGTCACGCCTCCAAACGCCGTCGTGCGTACAAATTGATCCTGCTGCCGGCCGCATTGCTGCTGGCTGCGTGCAGCCATGCCGATCAAGGCGCGAACCACGGTGTGCGCAGCCGCACCATCCAGTTCGACCAACTGCCTTTCCGCGTCGTGTCCATCAACCTCGACAAAGCGTCGCTGGGACTGTACTGGCGCAACCCGCAAACCCGGCAACCGTTCAGGGACATCGCCACACTGAAGCAATGGGGCGCTCAGCATGGTCGCAAACTCCTGTTTGCCGCCAATGCAGGCATTTACGACAGCAAGCGCGAGCCGCTGGGACTTTTCGTGAAAAAAGGCAAGACCCTGGTGCCGCTCAACACGGCCCACGGCGATCCGAAGGCCGGCAACTTTTCATTACTGCCCAACGGCGTGTTCTCGATCGACGACAACGGTCGCGCACGGGTGCAGACCACCCAGGCCTGGCAGCAGCACCGCCGCTCGGTGCGCGAAGCCACGCAATCGGGGCCGATGCTGGTCATCGACGGCAAACTCAACCCGCATTTCACGGCCGATTCGACCAGCCTGAAGTGGCGTTCCGGCGTGTGCGTGAACCCATCCGGCAAGGTGCGCTTCGCCATCAGTCTGGCGCCGGTCAATTTTCATACGTTCGCGCGCCTGTTTCGCGACAAGTTCGGCTGCAGCAACGCGCTGTACCTGGACGGCACGTTGTCGCAGTTCTACGTCGACGGCGAGACTTACGGCCCGCCGGCACTGATGGTCAAACCATGGGCCGGCATGTTCGGCGTGTTCACGCCCTCCGAAGGTGCGTCGGATCACTGACCAGTGGCGCTGCCGGTATCGAAAGCATCGCGATAGGCCGGTTTGAGCATGTCGGCAAACACATCCACCGGCACGTTCACGCTCTGCGACCCGTAGACGTAAGGCGCGACCTGATAAGGCGAAAAAATCAATTCCAGCCCGGATGCGGCATCGCCCGCGCCAGCCAGCACCACGAACTCGGAAAAGTTCTGCTGCGTGGGCTGCGTGCCGCCTTCGATCATGTTGCGCATGTTGTCCTTCCATTCCTTCCGGACCTTGGCGGAAGCCTCGTCCCCGCCGGGCACCTTGGCCAGCAGTTCCTTCTCCAGCGATGAACGAGCGTAGTCGGACAGTACCTGACGCGCTTGCGAGGGGTCGGTGAACAGGTCGTCCAGGCCGATGATCTTGCGCGCCTGCGTGTCGTAGACATAACTACCGTCGATCGGCATCGGATGCGCGCCACCAGTGTCAGCCATGCCTTTTTCGCGCACGCTGACAAAGCGCGGCATGCGTGCAGCCACGGAAAAATCGATCTTGAGCAACATCTGCCGGTCGGCAAACTGCGGCAGCTTTTGCGGATCCGGCAGCGCCTGCATGAATTCGTGCTTGGCTTCGTCGCCGGTCTGATGCAGTGCCTTGATCAGGACGGTATCGGACGCCGGAAGTTGCGGATAGGTGATGTCGATCTTGTAGCGTTTGGTGGATGCATGATCGGCCGGTACCGGACTGGAGGCCGCAATCGCCGGTGCCGATCGCGCCGTGGCGCCGGCCGCCGATTTGACGGTGGCCGGCGCGGCAGTGGTCGGCGAAGACACCGCGGCAGATGCGCTGCTCGATGCACCCGTCGATTCCGGTGCTCCGGATTGCCCGCAGGCGGCGAGAACGAGGGCGGCGGCCAATGCCGACGGCAGCAGAACGCGAGACAGGCGCATCATGGGAATCACTCTCGGCGGAAATCGGAAATCAGTGTAGCGCGTGAGGCGGTTACACTCGAACGTCTTTGCAAAGCGAGGCTGAAGATGATCGAACTGGTGGGTTTCGACGCCGACGACACGTTGTGGCACAGCGAGGGCTACTATCGCCACGCTGCGGCCGAGTTCGAGTCGATCATGGCCAACTGGACGGATCTGGGATGCGACACGGTGCGCAAACGCCTGTTGGCGCGCGAGCAGCGTCATCTCGACCTTTACGGCTACGGCGCCAAGAACATGACGCTGGCGATGATCGACACGGCCATCGACATCACCGGCGGCGCCATCACGGGGAGCGACATCGGCCGCATTGTCGCGCTCGGGCACACGATTCTGGAGCACCCGGTGGAGCTTTTCGCCGGTATCCGCGAAGCCATCGAAAGCGCTGCAAACCAACACGAGATCGTGCTGATCACCAAGGGCGACCTCAAGCACCAGGAAAGCAAAATCGAGAAAAGCGGTCTTGGCGACCTGTTCCGACGCATCGAGATCGTGTCGGAAAAAAGCCCCGCCAGTTACGCCAAAGTGCTGGCCGAATTCAACCTGGACGCGTCACGTTTTGCCATGGTCGGCAATTCCATGCGCTCGGACATCGAGCCGGTCGTCGAACTGGGCGGCTTCGGCGTCCACATGCCCTATCACGTGACCTGGGAACACGAGCTGCACCATGGCATCGAAGACGGCCATCCCCGAGTCGCGCACATCGACGAACCGTCACAGATCGCCGACGCGTTGCATCAATTCGCGTAAAAAGCCCTCTGATCAACTCCACGCAGGGGGAGTGATCAGCGAGTCCCGAGCCCGTGCGTGTTACTTGAGCGTCTTGACGATCGCCAGCGCCTTGGTCACGTGCTGATCCGGGCGGATGTGATCGGTCTTGCTCGAGAACACGGCGACGATCTTGCCGTTGCCGTCGATCACGAACGTGGTGCGCGGCAGAAAGCCGTGCGTGACCGGATCGCCGTTGACGTCGGTGACGCCTTTTTGCGGGGGCATCATCTTCAACCCGTACGTGGCGGCGATTTTGCCGTGCGGATCGGACGCCACCGCAAATTTGCCGGCGCAGTAATCCGGGTCGGCGGAAAACTGGTCCAGACGCTCGATGCTGTCGGCGGAAACGCCGATGATGGTGGCTCCGGCCCTGGTGAACGCGTCCTTGTGCGTGGCGAACGTATGCGCCTCCAGATCACAACCGCCGGTATAGGCCGCGGGGTAGAAATACACCACCACCGGGCCCTTGGCGAGCGCATCGGCCAGCGAAAAATGGAAGCTCTGGCCGCTCCGGCTGGCCGTGGCGGAAAATACCGGCGCCTTGGCGCCCGTCGGCAAGGCGGCGAGTACGGGCACGGCGATGAAAGCCGACAACGCAAAGGCGACAAGAAGCAGACGTTTCATGGCGGGACTCCAACCAGCGAATGCCTTCATTATGCGCGTTTGAAACCATCAGCGCAGAACGCGCCGCCGGACGCGATCGAATCAAGCGTTTTGCAGCATGCTTTCGGCAATGGCCCGATACAGCGCCGGCAAACGTTCCAGGTCCGCCACCGACACGCATTCGTCAACCTTGTGAATGGTGGCATTGACCGGACCCAGCTCCACCACCTCGGCACCCAGCGGCGCGATGAAGCGCCCGTCCGACGTGCCTCCGCCGGTACTTTGTTCGGGATCGCGGCCGGCAAATTCTCGACACACGCTGACGACGGCCTGACGCAAACGACCCGCGGCCGGCGACAGAAACGGCTTGCCCGAATCGTGCCAGTCGACATGCCAATCCAGTTTGTGGCGTTCGAAAACGGCTTCCGTGCGTCGGCGCAGATCATCAGCCTTGCTTGCCGTGGCGTAGCGGAAGTTGAACAACACCTGCAATACGCCGGGAATGACGTTGTTGGCGCCGGTACCGGCATGGATGTTGGATACTTGCAGCGAGGTGGGCGGGAAATCGTCGTTGCCGTCATCCCAGCGTTCGGCGACCAGGTCCGCCAATGCCGGCGCCAGCGCATGAATGGGGTTGCTCGCCAGCTCCGGATACGCCACGTGCCCCTGTACGCCACGCACGGTCAACGCGGCCGACAACGATCCGCGCCGGCCGACCCGTATCAGATCGCCCAGGTGCGCCTTCGCCGACGGCTCACCCACCACGCACCAGTCGATGCGCTCGCCGCGTTCACGAAACACATCGGCGATCCTGCGCACGCCATCCACGGCCGGGCCTTCTTCGTCGCTGGTCAAAAGCAGCGCCACGCGCCCCGGATGATCAGGGTGCGCGACGACGAACTGCTCCATCGCCACGATCATGGCCGCGACCGAACCTTTCATGTCGGCCGCACCGCGACCGTACAGCACGCCGTCGCGGATCGTCGGCTCGAACGGCGGGGTGTGCCAGGCATCGTCCGGGCCGGGCGGCACCACGTCGGTGTGCCCCAGAAACGCCAGTGTCGGCCCTTCGCCATGCACGGCCCAGAGATTGTCGACATCGCCGAAGCGCAGGTGTTCGACGTGAAATCCCGCACGCTCCAGCCGTGCAGCCAGAAGCGGCTGGCAACCGGCATCGTCCGGGGTCACCGAGCGGCGGCGGATCAGATCGCAGGCAAGGTCGAGTACGTCGGACATGCGTCACTTGCCAAACAGTTGCTTGAAGAGATTGTCCTTGAAACCGAGGCTGACACGCCCGTCCGGCAGCACCACCACGGGACGGCGCACCAGCGCCGGATGCTCCTTGATGAGCAGCGTCCATTCCGGATCGCTGCCGGGATTCTTGCGTTGCGGCAACAGGTTGCGCCAGGTGGTGGAGGATTTGTTGACCAGCTTTTCCCATCCTCCCACTTCTCCGGCCCAGGCCTTCAGCGTATCGGCCGGCACGGGTTCGGCCCGGTAATCGACGAAGCGGTATGCGATATCGAACCGATCCAGCCACTTGCGCGCCTTGCGGCAGGTATCGCAGGTTTTCAGACCGTACAAGACAGGTGAATCAGACATGGCAGCCTTCTGTGATGCTCGCGTTTGCAAAGTCGAAGTCGAAATCCCCGGCGCCCGCAAAAAATTGCCGCACCGGCCATTCCGACACCATTCAATCCTCGCGTCCGGCCCGCAACAACTCGTTGATGCCGGTCTTGGCGCGTGTTTTCTCATCCACCTGCTTGACGATG
>CAZSOU010000080.1:0-11342 GCA_964608595.1 uncultured Rhodanobacteraceae bacterium
TTGTGGGAGGGGCCGGTGGCCCCGACGGATCATGCGGTACATCCTGTCGGGGCCATCGGCCCCTCCCACGGGAAACTCCGATGACCCGTGGTTTTTCGAGGTTCCCGCAAGGTAGACAAGCGCATGCTCGTAACCACTCCCGAACCCGGCAGTCCGTCGGTTTGGTCGAGCCATGATGTTTTCACAAAACAGCATCGTGCGTGAATCGCAAGGCACCGTTTGCTGGCTCCGTCGCGATCGGGACGGCAGACATTCAGGCACGCCGTAGCAGACTG
This sequence comes from uncultured Rhodanobacteraceae bacterium, assembly GCA_964608595.1. GTDB lineage: Bacteria > Pseudomonadota > Gammaproteobacteria > Xanthomonadales > Rhodanobacteraceae > Oleiagrimonas. Next base: position 276 of record CAZSOU010000080.1, read on the forward strand.
AAACCGTCGGTAGTCCACCCCTTCCCTGTTCCCCCTGCGGGCACCGACGAATGGAACCGAAAAGGCCCGCCTCGCAATGAGTCGGGCCTTTTTTTCGAATGCCTCAGTCAGGTGACTTCGGCCCGCGTGCATGACGCCACGAACCGGTCCAGACCAGCCAGCCCAGCATCACCCCGGCACACGCGCCGATGAACTCGCATACCACGCGCATGCCCAGCGTATCCGGGTCGTGTATCGGCGCCAGCACGCGGGCGATGACGACGGGCGATTCCAGCGGCACGATGCCCATGTACAACAGGTGCCACGTATCGACACCGGCCGTCAGCACCACGGTCGCAAGCCAGGCCCGGCCGATTTCGCCGCCCTGGCTCCAGCCGTTGCGCCGGCCCCACGCATGCGTCAGTCCCAGCAACAAGATGCCCGCGACGAGGGAAATCAGCGCGGCGCACACCACACCCCACGGGCCGAATGGCAGGAACGGGAGATTCAAGCGGCAACCTGCGCGACGTCGGAGTGCATCAGACGTCACTCCGCGCGACATCAACCTGACAGGCGCCCTGCGCGTCGACGTCGACGGTGACGTCGATCGGCTGGCAACAGACGCTGCAATCTTCGACGTAAACCTGCGAACCGGCGGAAAGATCCACCCGCAGGTCGATCAATTCCCCGCAATAGGGACAGCTCACGTTGACGGTTTGCTCGAGCATCACGCGTCGGTTCATTTACAAGGCGCCACGGAAGGTGCAACTTTAGCAAATTCGCGGGCACGCGGCTCCCGCTGAATCGAAAATCCGGGAGCGCCCCTTCGTTCGGGCCGGAAAGCCTCATCGCAGGCATGCGCTAGGATGAAGCACATGCGGTGCAACAACAGATCGGCGTCGTGAATCGGAACATCGGGAGTCCCGGTTCGCGCGCGAAATTGCTTTTGACGGAGAGGTTGGCACATGGCTTCGATTGAAGTGGTTCTGGCCATGTTGCTGGCGGTCATCGTCAGCGCCTATCTGGCGCGCGCGCTGCCTGTCTCGCTGCCGTTGCCGATCGTGCAGATCGTGCTCGGTGCGGTGATTGCATTGTTTGTCGCCCGACCCGTGGCGCTGACGCCGGCGGTCTTTTTTCTGCTGTTCCTGCCGCCGCTGCTGTTTCTGGACGGATGGCGCATTCCCAAGGACGGTTTGTTCCGCGACAGGGCGACCGTGCTGCAACTGGCACTGGGCCTGGTGGTGTTCACGGTGGTCGGCGCCGGTTACCTGATTCACTGGTTGATCCCGGTGATGCCGCTGGCGGTCGCGTTCGCATTGGCGGCCATCGTGTCGCCGACCGATCCGGTCGCCGTGTCGTCCATCACCACGCGCGTGCCGATGCCGGGACGCCTGATGCATATCCTGGAAGGCGAATCGCTGCTCAACGACGCGTCCGGTCTGGTGTGCTTCCAGTTTGCGGTAGTCGCCGCCATGACCGGAACGTTCTCGCTTGGCTCGGCCGCGTTGACCTTTTTGTGGGTGGCATTGGCGGGACTGGGTTGCGGCTTGCTGCTCACGCTGGCTGTCGTGTTCGTGCAACGGAAATTGACGCGCATGTTCGGCGAGGAGGGCGGCTCGTCCATTCTGATCAATCTGCTGATTCCCTTCGGGGCCTACCTGCTGGCCGAGAAGCTGCATGCTTCCGGCATTCTCGCTGCCGTGGCGGCCGGTATCACCATGAGTTACGTCGAGTTGACCGGCCGTACCATGGCGAGCACGCGACTGGAACGCAGCACGGTATGGAACACCATCCAGTTCACGCTCAACGGCATCATGTTCGTACTGCTGGGCGAACAGCTTCCGGGCATCCTGCGCGGCGCCGCACAATCGGTCCGCGAAAGCGGCCATGCGCAGGTGTGGTGGCTGGGCGTCTACGCGATCGCGATCACGCTCGGCTTGGCGCTGCTGCGGTTTGCCTGGGTGTGGTTGTCGCTGCGCATGCACCTGCTGCACGCCCGACACCGGCACGGCGAAACATTCACGCCACCGTCGTGGCGTCTGGTTTGCGCAACGTCCCTGTCCGGGGTGCGTGGCGCCATCACCTTGGCCGGCATCCTGACATTGCCGCTGCTGATGCCGGACGGCAGCGCGTTTCCGGCGCGCAATCTGGCCATCTTTCTGGCCGCCTCGGTCATCTTGTTGTCCTTGATCGGCGCCAGCATCGGCCTGCCCCTGCTGCTCAAGGGACTGACCCTTCCCGTCGAACCCCTGGCGCAGCAACAGGAAAACCACGCTCGCGCCATGGCCATCGAAGCCGGCATCGAATCGGTGAAGAAGGCGTGCGACAAGCTCCGCGAGCGCCCCGACGACGACACCACGAATCTGTGCGACGATGCCGCCAACCGCGTCATCAATGTGTATCAGAAACGTCAGCGCGGAACCGAAAGCGACAGCACCGATGCGGAGCAACTGCGCAAGGCGGACGCACTGGAGCGGGAACTGCGTCTCGCCGGACTGCGCGGCGAGCGCGAGCGCATACTGGAGCTGGCGCGTCACCGACGCATCTCCGACGCCACATCACGCAAACTGGTGCACGAAATCGACCTGATCGAAGCCGTATACCGTTGACGCGACCGAACGCGCCGCACGAGCCCTACATGAAAATCATGATGCAACGGATGATTGCCAGCACGACGGCGGCGAACATCCCTGCCAGGACGTCATCGAGCATGACACCGAGCCCCCCTTTGACGCGCGCGTCCAGCCACCCGATCGGCCAGGGTTTGGCTACATCGAACAGACGAAACAGGATGAAGCCGATGGCCATCATCCACCACGGCCCCGCCAGCACCGGCAACAGAGTGATCCATTGGCCGACAAACTCGTCCCAGACCAGGGCGCGGTGATCGGGAAAACCGATGCGCCGGCTGCTCACACTGCACGCCCACACACCGAGCACGAACGTGACCACCAGCATCGCGCCGTACAGGGGCAGCGACAGATCGCGCCACAGAAACCACCACGGCAACAACGCCACCAGCGAACCGACCGTGCCCTGCGCGCGCGGCGCCAGCCCGGAAGCGACGCCGGTCGCGATCCAGCCGGCCGGATGGGTCATGAGCGCGCGGCGCTGCTCCGAACTCAAAGTGATCTTGGCATTCATGCGTTGAAGTGTTCCCAGCCCTGTCGTGGCGGCGTCAGTGGTTGGCCGTTGGCGTCGATCACGCGGATGCCGCCGCCCTCGGTCATGCGGCCGATGCGGGTCACGCCACAACCCAGGCGCGACAGAGTGGCCATGACGTCCTGCGCGCCGGCTTCCGGGGCGGTGAAGCAAAGCTCGTAATCATCGCCGCCGGCGAGCGCCAGTTCGCGTGCCGTGGCGGCATCGAAAAGCGTCGTCAGCGCTCGCGACTGCGGCACATCGACCACGCGAATTTCGGCGCCGACACCACTGGCTTTGCAAACATGCCCCAGGTCGGCCAGCAACCCGTCGGACACGTCGATGGCGGCATGCGCCATGCCGCGCAAGGCCTGACCGACCGCCACGCGCGGCTCGGGTCGATCCAGCCGTCGGCGCAACGCGTCCACCTCCGCACCGCTGCGGCCCAGACAGTGCAGGGCGGCGGCGGCATCGCCCAGGGTGCCGGTGACGAACAATGCGTCACCCGCTTCGGCCGCACGACGCAACAACGCCTGTCCCGCCGGTACGAACCCGTGCACGGCCACGCTGACACTGAGCGGCCCTTGTGTGGTGTCGCCACCGACCAGCGCCAGATGGTGTCGCCGCGCCAGTTGTGCAAACCCCTCGGCCAGACCCTCCACAAAATCGCGGTCGGCTTGCGGCAACGTCAGCGACAACATCGCCCATGCGGGTGTCGCACCCATGGCGGCAAGGTCCGAAAGATTGACGGCCAGGGCTTTCCAACCGATGTCGAACGCACTCGTACCCGTCGGAAAATGCACGCCTTCGACCAGGGTGTCCACGGCCATGGCCAACGCGTGGCCGGGTGGCGGCATCAGCAACGCGGCGTCATCGCCGATGCCCAGCGCGACGTCCGCGCGCTCGGCGGCCGTGCGTGCACGGATGAGGTCGATCAAATCGAATTCCATAAGGGAGCTCTGATTGAATCCAGCGCGGACGTCACTTGTCCTGTCTGTTCGCAAGACAAGGCGCACTGGCGAAGGCAGGCTGGCTGCCTGTCGAGACAGTGCAACGCAGGATTGTGGACAGACAGGGCAAGCCCGGCAACTTGATTCGAAAGGAATGGGGGGCAGTCGGATGGTCCGCAGACTGCATCGCGCGGCTTGTCCAGGCAACCAGCCTGCACTGCGCCACGCAGCACAATCTGCGAACCATCCGAGTGCCATGACGTTTGCGCTGGATTCAATCAGAGCTCCCTTTACCACCCGTACATGGCATTGATCGTCACCAGCGTTACTCCCAGCACCAGCAGGGTCAGCGGCAACCCCACGCGCAGAAAATCGGTGCTGCGGTAGCCGCCGGGGCCGGCGATCATCATCAGCCCGGGATGACCCGAGCTGATGAGGAACGTGTTGGACGAGGACACCGCCACGATCAATGCATAGGCCGCCGGATTGCCGCCGGTGGCAACGGCCACGGAGATGGCGATGGGCACCATCATCACGGTGGCGCCGACGTTGGACATGACTTGCGAGAACATCAACGTCAGCACGGCCATCACCAATTGCAGCAGCCATTGCGGCGAGCCGTGCGAAAATACCAGCAGTTGCTGCGCCAACCAGGCGGCCGCGCCCGTGTTGTCCATCGACCAGCCCAACGGCAGAAGACATGCGGTGACAAAGATGGTTTTCCAGTTGATGCCGTGAAACGCCTCGTCCATGTTGAGCACGCCGGTCAGAAGCATGGCGATCGCACCGGTCATCATCGATACCGACAGATCCAGCTGCGTGAACAGCGACATCGCCATCGCACCGAGAAAAATGCCGACGGCAATCCACAGCTTGCCGGGCCGCTGTTCGTCCTTGGGCACGTCGGTGACGACCACCATGTCGCGCTCTTCTTCGGCCATGGCCAGTTGGCGCCAGTGGCTGTGCAGAACCAGCGTGTCGCCGGCACGAACGGTCACATCGCGCAGGTCTTCGCGAAAAACCTGGTCCCCCCGGTTGAGTGCCAGCGGCGAAATACCGTAGCGCTTGCGCAGGTGCAATTCGCCCACCGTGTGCTTGATGAAACGCGAGCCGGGCGGGATCACGGCCTCGGAAATGCCCGCGCGGGTCGGGTTGAACAAATCCGACAGTTGACGCATGCGCGGCGACAACTTGCACAGTTGATTGTTGGCAAACGCGGCCACTTGCTCGCGTGTGCCCAGCACGCCCAGAATGCTGCCCACCCAGATCATCTGATCGGCCGGCGGTGCCATGCGTGACTCGTTGCCGGTTTTCATCGCCAGGATCAGGGGTGCGTCATGCAGCTGTTCGGCTTCGACGATGCTCATGCCGACCAACGGGCTGTCGGAGGTAACGGTCAGTTCGGCGGTGTCGCCGGCAATGCCGTAGGTGTCCGCAAAATAGCTTTCAGTGCGCCCCGGCGTCACTTTCTGACGCTCGCCTTCACGCGCGGGGAGCAGTCGGCGGGCGAAGAAAAAGAAATACAGCACGCCCGTGACGGCCAGCGCCACGCCCACCGGTGTCACGCTGAACAAACCGAATTTCGGGATGGTGTGTGCGCCCGGCGGCAGATTGCGGTTGGCGCTGTCGACCAGATCATTGAGCAGAATCAACGGCGAGTTGCCGATCAACGTGGTGTTGGTGCCCGTGAGGATGCAGAATGCCATCGGCAGCAGCAGCCGCGACAACGGCACACCGGTACGCGAAGACAGACGGCCGGATATCGGAATCATCAATGCCGCCAACGCCTGGCTGGGAATCACGGCGCTCATCGTGCTGGCGACCGAATTCACCACCAGGCCGAGGCGCGATTCCACACCTCGCGCCATGCGCATCACGAAATGTGCAGTCACCGTGAGCACACCGGCCCGATCCAGCCCTTCACCCATGATCATGATCGCGATGATGGCGATCACGGCGTTGCCGGCGAAGCCTTCGAACACGCGCTCGGGCGGAATCAATCCGGTCAGGCCGATGACCACTACCACCAGCAATGCCACCATGTCGGCGCGAATCCACTCCATGACCAGCATGAACATGGTGAAGCCGACCAGGCCGATCACGATCATCATGTCGGGACTCAAAGTCAGGCCGGCGGCGGCAGTTTCCATGGAGGGCGTCGTCTCGGGTTAACGTGGTGGCATGGGGTGATGCTTGCCCGCCACGCGCGGCGAGTCAAATGCGTTCATGCAAAATATCCCATACGCCATGGCCGAGTTTGCGGCCGCGCTTCTCGAAATGCGTATGAATGCGCCACGGCGGGCACGCCACGTAGTCGCCCGTGGTCGAACGATTGCGCCACCCCTTTGCCGTGCGCATCACTTCGCACATGTGTTCGGCATACGGTTCCCAATCGGTCGCCAGGTGCAGCAGACCGCCGACGGCGATGCGCGACGCGGCAAGATCCACGAATGCCGGCTGAATCAACCGGCGCTTTTGATGGCGCTTTTTCGGCCAGGGGTCGGGAAACCAGATGCGCAACTCCGACAGTGCACCCGGGGCAATGTCGTGGCGCAGCACTTCCACCGCGTCATGGCGATACACGCGCACGTTGTCGATGTTGTCGCTCGCCAACGCGTTCATCAGTCGACCGACGCCGGGGCGATGCACTTCCACGCCGAGGTAATCGCGCGCCGGATCGTCGGCGGCAGCACTCGCCAGCGCCTCACCATTGCCGAAACCGATTTCCATCACGCGCGATGCGTCACGCCCGAACACGGCGGCAAGATCGCGCGGTCGGCCCTGGTAATCCAGACCGTAGCGCGCCCAATGCTTGTCGAAAGCGCGCTGCTGCGCCGGTGTGATGCGACCTTCGCGCAGCACGAAGCTGCGCACCGGACGGTGCGGTCTGGGATCATCGTGACCTTGCGGTTCCCCTGTCGACATGATCGGCGCACTCAATCGATGACACCCTCGACAGGGCTGGAGGCCGAGGCATAACGCTTGCGCGGCATGCGTCCGGCATGAAAAGCGGCACGCCCGGATTGCACGGCGAGTTTCATGGCATGCGCCATCAGCACCGGATCCCTGGCATGGGCGATGGCGCTGTTCAACAACACGCCGTCGCAACCGAGCTCCATCGCCACGGCCGCATCCGAGGCCGTGCCGATGCCGGCATCGACGATGATCGGCACCTTCGCGTTGGCGACGATTTCCTGCAGGTTGTATTTGTTCTGGATGCCCTGCCCCGAGCCCAGCGGCGAAGCCAGCGGCATGACTGCAACACAGCCGATGGCCTCCAGTTGTCGCGCCACGATCGGATCGCCGCTGGTGTAGACCATCACGTCGAAATCGTCGGCGACCAGTTGTTCGGCCGCCTTCAGGGTTTCGACAATGTCGGGGTACAGGGTCTTCGGGTCGCCAATGACTTCCAGCTTGACCAGCTTGCGACCGTCCAGCAGTTCGCGCGCCAATTTGCAGGTGCGCACGGCATCGGCCGCGTTGTCGCAACCGGCGGTGTTGGGCAGCAGCGTGAATTCGCTCGGTGGCAGCACGTCCAGCAGACTGGGCTCATCGGCATCCTGGCCGATATTGGTGCGACGCACGGCGACGGTGACGATTTCGGCCGCGGCGGCCAGCGTGGCGCTGCGGGTCTGATCGGCATCCTTGTATTTGCCGGTACCGGTCAGAAGGCGCGAGCCGTAGCGGTGGCCGGCAATGACCAGCGGATCGGGGGTATCCACTTGCGGTTGATTCATGACGATGATCCGAAAACAGGAAAAAACAACGGGCGATCAGGGAAGCGTCCGGCAGCGTTCATCCGCCGCCGATGGCCTGCACGATCTCGACCCGGTCGCCCTCGGACAATTCGTGTGCGTCGTGACGACTGCGCGGCACGATTTCGCGATTGACCTCCACCGCCACACGCCGGCCGGCGTAACCGGCTTCTTGCAGCAGTCGGGACACGGTCATGGATTGACCGCACTGTCGAGGCGAGCCATTGAGTATGATTTGCATGCCGTCATTGTAACGTCTGCGACCGTCTGTCGCTGCCCGGGGCATGAACGAGACACGCCCCCCTGCGGTCATGATTCCGGCCGCGATTCTCAATGCTTTTTCTTCGATTTCCGCTTGTGCATGCGATAGGGATGCGGCTTCACCGGCTGGGCACGGCTGTGCGAACGGTGGCGAACATGCGGCGTCGCCGGTCGCGACATCGCCTTCGGCGCACGATGCATGCGAACAGGCCGAGCCCGCGGCGTGTTGCGGCGCAACACGCGCGCCGGCGGCGCATGTGGTTGACTGACATGCCGACGCTCGCGTGCCGTGCGGCCGAGGGTTGCACGATGTACCGCTTGCATCGGATGCGGCCGGAACAGGTCGGGCCGTCGCGTGACCGGCACCGACGGCGTCGGGGCCGACCGCACGTGGTGTATCCGCGGCAATGTCGGCTCGGCATGATGCGTGCCGCCCGCCGCATTCAAACGCGGGACCGCGGGCAAGTGCGTGCCGGCGGTGTCGGCACGGTGCAGGGATCGGCGACCAAGGTGACGCAAACGCGACGTGGCGGATGTCGGCACCACCCGACGGTGCATCGGCGCCCTGCCTGCCACGTGCGTCGGCTGCAACGCTTCCGGATGCGAAATCCGGTACCTGGAACCACCCGGGTGCCGATCGTGGTCCAGCACGCGCACGGGCGAACGCCACGGCGTGTACGTCGCTCGTTGCGCGGCGCGAGACATCTTCGGCACGCGGTGGCGTGCCGCCACCACAGTGCGATCAAATCCCTTCACCGGCAGGCGATGCACCACCGCATCGCGCAAGACCCGGTGCGAGCCTGCTTGCGGACGCACCTTCAAGCCATGCAGGCGCACCGGCGCATGACGAATGGAGTGATCGTCCACGCTCCGCCGGGCCTTGCGCACACTGCGCCCTTCGGCCAACACCTCGTGCGACACCACTGTCACGCCATGCGGCCGCTTCGACCCCAGGTAATGCACCTGTCGCAAACGCTCGGGTTTGCGCCAGACGTTGTAGGCCGCATTCACACGATGCTTCCAGTCATGATGATGCCGCCGATGACGTGCACCGCGATTGACGTGCCAGTAATAACGCCGACTGGCGTCATACCACGGGTTGTAGACCATCCCCGGCGCCAGCGGATACCAACCCACGGGTGCGCCGCCCACGCTGATCGAGACCTGCCAGTTGCCGCCACCGACAAAAGCCACCAGCGCCGGTGCGTACACGGCACGAACGCCGCTCGTCCCCGGAATCCAGCCCCAGCGTCCGCCAAAGGTCTGCCAGCGCCCGTAGTGAAATGGCGCAAAACCCCACGGTGCCGAGCTGATCCAGGTCCAGCCCCACGGCGCAATCCAGGCCCAATGGCCGTTGCGATACGGCGCCCAGCCGGCATCGACGTCATTCGGGAACCACACCTGATCGTAACCGGCTACGGACTGCCATCGCCCGTAGCGATCCAGGTCCCGGTAACCGACAGTGCCTTCGGCGACATGGTGGCCATTTCCGGTATCGGCATACAGTGCATCGCGCGATCGGCACCAGCGATAAAACGCGTCCTCGTTGTTCGTCGTCACGGCGACGGCGTCGGACAACAGGGCGTCGTCGAACCGGTATTGCTCGCCCGCGCGCACGATCCGACGTGCCCCCGCCTCACCATGGACAACGACCGTCCCCTCGCGCACCGTGATGGCCGTGGCGTCGCCATCGCCGACATCCACACGCACCCGGGCGGAGCGATCCACCACCATCGCGACCTGCGGCGTATCGATTTCGTAACTTTCCCCATCAGGCACGGTGCGCACATTCAGCTGCACCGTGCCGCGATTGAGCGAGCCGCGCGTCTGCCAGTCGCCGAGTTCGAGAAAACCGAATGCCGTGTCCCCGGCCATGCGCAGGGTGGCATCGCCAAACTCCAGTTCCAGACGCGCGTCGGTTCCGGTGGACAGGCGATCACCCGTGGTCAGCGGACGATTGATGTCGACATCACGCCATCGGGTGTCACCGTCGGGAAGCAGGCCGGTCTCGCCGGCCACGTACGACACGCGCGCCACGCGGTCGGGCGGATCTCCCGCGCTTGTCGTCACGGATGTCTGCGCCTGCGACGGCTGCACCCAGCCGCACAACGCCAGAGCCAATGCCAACAATGGCAAAGTTGTTCGCTGCAACCAGCGATCATGTCGGCGCATCCCCATGAGCAAGCTCCCGTATCCGTCCACCCTGCTTGTAACGAAACAACCGCAACCACGTTGACAACCCTGCCCCGCCAGCTACCATGCAGCATCGTGCAAGCACGACGCGGGCGTAGCTCAATGGTAGAGCTGTAGCTTCCCAAGCTACTGACGAGGGTTCGATTCCCTTCGCCCGCTCCATTTGCCGCAACTTTTGCCAAGTCCGTCACGAAGTTCTTGAATTCAAGCACTTTTTTAACGACGGCTTAAACCTTGGTGCGATATAAAGGACCCTGACCACGTGACACGGCGCATCCTTTGCGGTACGTCGCGGCGCGATGGCCAACGGGGCAGTTATCTTGGCCCGGGCCCGGCATCTCCCCAGAGTATGCGCCGGCCCGGGCTTTTTCTTGCCCGTGGTTCGGTTATCGCCTGTACGGCTCATACCGGCTAAGCTTGGGAGGTCAAAGGCACTGTCGCCGCGAGGATACCCATGCACGTACTGGTGATCGAAGACAACAACGATCTGGCCACCAACATCGGTGATTACCTGGAAGATCGCGGCCACGTCGCCGATTTCGCGGGCGACGGCGTGACCGGCCTGCACCTGGCCGTGGTGCATGATTTCGACGTGATCGTGCTCGACCTCACCCTGCCCGGCATGGACGGTCTGGAGGTGGCGCGCAAACTGCGCCAGGAAGCACGCAAACAGACCCCGATCCTGATGCTGACGGCGCGCGATGCGCTGGAGCAGAAAATCACCGGTTTCGACTCCGGCGCCGACGACTACATGACCAAGCCGTTCGCGCTGCAGGAACTGGGCGTGC
>CAZSOU010000081.1:0-11331 GCA_964608595.1 uncultured Rhodanobacteraceae bacterium
CAACCAGATCCAGGTAAAATCATCCATCGGGCTCGATTTTGCCGGTGCGTTGCGCTCCATCGTGCGTCAGGATCCGGACGTCATCATGATCGGCGAAATGCGCGATCTGGAAACCTGCCGCATCGCCATCCAGTCGGCGCTGACCGGGCATCTGGTGTTGTCAACGCTGCATACCAATTCGGCCGCCGGCGGCGTCACGCGCCTGCTCGACATGGGCGTGGAGGACTATCTTCTGGGGTCGACCATCAACGGGATTCTGGCGCAGCGGCTGGTCCGCCGGCTGGACCCGGCAACGGCCATTCCCTATGAGCCGTCGGCGGAAATCATCGCCGAGTTCGAGCTGGAAAAATATACCGACGAGCGGCCCGTGAAGTTGTACAAACCGGGTGCCAGTGACACCAATCCCGGCGGCTATCACGGCCGCCAGGCGATCATGGAATTTCTGGTCATGACCGAACCGTTGCGTCGCCTGATCATGCAGCACGCCGACGCCAGCGACATCGAACGCGCGGCGCGCGAGGCCGGCATGCGCACCATGTACGAAGACGGCATCGCCAAGGCGGTGGCCGGCGTGACCACGCTGGAGGAGGTGTTGCGTGTTACGCAGGAAGGGTAGGTTCGGAAGCGGACGCTCGGGATTCGGGACTCGGGCGGGGCGGGCATCGCGCGCGGCGGGATCATCTTGCAAGACGGTGCCGCGTCGTGCCCCGTCCGCGGTTTGTCGAAGCCGACGTGGTGCACGTGCCGGAAAGCCGATGGCCGCCCGAGCCACTCACGTGCCCCGGGTTCCACACTGATGCCCACTTTCCGCTACAAAGCCATCAGCGCCTCCGGCGAGACCTTGCGCGGCAACATGGAAGCGGCCAGCGAGGACGAGGTCATCGCCAAGCTGCAGGATCAGGGGCATACGCCGCTGGATGCCGCGCCGGCGAATGGCGCGGCCGGCGCGCAGAGTTTCGCCTGGCTCCGGCGCGGACCGTTTCCGGGTGAGCAGTTGGCGCTTTTCACGCATCAGCTGGCGACATTGCTGGGTGCGGGGCAACCGCTGGATCGCGCCCTGACGCTGCTGCTGGAATTGCCCGAAGGCGCCAATGCGCGCAAGCTCATCGAGCGGGTGCGCGATCGCGTGCGCGGCGGCGACACGCTTTCGCACGCGCTGGCCGAGGAACACGACGTGTTTCCGCGTCTGTACGTTTCGCTGGTTCGCGCCGGCGAAGCGGGCGGCGCGCTGGAAAGCACGCTGCGCCGTCTGGCCGATTACCTGGAGCGTGCGCAGGCATTGCGCTCCAGTGTCATCAACGCACTCATCTATCCGGCATTTCTGCTGGTCGGCGTGCTTGGTTCGCTGATCCTGCTGGTGGCATACGTGGTCCCGCAGTTTGTACCGATTTTCGCCAACATGGGCGTGCCGTTGCCCTGGATCACGAAAGCCGTGCTGGTCGTCGGCCAGGTCGTGCAGGGCTGGTGGTGGCTGATCGTGCTGGCGCTTGTCGTCGCCGGCCTGGTGTGGCGTGCACGCTTGCGCGATCCCGTGGCGCGGCGGGCGTTTCATGCGTGGCTGTTGCGTGTGCGCGTAATCGGGCCGCTGTTGCTCAAGGTGGAAACCGCGCGCATCGCACGCACTCTGGGCACGCTTCTGAAAAATGGCGTGCCGTTGCTTGCGGCACTTTCCATCGCGCGGCAGGTCACAAACAACAGCAGCCTTGACCAGGCGTTGGCCGAAGCGGCCGAGGCGGTCAAGGGTGGCGCCGGATTGGGGACGGCGCTGGCAGCGACGGAAAGCTTTCCGCGGTTGGCGCTGCAAATGATCGAAGTGGGCGAACAAGCCGGGGAACTGGACGATTTGCTGCTCAAGGTGGCCGACACCTTCGACGCCGAATCACGTCGCTCCATCGACCGCCTGCTGGCGGCGCTGGTGCCGGTGTTGACGCTGGTGATGACGGCGCTGGTGGCGTTGATCATGGCGGCGATCCTGTTGCCGCTGCTTGGTCTGACGGGAAATATTCATTGAGTTTGCTTGATTTGGAGGGTCCGAGAATGTTGAGAATTTTGGCTGCCGGAGTGGAAAAAGACGCGGCTCGCGGCGCGGGAGCCGGGAGCCGGGTCGCGGCAAGAGGCTTCACCCTGCTGGAAATGCTCGCCGTCATCGTCCTGATCGGCATCGTCGGCACCATCGTGGTGACCCAGGTGGGCAAGAACATGCAGAAGGGCAAGTACGGTGCGGGCAAGGCGCAACTGATCACGCTGGGGCAGAAAATCCAGAACTATGCGCTGGACAACGGCGCGCCGCCGCAAAGCCTCGAAGCATTGGTCAAGCAGCCCTCCGGCGACGCCAACTGGCTGGGCCCCTATGCCAAGGCATCGGATCTGAAGGACCCGTGGGGCCACGCGTTCGGCTACAAATACCCGGGGCAACACGGCAGCTTCGACCTGATTTTCTACGGTCAGGATGGCAAGCCGGGTGGCGACGGGTTCAACAAGGATGTGGGGAACTGGCAATGAGAGCCGGCCGTCGGGGAGGCCCGTTCGTCGGGTTCGGGACGAGGCGCTCGGCACCCGTGTCGCGGGTGCCGACAAACGGTTTCACTCTCCTCGAAATGCTCGCCGTCATCATCCTGATCGGTATTGCGGCGGCGGCCGTGGCGGTGTCGGTGACGCGCGGGTTGACCGCGGCCAGGGTGCGTGCGGCGAGCACCCATCTGGCCGCGGCGTTGCGCTACACGCGTACCCAGGCCATCGTCAAGGCCAAACCCGAGGTCTTCACGCTTGACGTCAAGGCGCGCAGTTACACCGCGCCCGGGAAAAGTCCGCACACGCTTCCCGAGCACATGCGTTTGAGCATCACCAGCGCGGCCGAAGACCAACAGGCCGACAAGCTTGCGCGCATCCGTTTTTTCCCTGACGGCAGTTCCACCGGCGGGCATGTCGTGCTCCGCCGCGGGGCGCGTCAGTGGCGCGTCAACGTTGCCTGGTTGACCGGTGCCATCAGTATCGATGCCGGCAAGGCGCAAGCGCAGCCATGAAACGGCGTGGCGGCGGCTTCACCCTGCTGGAAGTGATGGCGGCCATCGTCATTCTGGCGTTGGCGTTTGCCGTGTTGCTGAAAGCCATGGGCGCATCCGTGGCGTTGACGCACCAGGCCGCCGCACGCACCCGGGCCGCCGCCTGGGCACAATCGATGCTGGACAGTGTCGATGCCATGCAGCCGCCGCAGCCGGGCACGACGCAGGGGCGTTTTGACGCGACTTACCATTGGCGTTTGCAGGTCACTCCGTGGCGTCCCGCCGACAGCAGAAAGCGCAAATCGACGTCACGAAATGGTCCGTTGCGCCTGTACGAGCTCGATCTCGCGGTGATGTGGGGGCCGCAGGCGCGTCAGCACGTCGCGCATTTCCGGACCTTGCGCGTGGCGCGTGTGAATTCGAACGGGGAGGGCATGCCATGAGCGGGTCGCCGGCAGCGTCCGTCCGGCATGGCGTGCGCGGTTTTACGTTGCTGGAACTGCTTGCGGCCATGGCGTTGCTGGCATTGCTGATGTTGGGCGTTTGGTCGGGCATTCGTACCGCCACGCAAACGGCCGACCGCGGGCGTGCCAAGGTCGATCGACTGGATCAGGTGCGTGGGGCCGAACAGTTCCTGCGCCGCAATTTTGCGCAAGTGTCGCCCATGCCGTGGGCACGCAACGACGGGGGTCAGGCGATCGTGTTCACCGGTGGCCCGCACACGATGCGTTTCGTGGCGCCGCTGCCCGGATTTCTCGGTCGCATGGGGCCGCAGCTGCAGAAACTGGCCCTGGTTCCCGATGGCCACGCCCAATGGAATCTCGAGGCATCCTTCGCCCAATTGCCACCCGACGGCAGCAAGCCCGTGACCATCGGCAAACCGCAGATTCTGTTGACCGGGATCAAACAGGGCCGCTTCATCTATCGCGGCTACGACCTGCGCCGTCAGGACCTCGGCTGGCGCTCGTCGTGGAGCCGCCCGACCCAATTGCCCTCGCTGGTGCAGATTCGCCTGCAACTGGCGCATGGTCGATGGCCGACGCTGACCGCGCCGTTGCGTGTCGATTCCAGCGCGGTCAATCGGGCGGCGGTGATGCAGGGGTTGCCGGTGGGGGGTGTGCGGTGAGTTTGTCGGCACTCGGTGCGCGGGCAGGGCGCAGGGCGCAGGCCGGTTGCGGCTTGTCGAGCCCCCGGTCCCGCGTCCCCCGTCCCGGACCTCGACCGAGCCAGCAGGGCGTCGCCCTCATTCTCGTCCTCTGGGCCTGCGCGCTGTTGACCGTGGTACTCGGCGGGTTCGCCGTGCTGGCGCGTACCGAAGGCCTGCAAGCGCGGTATCAATTCGCGCAGGCGCAGGCGCGCTATGCCGCCGAGGCCGGACTGGCGCGCGCGGTGGCGGCGTTGCACGATCCGGTGCCGCGGCGGCGTTGGCGTGTGGATGGTCAGCCGTATCATTTCCGATTCGGCAACGCGTCGGTCTCGGTGCGCATCACGGCCGAAGACGGCAAGGTGGACATCAACACCGCCACGCCGGACATCCTGCGCCGCTTGTTCAAGGCGTTGGGCGTCAAGGACGGCAAGGCCAAGCGTCTGGCCGCGGCCATCGCCGACTGGCGCGACGGCGATGACATGGCCCGGCCGAACGGCGCCGAAGCCGGTCGCTATCAGCAGGCCGGTCGTGATTACGGTCCGCGCAACGGGCCCTTCGCCAGTATCCAGGAACTGCAACAGGTTCGGGGGATGACGCCGGCGTTGTATGCCAGACTGGCGCCGCTGGTGACCTTGTGGTCCGGTCGCAACATTCCCGATCCGGCGCATGCTCCGGCGCAGGTGCTGGCGGCGTTGCCCGGCATGGACGCCGATCAGGCTCGACGCTACGTGGAAAAGCGTCATCATGCCGATCCGGCGCACGGTTTGCCGACGCTGCCCAACGGCATGCCGGTAACCCCCGGCGCCGGGGGCATCACGCACAGCATCGTGTCCACGGCCACACTGGCCAATGGCGCCAAAGCGGTGTTGCATGCGACGATTCGCCATCGCGCCAATCGTCCCGATGGACGACCTTACGCGGTATTGCAATGGAGGGAGGGGACAGCCGAGTGACGGCATCGACACACACATGGCAGCCGGCCATGGCCCGGTTGCAGCGTGCCTGGCGCGCCTCGCCCCTGCCGGCGTTTCTGCGCTGGTGGGGAGGCGAGCTGCGCGCGTGCCTGCCGCAACGCATGGCCGCCTGGCTGGCGCGTGATGCCAGCTGGTACTTGCTGACGCTGGATAACGACACGGTTTGCGTGCGCAAGGCGACAGCCGATGAGACGCTGGCCCGCATCGACACCACCCAGGACGCGACCTTGCAGCAGGCGGCCTGGCGCGAGGCCCTGGCGAATGCCGACCGGCAGGATGTACGTGTGGCCCTGTGTCTGTCACCGGATCAGGTCTTGCGCCGGCGCTTGTATCTGCCGTCCGCCGCACGGGCGGACCTGCGTCGTGTGGCGGGTTACGAAATGGATCGGCAGACACCGTTTCAGGTGAGTGACGTCTGCTATGACGTGCGCCCGCTGGACACGGTCGCCGACGGCCGTCTCGAAGCAGAGCTGGTACTCGCGCCGCGCGAGCGGCTGCAGCCGTTGCTGCAGCGCGCGCGCGCCATGGGCGTGTCAATAGATGCCGTGGATGTCGCCGCCGGGGATGGGCGTCTGAACGTCAATTTGCTGGACGCATCCGCGCGGCCGGTGCATCCGCATCCGCGTCGACGTCTGAACGGGGTGCTGGTGGGGCTGGCGATCCTGTTGCTGGCGCTTGTCATGGGGCAATGGCTGCACAACCGCCGCCAGGCACTGAATGCGATGCAGACCCAGGTCGAAGCATTGCACGGCCAGGCCCGCCAGGTGGCCGCGTTGCGCCGGCAACTGGTGGCGCGTCTGGGTGCGTCGGGCTTTCTGCAACGCCATCGTGCCGAAGCGCCGACCATGATCGCCGTGCTCGACGATGTCACCCACCGCTTGCCCGACGACACCTGGCTGGAGCGTTTCAGCGTCGACGCTGGCGGCCGCGTATCGCTGCAAGGGCAAAGCCCGCATGCGACCGGACTTCTCGAACGCATGGCGGACTCCGCGTATCTGACCGATCCGGGTTTCCAGGGTGTCATCCAGACTGATCCGGCGACCGGCAAGGAGCGTTTCTACATGACCGCGCAACTGAGTGTGCCGGCCGCAGCATCAAGCAGCCCGGGGAGTGCCGATGCGCAAGCTGACAGCCACTGAAAGTCGCGTCGCCGCCTTGTTGCTGGCGCTGCTGGTGCTGGTGCTGGCCTATTTCGTGCTCGTGCACTGGTGGTTCGTGGCGCCGCTGGCACGCATCGACGATCAGATGCAGACTTTGCGTGAAAGCCAGCAGCATTACGCCGCCATCGCCGCCGAGCGTGACGTGGTGCGCCATCGCCTGGAAAATCTGTCGCGCGGGCAAGCCGACGCCGGTGGCTTTTTGCCCGGCAATGACAGCAATGCGGCCACGGCCGGTCTGATGCAGCACGTGGTCGAAACCGTTGCCACGCGCACCGCCCTCGGCCCGTGTCAGGTCACGCAGAAAATGCCGGTGCCGGCACACGGCAACGACGGCAAGTCGCCGTATCGGGAAGTCAGCGCCAACATCAACATGCGCTGCAGCATGCATGCGCTGGCGGGGGTGCTGCACGATCTGGCCTGGGGCAAACCGTTCGTGTTCGTCGACAGCTTCAGTGCCTACCGCAATCCGGTGCCGAACAAGGATGGCGTCACTCAACCACTCAATGTGCAGCTGCTGGTGTCGGGTTACATGCGTGCCGGCACCGACCAGGAGGCGCCGTGAACGCCGCCGACCAGCGCCGTCTGACGCCGTGGCTCGTTGCCGTGTGCCTGTTGTTCGTGGCGGCGCTGGCGGCCTTGTTGCTGGGGTTCGGCAGCAACGTGCACTGGTTGCCGCCGGGGACGGCGCCCACGTTGCCGGCGGCCCGCCATCCGGCCGAAACCACGGACGCCCCGTCGCTGCAACACAGTGCCGAAATCTGGCAGCGGCCGTTGTTCACCACCAATCGCCAGCCGGCGCCGGTCGCCACGCAGGGCGATACGTCGGCCGACTTGAACAACCTGGAATTGACCGGCGTCATCATGGCTCCCGGGATGCACATCGCGTTGCTGACCGACAGCAGCGATGGTCATACCGTGCGCGTGATCGAAGGCAAGTCCATGGAACACGGCAACTGGGTGCTGCAGACGCTCAAGCCGCGCGAGGCCACGTTTGTCGACAATGGCAAGGTCACGCGGCTGCAACTGAAGTTGCCCGCCGGCGATGAGCCGGCCGGTGCCGGCAGCGTGTCGGCGACGGCGGCGAATCCATCGGGGCCCGGTCATGGCGGCACGTCACGGCCACCGGCGCCATCCCGTGCCGCGCCGGCACATGAAAAGCGTGCACCGGAAGGATCGGCCGACAAGGCCCGGTCCACACGCATCCAGACTCTCAAGCAACGCATCGAGGAACGTCGTCGCCAATCGGCGGCGCACGCGGGAGACCACTGACCCATGAGTTTTTATCGCACCCTTTTCGTCGCCGCTGCGCTGACATTGCTGGCGGGCTGTTCGACCTTGCCGTCGGGGAAGAGCGATCATGCGCTCGAGCGCGAGGCCGTCGCCGGTACCCGGCAGCCGCCGCCGGCTCCCACGAAGACCGGATTGCCGGCGGGTGCGGCGTCCGTCTCGAATGCCCCCGAGGCGAACATCAAGCGTGGCAACGGCGTGTTCGTGCGGCCCATGGGGGCGGCCCCTTCGAGCTGGTCCAATGCTGGCGCCAGCGGCGACAACGGCGTGGTGTTCAACTTTGAAAACCAGCCGGTGGAAGCGGTCGTCAAGGCCATACTGGGCGACTTTCTCAAGCGCAATTACGCCATCGAACCCGGCGTCAAGGGCCACATCACCTTTTCCACCGCGCAACCGGTACCGCGCAGCGAGGCATTGCCGATCCTGGAAACGTTGCTCGCCTGGACCGACAACGCGTTGATCGAGAAAGGCGGGCATTATCTCGTCCTGCCCGCCAAAAATGCCGTGGCCGGCAACCTGTCGCCCAGCCTGGGCGCGCGTGCGCCCGGTGCGGGGATGTCGGCGCGACTGTTTCCGCTGCATTACATTTCCGCCACGGAAATGAAGAAGCTGCTCAAACCGTTTGCCCCCGAAAGCGCCTTTCTGCTGGTCGACCCGATGCGCAACCTGCTGGTGATGGCGGGCACGCCGGGTCAGCTGGCCAACTATCAACACACCATCAAGACCTTTGACGTGGACTGGCTCAAAGGCATGTCGGTCGGCGTATTCACGTTGCAGCACGCCAACGTGGGACAGCTGATGCCGCAGTTGCAGAAGCTGTTCGGCCAGCACGGTTCCACGCCGTTGGCCGGCATGTTGCGCTTCATTCCCATCCAGCGCACCAACGCCATCGTCGTCATCACTTCACAACCGGACTACCTGGCCGAAGTGCATCAGTGGATCAACCGCATCGATGCCGGCGGCGGCAATCAGCCGCGTCTTTACGTGTACAACGTCAAGAACATGCGCGCCGGTTCGCTGGCGAATTATCTCAACCAGATCTACAACGGCACGGGCAGCACCGGCAGTGGCGGATCGGGCGGCGTCGCGCCGGGATTGACGCCGTCCACGCTGGCCAGCGGCAGCCTCGGCGGCAACGACACCGGGGTGCTTGGCGGCGGTACTGGCGCCAGTGATACCGGGGGGGCGCACCTCGGCAACGCCGGCGATCGCATGGACGCCTCGGCCGGAGTCGGCGACGACGGCCGCACCACCGGCGCAGCGGACAATGCCGTGTCGCTGTTGAACGACGGTGACGGCGCGAGCGATTCGTCGCTGGGCGTCGGCAACGGCATCACTGCCGGCAACGGCGCCAAAGGCGTGCGCATCACGGCCGTCAAGTCCAACAACCAGTTGCTGGTGCGCTGCCGGCCCTCGCAATGGGCCGAAATCGAATCGGCGATCACGCGCCTGGATGTGGTGCCGCTGCAAGTGCAGATAGAAACGCGCATCCTCGAAGTGCAGCTCACCGGCAAATTCAGCTTCGGTGTGCAGTGGTACCTGGAAGGTCTGATCGGCGGCCATCCGGACGGCAAGGGCGGCTACGTGCCCGGCCAACCGGGCAACCAGCAGCAATGGGCGCTCGGCGCCGGCGGTGCGGCGTTCAACCCGCTTGGCGACACCTTCTTCTATTCGTTTCTCAACAGCAACATCCAGGCGGCGGTGCACGCCATCGAAACCAACGGCAACACCAAAGTGCTGTCCGAACCGTCGCTGGTGGTCATGAACAACCAACTGGCCAGCATTCAGGTCGGCAAGCAGGTTCCGGTCAACCAGACCTACTTTGCACCGGGGCTGGGCAGCGCCACCGGCAACGGCGGCATCGGCACGCTGGGCAGCGTGCAGTACAAGGATACCGGCGTGATTCTCAAGGTGCGTCCGCGTGTCAATCCGGGTGGTCTGGTATACCTCAATCTGACGCAGATCGTCAGCAAACCGGGCAACAAGGACACCTACGGCAATTTCCCCATCAACAAGCGCGAACTGGCGACCCAGATTGCCGTGCAAAGCGGACAGACGGTGCTGTTGGGTGGGCTGATTCAGCAGGACGAGGGCAATGTGGATACCGGCATTCCCTGGCTCAACCGCATTCCGATCCTCGGGCGGCTGTTCGGCAGTACCGACCACCACCGCAACCGTACCGAATTGCTGGTGTTGATCACGCCGCGGGTGATCACTTCCAGCTCCGATGCCCGCGACATCACGCTCGATTACCAGCGCAAATTCGAATCACTGAAGCCCCTGCAGAAGGAGAAGACCCAACCGTCCGATCCCGAATCCGAATGAAACTCTGTTCAGTTTCAGCGGTCACTACCCTTGTTATGCTCGGCAGTCCGCTTGGCATCATTCCATTCAACATTACTCAGGAAGAAACCCACCATGACATCACATCGACTCACCATCGCCGCCGCCATGGCCGGCGCCCTGATGCTGCCACTGGCTTTCACGCCCGCGCATGCCCAGACCTCGTTGGGCAACAAATCCGTTCCCGGCGTTTGCATGCTGTCGCGCGGTGAAGTGCTGTCGCAGTCGAAGGTCGGCAAGGCCGCCGATGCACGTCTCAAGCAGCTTGCACAGCAAGCGCACAACAAGCTCGAAGGCGAGCGCAAGCCGTTGCAGCAGAGCGTGAAGAGTTTCCGTCAGAAAGCGGATTCCCTGAGCGAAAGCCAGCGCAGCAGCCAGCAGAAGGCGTTGCAAACCCGCATGCAGTCATTCCAGAAGGAAGCCCAGCAGCTCAACGCCCGCATCAATGCGACTCGCGCCAACGCCATGCAGCGTATCGGCAAGGCGATCGATCCGCTGGTGGCCAACATCTACAAGCAGCACAGCTGCGGTATCCTGCTTGACCGCGACACCGTGCTCGGCGGCAATCAGAGCAACGATCTGACCAACGACGTCATCCGCGCGCTCGACAAGAAGATGTCCACCATCAGCTTCAATCTCGCGCCGTTGCCGAAGCAGTCCGGCAGCAAATAACCCGACGCTGCCCCGACGCGCAGCAGGAGCGCACCTCGTGCGCGACGGCCGTACCGTTTCATCGGTGTCCGGCGGCCGCACACGAGGTGCGTTCCTGCACGCACGCAATGAACACGCGGTCGGTTCGGATCACGAGCGCATCCCGACGCCGCGCTTGAGCAACCACAACCCGAAACCGCCGAGCAGGAACACGAAGCCGATCATCACCACATAGGCGATCCACGGCTTCATGTCGCTGATGCCGAGCACGCCGTAGCGAAACGCATTGACCATGTACAGGATCGGGTCGGCCAACGACAGCGCATGCCACGGTTGTCCGATGTCCTTGATCGAGTAGAACACGCCGCCCAGATAGGTAAGTGGCGTCAGCACGAAGCTGGGGATGATGGCGATGTCGTCGAATTTTTTGGCGAATACCGCGTTGACGAAACCCGCCAGCGCAAACACGATCGATGTCAGCATGGCCGTGGTCAGCATCACCAGCGGGTGCACGATGTCCAGGTGCGTGAACAGCAGCGCGATCATCAGCACGACCGCGCCCACGCACAAGCCGCGCACCATGGCGCCGACGATGTAGCCGGACAGAATCACCCAGTTGGGCATCGGCGACACCAGCATTTCTTCCACGAAATGGCCGAACTTGGCGCCGAAAAACGAACTGGTGACGTTGCCGTAGCTGTTCATGATGACACTCATCATCACCAGGCCCGGCACGATGTATTGCATGTAGGTGAAGCCGCCCTCGA
>CAZSOU010000082.1:0-11309 GCA_964608595.1 uncultured Rhodanobacteraceae bacterium
GTCGCTGCACGACGCCGGGAAGCTCGGGCAACGTGGCGGGAAGTTCGCTGGTGTCGAGCACGAAGGTTTCCACATCAAGCTTGCCGAGCAGGGTCTTCATCGTGGTGTTTTCGATGATGCGGCCATGATCGATGATGGCGATGTTGCGGCACAGCGACTCGGCTTCTTCCAGGTAGTGCGTGGTCAGGATCACCGTGGTGCCCGCCGCATTGATTCCGGTGATGAATTGCCACATCGAGCGGCGGATCTCGATATCCACGCCGGCCGTGGGTTCGTCCAGAATCAGCAGCTTCGGCTCGTTCATCATCGCGCGCGCAATCATCAGACGCCGCTTCATGCCGCCCGACAACATGCGCGATTGCTGGAACGCCTTGTCCCACAGGCGCAGTTCTTTCAGGTATTTCTCTGCGCGTTGCAGGGCTTCGTCGCGCGGTATGCCGTAGAACCCGGCCACGTTGACGCAAATGTCGATCGGCCGCTCGAACTGGTTGAAGTTGATCTCCTGCGGCACCAGCCCGATCAGGCGCATCGCCGCCATGCGGTCATCGTGGATCGACACGCCGAACACGCGCGCGTCGCCGGCGGTGGCGTTCACCAGCGAACTGATGATGCCGATCATGGTGGATTTGCCGGCGCCGTTGGGGCCCAGCAGCGCAAAAAAATCGCCCGGGGCGACATTCAGCGAGACGCCCTTGAGCGCCTCCGTGCCATTGGCATACACCTTGCGCAGGTTGTCGATGGCGAGTGCAGGAGTCACGGACATGGAAAATCCTGGTCGTAAAGAAGTGTGGCGATTCCCGAAACAGTTGAGGGTGTCAAGTTTTCTGTGGGAGGGGCCGGTGGCTCCGACGGATCTTGCGGCACCTCTTGTCGGGGCCACCGGCCCCTCCCACAAGAGCCCGTGTCTTGTCGGGGCCACCGGCCCCTCCCACAAGAGCTCATGTCTTGTCGGGGCCACCGGCCCCTCCCACAAGAGCTCATGTCCTGTCGGGGCCACCGGCCCCTCCCGCAAGAGCTCATGCATCGGGACAGGCCTGCCAGCAGCCCCGGGCGGGGGTTGCCGAAGTGGTTGTCCAACATGCGTATGAAATGTCGCAGTTTCAAGCATCCGGGCAAGACGCTTATCATACCCGCCTGGTGCGGCCCGATGCCGCTTGTTCCGCGAAATTGAGCGTTTCCATGATCGAACACTTCAACCTGCGCCTGGTCGACAGCTTCATGTTGGCCCCCACCGTGCGTCATCTGGCTTTCGAACGCGCCGACGGTCAGCCGCTTGCTTTCACGCCGGGGCAGTTTCTGCAAGTCCATTTTCACTACGACGACGGCAAGCCGACCAAGCGCAGTTACTCGGTCGCGACGGTGGGCGAGGATGCCGAAAGCGGCGAAACCCGGCGCGTGGAAATCGCCGTCAGCTACGTCGATGGCGGCGCGGCGACCAAGCTGCTCGGCAATCTGGAGCACGGCGACGAAATCGAGGCCAGTGGACCGTACGGGCGCTTCTGTCTGATGGATGGCGACGAAAACCAGCGTTATCTGCTGGTCGCCACCGGCACCGGCGTCACACCGTATCGCGCCATGCGCCCGCGCATCGAAAAACTGATGCGCGAGCGTGGTTGCAAGTTCGTGCTGCTGTACGGTGCGCGCAACGAAACCGAACTGTTGTACGGCGAAGAATTCGAAGCCTTCGCGCGCGAGCACGACAACTTCACGTTCCATCCGTGCCTGAGCCGCGGCGCACGTCCCGATCCGCGTCCGGACGATCGCCTGGGTTACGTGCAAAGCGTGTTGCCCGAGCTGGAACCCGATGCGGAGGGCGACATCGCCTACCTGTGCGGCAATCCCGACATGATCGACGCCACTTTTGCCGCACTCAAGGAGGCCGGCCTGTCCGTGCGCCACATCCGCCGCGAGAAATACATTTCCTCGCGTTAGCGATTGTCTGATCAACGCCGAAGGATGCCACCTGTCAGGCTCCTGGGGGTTGATCAGAGTCCTCGGGGTGGGCCGGCGGGCACAAGGAAACCGACGGTGGGCGGCGTGTCGCGGCATGTTGCCGGGACTTCGCCGGCCTGTGTGCCGCCCGGCGTGCGATTACGGGGATGCCGTCTTGAATCCGTCGATGCGGAAATTGCCGAATACCAGCGCCGATCCGTGCCGGTTCTTCAGCCCGTAGCTGATGAAGAAATAGCGCGGTTTGTGACCGAGAAACATTTTGGAGTCGCCGACTTTGCGGTGGTCCAGGTACACGCTCATGTTGTCGCCGTCGACATCGATGGCCACGTGCAGGGGCCTGTTGGCATAGCCTTCGAGGCCGAATTCGAACGGGCTGTGATTGCCGGTGGCGCTGCTGGAAATGGATCCGCCGCCGCGGTTCATGTAATTGAGGGCGACAGCGTTGATGGCCCCGTCATTGTAGGCGTCGCTGATGTAATTCCGCACGCTGTTGTCGTGGGCGAAACCGAACTTGAGCGCATCGAGATCCTGTATCTTGTCCGCCACGGCGATGACGTCGAATTGCACGGTGAAATGCCGTGGCAGACGCGGTGGCTTGGTCAGCTTCAGCGTGGACCACGGGTTGATCTTCAGCCATTTGCCGGGGACGCCGTTCATGGTGACCAACGCGGCGGAGCCATTCGTTTTCCAGGCCGAAGGCATCGCACCCACGGCGGTGTCGGCCAATGTGCCGGTCACCAACGGAACGTTGCCTGCGGTGAAGTGACCGCCGCCATTGATCGTCAGCATGGGGTGGCGCGAGTCGTCCGACGACGGCGACGCGTCGTTGTCCGCATGCCGGGACATGGATTTTTCCAATGTCTGCGCGGCCGTGTCTGACACTTTGTCCGCAACCTTGTGCTTGATGGAGTCCCAGATGCTTTGCGCATGAGCGGGCGGAGCGCAAGCCAGCATCAGCAACGGAGCCAGCCATGGAACGAATTTGCGTGCAAGCGTCATTGGAACCTTCTCCCTGGGCGATATGAAAAACGTGCCGTTCGATCCGCGCGCAACGTGTCATGGTGCGGTGCGGACGCGTGTCGTGCCGATGATCCACAATCGCACATGATCCGTGCATGCCGTTTTCCGAAATGCGATGGTGTTCGCGTTTTGGCGGGCGGATTCGGGGCTTCGCCGGTCGGATGAAGACCGCGCCGTTTGTTCACAAAGTGCGTGGATTGAGTGTGAAGAACATCTCACTTTGCTGACGGGCGCTTGAATATGCGCCTGATGCATGACTTATGTCATTTACGGTTTGCGTATCAATGCACTAACACGATAGACAACACGGCGGCCAGGGGAGGATCGGCCATGTGTTGGAAAGTGTGCATCACGATGTTGGTTTGCTTGTTGACGGAACTCTGGACGGTTCCGGCACTGGCGGCGGACGGCGGGCACATCACGTTTTCGGGGGCGGTGATTGCCCCCACGTGTGTCCATGAGGCCAAGACCAACCCACGGTCGCGATGGCGACGATGTTTTCGACCGGATGACTCGCGTCGACGCCATTCGACGGCGTTTGCGACGTCCGCTGTCGCTCTGACGCACGCGCAGATGGCCGGGTTCCGGAGCCTGTCGTGGATGCGCCGTCACGGTGAACTCGACAGCCAGGCGTCCGTGACGGTGCAAACCCGGACGTACCGCTGAACCGGATCGCGGCCCAGCCGGTCACGGGTAGGTGATCGTGTAGTTGACCGTGGCCGATACACTGCCGCCCTTGACGCTCTCGCCGGTCTGGTAGTAGCGCGCCTTGAGCGGAATGTCGAAGTTGCCGGCGCTGGCGGTGCCGACGTCGATGGCGGGGCCGAAGGCGATCGTGTTGCCGTTGCCGTCCAGTACCTGCACACCCACGCCCTGCGCGCTGCCGCCGTTGTTGATCACGGCGAGTTGATCGTCGAAGGGGTCATTGCTGCTCAGGGTGATGGCCACGTCGGCCCCGGCAGCACTGGCCGGGCAGTACAGTTGAATCGAGAAATCCTTTTCGCCGGCGGTGGAGCCCGTTCCGGAAAACTGCCCCGACATCACGGTCGGCAAAGGGACCGTTTGCGAGGGAGTGGTCACGTTGCATGACGGTGTCACGAAGGCGACCTCCGAAATGTTGAATGTCACGACTGGCGCTTTGCTCAACTGGCATTGGCTACAGTCCACGACCCACCGCGCGATCTGGCCACCGGCAAGGGTGTGGTTGCCGGCCGCGGCGAAGGCGGCGGCATCGGTCACCCTGAGTTCAAGCCGGTACAGCCCGGAAAAATCAAAAACCGAGGGGCCGAGGGTTTCGTCGGGATAGGGCTTCAGGCTGTTCGAATTGTCGCGCACGATCTCGAAGGACAAGCCGGGAATGGTGGTCGGAAAGCGTGTGTTGCCGCCGCCGATCGGCGCTTCTTCGATGCCGCTGTCGGTATTGCCGTGGCAGACCGCGACGACCCCAGGCGAGGGCGACACGGGTGAGGAGGTCAACAAGACGGTGCCGTTGGTCAGCGTGTTCGGCAGGGTGTGGGTGGCGGGCAAGGCGAAGCTGACGACTCCGGGCTGGCGGATGGATTTGCACTTGGCCCAGGTGTGCCCGGAAAAAGCCAGCAGCAAAAGCCCCAGCAGCAAAACCGCAAATCGCAGCCAGCTTCCGGGGCTGGACGCGAAATGGAAGGAATCGGAGTTGCTCGGGCGCATCATGTTCCGCCCTCCGTTGAAGGCATCGTGTGACAGATGACTTGTGCTTGCGGGTAGGCGGCAGAGTCCCGACCCGAGTGCGGCAAGGCGTAGGCGAACGAACAGGAGCGCGACCCGGCCTGGAGATTTTGCCACTGAGCGCGCAACCGGCCTTGCTCGCGCACGCCGCGCAGCAGGGCCCGCCCGCCCTGTCCGACCACGCCCAGCGGGTTGCCGCTGGCGTCGAACACCTCGGCACCGAAGGGCACCGGCGTGCCGTCGGCGCGCTGGATGCGCGCGATCAGCGCCCGCCCGTAGCGGGTCTTGAAATTCACCAGGGCCACGGCGCCGGCGTAGGGTGCGATGTTGGCGCTGGTGCTGGCCAGCTGCACGCCCAATGGCAGGCCTTGCGGGTCGATGCGGATGGTGTCGAGCTGGTAGGGCATGAGGTAGGGCACGATGCCGTAGCCGTTGGATGCGATGGTGGCCCCGGGGGCGTTCTGGATGTGGGCGCCGGCGGCGCCGGGGGCGTGCACGAGGGCGATGGTGTCGCCAGTGGGCTGGCCGAAGTTGATGCCGCCTTGATGCACCACCATGGCGCCGCTCATGTTGAACGACGTCTGCGAATAGCCTTCGCCCTTGCCGTAACTTGCGCCCAGTTGCGCCCACGGCGCGCGATAGCCCGCGTTGACGGACGCGGCATTGCCGCCGTTGTCGGCGTGCGAGGCCGTCGCGCCGTAGGTGAGCTGGTTGTACCGACCCAGACTGCCGTTGAGCATGGCCTGTTCCTGCGCGCCGTTTCGGGTGTCGTGGGTGAGATTGGCCATCAGGCTGGGCGCGTGGGTGCTTTCGCCGAGCGGCAGGCTGAAGTTGATCGACACCCGGGTGTCGTGACGGCCGAAATAGTCGCGCGTGCGCGCGGCCGACAAACCGTAACTCAGGCGACCGATATGATTGTTGTAGCCGATCTGGAAGTTGATATCCGAATCGCCGCGGTTCCAGTAGTCGCGGAACGAGGCGTTGGCATACAACTGGCCGCCTTGGCGTCCGAGCGGCTGGCTCAGGGTCAGCGTGAACCGGTTGCGCTGGTGCAGCAGGCCGCGCGGCATGACGGCGTCGAGACGCGGGTCGGGCTTGCCCTGGAGGGCCGCGCGCTGTGCCGGCGTCAACGGCGAGTTCACGCGCACCCCGTCGATGGTGGGGGTGTTGTCCGGCAGGTAGGTCAAACGGTCGCGGCCATGGCGCATGTTGTAGCGCACGGCGGCGGCATCGCGCAGATCGAGAAAACCGCTGGTGGAATAACGGTAGGCGGAAACGCCGATGCGCGTGTCGGTCGCGGTGACGATCTTGCTCCAGGTCAGGCGCACGCTCTGGCCGGTTTGTGCGCGGTGACCGGGCAGGTTGACGCCGGCCTGGGTGAGGTCCAGCGCGAACGCTCCGGCGCGGGTATTGAGGGCGCCGCCGATCAATGCGGCCACGTAGCCGTCGGATGCCTGGACGCCCGCGTAGCCGGTGAACAGGTTGCTGAAGCCGTGCTGGATGGTGCCCTGGGCCACGCGCGGGTTGTCGCCCCATGACGCGTTGCGCATGCGCCCGACCGCGACACCGAAGCGGGTGATGCCGGCGCGCTGCAGTTGCGCCACCGACGCGTAAGGCACGGAAAAACGATGCTGGCGACCGTCGGCCTCGGTCACCGTCACGTCGATGTCGCCGCCGTAGCCGGTGGGGTAGAGGTCGTCGATCACGAACGGACCGGGCGCGACGGTGGTTTCGGTCAGTTCCACGCCGTTCTGGCGGATCGTCACCTTAGCATTGGTGTCGGCGGTACCGCGAATGACCGGCGCATAGCCGCGGCGCGATTGCGGCAACATGCGGTCGTCCGTGGCCAGTTGCACGCCGCGCAGGGCGAAGCTGTCGAACACCGCGCCGTCGGTATAGCTGTCGCCCAGCGTCAGCTTGGCGCGAATGCCGGGCAGGTCACGGCGCACGTAGGCGTTGATGTTGTGCCAATGGCGCTGCGACGGCATGCCGCCGCCGGCCGATTGCCACGAGACCGTGCTGTCCTGCCGGAAGTGCCACAAACCGATGTTGAGGCCCATGTCCAGGCCCAGATACGCGCTGGTGCGGTCGGTGCCGGCATTGCGGCTGCGGTAGGTGTTGAGGTGGTAATTGAGCAGGAAAGCCGGCACTCCGGCATCCCATTGAGACGGGTCGACATAACCGCGCGGGGCATTGCCGAGCAGTGCCTGCGGTACGGTGGTATCCAGGCGCAGGTTGGACAAGTCGAATGTGGCGCGCGCGCCGGGAATCAGTTGGTCCAGCTGCATGCAGGCATGCGGCGCGTCGAGTTTGGCGCGATCGGCGTCCGGGACCTGTTCGTTCAATTGCATGGCGTCGAGCATCGACGGCGTGATGCATGGCACCGCGTCGGCATCGGGCGCGGGGGCGGCCAGGCGGACATTCATGCGTCCTACCCACTCGCGGTTCAGATACACATCGACGTTGTACGTGCCGGGAAAAACCGTGACGCCCCGCTCGAAGCGCGACAGGTCGATGGACTTGTGCGCGCCGCCGGCCAGCATGCCGGGATTGAATTCGACGGCGGCATCGGCGGGCGATCCGGATGCGCCGCCGCTCGCCGCATCGGCGGCGGGGCCGTTGGCGGCAAGCGTCATGGCCGGCAGCGACCACAGTCCGGCCATGACCGTCGCCCATGCCAGAGCGCGCAGGTACACGCGTAACGTGCCTGCAGGTCTGAACACGCGACGGACGGCATGGCTCACGTTCATTGCAACGTGGTTTGGTGGTCGTTGCCGCCGCCGAAATCGTTGATGGTGGTAAAGCGGATCGGCGAACCGCTGGCCGCGGCCTGATTCAGATCCTTCACCTTCAGCACGAGGTGGTCCCGGGGCGCGACCATGCCGGTCGTCGCCGTGTAATCATGGCCGTCGACGCTGAGCACAAGCTGGCTGATGGTGATGTAGTAGGGCGTGGGGTTGGTGACGTCGATCACCACGCCGTCGTCGCCGGTGCTGGCGGCAAAGCGCAGTTTGTCCGGCGCTTTCAGCGAGCTTCCGGACAAGTCGGCCGGGCGGTAGAAAAGTTTGAGACGTGAACGAATGGCGAATTGCAGCGTGTTCTGGTGCGCCGCCTTGCCCGTCGGCTTGGGCGGAATTTCCAGCACGTTCAACCAGAACAGCGATTCGCGATCGGTCGGCAGGCGCGTGTCGCCCGGCACGAACACGATGCGCAGGCTTTGGTCCTTTCCGGCGTCCATGCGAAACAACGGCGGCGTGATCAGAAACGGCGTGTGCACGCTGTCCGGCGTGGAGCGGGCGTCGCCGGTATCGATCCATGCCTCCATCAACGCGGGCTTCTTGCCCTGGTTGGTCAGGCGCACCGTGACCTCTCCCTGCGCGGCGGGAAACACCACGCGGGTACCGCTGATGACGACGCTGGCGTGGGCGTTGCCGATGTTCAGGCACAAAACCACCAGCGCCGCACACAAAGTGCGGACGAAAGCTTTCATCAAGGACCCCCTCCAGAAACGGGTCGTTTGTCGCATCACCCGCTGCGCCGGTGGGCCCGGGGCAGCGGGTGGCGAGTACGGCTCTTATTGATACACGACGGTGAAGTCGACCGACGTGTCCACCGTGCCGGCCGTGGCGTTGCCCAGCGAGTAATAGCGGGCGGTGAACGGCAGCGTGGCGTTGCCGCTGGCATCGATGGTCTGCAGCGCGCTTTCGTCGGATGCCAGGTTCAAGGCCGTTGCCGAACCCTGGTTCGACAATTCCACGTCGACGTTGGCGGCGGTGCCGTTGGCGTTGCTCAAGCGGCCACCATTGGCGGTGTCGATATTGCTGCCGCTGAACGAAGCCGCGACTTGAACGCCGGGATTCGTGGGACAACCGCTCAGCGTGACGTCGAAGTCGGTGTCATTGGCGGTGTCACCGGCCGTTTGCAAGTCGCTTGCGGCAACCGGCGCCAGCACGACAGGTGTGCCGTTGCCCGGCCCGGCGGAAACCGAGCAGGTCTGGTTCATCACCTTGCCGGTGATGGTGATGGTGCCGTCCGCGGCGTTCGCCGCCGGCGCGAACGCCATGCCGGCACAGGCGGCTGCCACGGCGGCAGCGAGAGTCAGCGTACTCAGTTTCATGTGCATCTTCCCCATAATCGGATTTTGAAATTTTGTGGTGTCATGACGGCATTTGTCGTCGTTTCGCGACGAATGCCCTGACGCCAGAGTCACAAGCAGGATCTGTGCCAACTTTTGACGCGCGTCACGGAAAACGCGTCGGCATCGTGCTGCACGCGTGCTTTGACGACGTTGGTGTTGGTCACTCCCCCTCCGAAGACCCGGCGCGGCGCGAAGTATAAGGGCATTTGTGTCCCCGTTTCTTGAAAATGTGACCTTCTTCGTCAGCATGCGTGACCAAAGTCACTTGCCGGTCGTACGTGCACATGCAAATTGCCTGTTTACTTTGATGGGCGACAGGAAGTGACGGCACGGATCGGACCGGGCGCATGTAAAGCACGCTTGACATACCCGAAAAGGACTCGTATTGTTCGTGTCAAGCTCACTTGACACCCGAGGGTCTCATGCAACCGTTTCCCGCACTTTGCCTGCTGGCCATGTGGATGGCCGCGCCCGCCGCCGGCGCCGTGACCTCGGCGCCAACGCCGCTCATGCAGCAGGCGAAAGCCTGTTCCTCGGACGCCGCGCTGCCCGATGCCGAGACATTCACCGTCGGCACCCTGCACGTGCGTCGTCATGGCGATCACGGCCGCCCCGTCATTCTCGTCCCGGGTCTCGGCAGCGGTGCATGGGTATGGCGCGACAGCGTGCGCCATCTGCGTGACGACCACGTGGTGTACACGCTGACCCTGGCCGGTTTCGACGGCACGAAGCCGCCCGAGCAGAAAACCGGTCTGATGGATCAGACGCTGGCGTCGCTCGACAAGCTCATCGTCGACCACCATATCGACCATCCGGTACTGGTCGGTCACAGTCTGGGCGGTACGCTGGCGATCCGTTTTGCCGAAATGCACAGCGACCTGCTGGCCGGGGTCGTGGCGGTGGACGGCTTGCCGGTCTTTCCGGGATCGGGATCGTTGACGAGCGAACAGCGCCAGGCGCGTGCCCGGGCCATGAAGCAGCGCATGGCGAGCATGACACCCGATCAGTTCAAGGCGCAGCAGACGCGCTACATGCAATACATGGGTGTGCGGGATGCCGACCTGGCCGACCGCTGCGGCAAGCTGCAGGCGCGCAGCGATCCGAAGGCCACGGCGCAATACATGGCCGAAGACATGGCGCGCGACGATCGCCCCGGGCTCGGGAAGATCGACGTGCCGTTGCTGGAAATCTCCCCCTACAATGCGCCGGATTTCGAACAGGCGGCCAGGCGCAGCGGCCAGCCGGTGATGACCGAGCAGGCGAAGACCGCGTTGTATCGCAAGATCCTGTCCGGCGCGCCGCACGCCAAAGTGGTGTCGGTGGACGACTCGCGTCATTTCGTGATGCTTGATCGGCCGCGGAAATTTCAACAATTGCTGGACACGTTTTTGTCCGGCTTGCCCGAAGGTGACGAGTGATGACGAGCGCAACCGTCGACAAGAAAGCCATGAGCAAACGCCGCTGGATGCGGGTGTGGGGCACCGCGGCATTGGCCGCAGGTGTGGTGGTCTTGCTGCTGGGAGTTTTCGCCCTGGTGCTGTTTCCGGCGTTCCACGGCGTTTTCCGCAACTGGATGTTCGCTATCGGTTGGGCGTTGCTGGCCATGGGAGTGGGCTGGCTCGTGGGGTCGTTGTGGAGCACTGACGAGCCCATGAGCCGCGCCAACCGGCGCTATATTCGCAGCGCGATGCCGGGCATGGGCGCTTACTTTCTGGCCATTCTGGTGCTGTCGACGGCCCAGCATGCCGATATCGCGACATGGCTCAAGGCCGTGGTGGCGTTGTTGCCGGTGCTGCCGATGATCTGGGTGGTGTTTTCGATGTGGCGACTGTTGCGTGACAGCGATGAACTGGAGCGTCGCGTCGGCATGGAGTCGATCTACATCAGCTGTGGCGTCGTGGGCCTGGCGACATTCGCTGGCGGCATGTTCCAGATGATGGGTCTGCTGAAGCTGCCGGATGCGCTGTTTTTCGTGCTGCCGGCGATGTTCGGCGTGTACGGTGTGGCGCAGTGGTTCGTGCGCCGCAAGTACGGCCTGCGGGGATCGTGTTGAGATGTTGGTCGCATGGGGTGAGGACGTATCTCGTGTGCCATGGCGCGGTGCTTCATCGGGCCGTACGGGGGTCGCGCACGGGATGCGTTCCTGCGGGCGTGGTGCGGTTTCATGGAGACGCTCGTGAACAATCGCCTGCGTGAATTGCGCGCCGAACGCGAATGGTCGCAGGCGCGTCTGGCCGAGGCGCTGGAGGTGTCGCGCCAGACCGTCAATGCCATCGAGACCGGCAAATACGATCCCAGTTTGCCGCTGGCGTTCAAGATCGGGCATGTATTCGCGATGCCCATCGAATCGATTTTTTCCGTCGACCCGGAACCTGCGGGATGACCCTGGCATGGCGCCGCGGCGCCATGCCAGGGTCCATCCTGCGAGATGCCTACTTCAGCTTGTTCCACAGGAAGTTGTAGTCCATGGCGAACATGTTGGCCGACTGTTTGG
>CAZSOU010000083.1:0-11256 GCA_964608595.1 uncultured Rhodanobacteraceae bacterium
CGCCAAGGATGCGGACGGTCGGACAGTGGCAACCGTCAAACTTGTTCACAAGACGCTGGCCGCCATCGAATACTTCCGTCCAGCAGTGTGGGCCATCGAGAATCCCGTTGGCCGCATTGAGAAGCTCGGCGGTCTGCCGCCGTGGCGGTTGTCGTTCGACCCGAATGACATTGGCGACCCGTACACCAAGAAAACCCTCCTGTGGGGACGTTTCAATTCCGACCTTCCGGTTGCGCCAGTCGAGCCGACCGAAGGATCGAAGATGCACCGTCTGTACGGCGGCCGATCCATGGCTACCAAGAATGCGCGCAGCGTGACACCGGAGGGGTTCAGCTATGCCTTCTTCATGGCGAACAACGCACATGACCACCCTGCCCTGGCCGTAGCAAATAAATACGACAGGCTTGACGGGGGGCTGATTCAGCGCGCGATGAACGCCGGCGTCACGCCGGAGCAGATAGACGATGCAGTCGAGGATGCCTATTACATGGATGGGGACGACGCGGCAGCCGAAAAGGCTATCCGTGATCTGATTCCGAACGGTCCAACCAGTAAGCGAGGAAGTGGCAATGCCAGCGAAGTACGAGGCGATCAGGGACAGTCTGGTCAAGAAGGGCGTCCCGCTCAAGAAAGCGAAAACGCGGGCGGCGAAAATCTACAACGGAACGAGGAAGCCAGGTCAGCCGGCACTCAGTCCGAAACAAAGGGGCAGCAAGGCGTTCAAGATGCTGACGAGCAGGTAGCGGGTGGGCGCAAGCCTGTCACCGTCACCAAGGCTGGCGAGGGTGCGCACGCCATCGTGATCGAGCCTGGTGCTGCCGCGCCAGAGCCTTCCAAGACGAAGCCGACCCCGGCCGCCAATACCATCTTCACCGAGGATGCGGCCGAGAAAGCCCGCGCCCTTCTGAAAAAGAAGCTGGGCCAGCTCAACACCGGCATCGACCCGGAAATCCTGCAAGCGGGAATCACGCTGGCGGGGTACCATATCGAGAAGGGCGCCCGCACGTTCGCGGCCTATGCCAAGGCGATGATTGCCGATCTTGGCGAGGGTGTGAGGCCGTACCTGAAAAGCTGGTACATGGGCGTGAAGTACGACCCGCGCGCCAGCCAGTTCGAGGGTATGGATTCGGCCGCCACGGTTGAGTCTGCCGACGTTGAGGAAATCACCAAGGAGGCCACCAATGAGCCTGCAAGCACTGACAGCAATGACGCAGAAGCATTGGGCGAAGTACCTGCCCGAGAAAACCAAGCGCCTGAAAGCGCAGAAAATGTGGGAGGTGGAAACACAGAACGCCGCCCAGGCCGCGCAAAACGAAATCGAAAACCTGATGGCGAGGGGGTATCAGGAGCACGAAGCCGAGGAAGTCGCGCTTCCAAAACACGTTCTACTGACGCCGGAAGCCGGGGCGGGAATCCCCGACCAGGAGAGGCGCGAGTTGGAGGCGATGGACCGGGCGTATCACCAGAACCCGCCGGTGTAACGCCGCCCGCCACCACGATCCCGGCGCGCGACTTCAAGATCACTGATGAAGTCGAGTTGGGAAAAGGTGGCGAGGTCACGAAGTTCAATGACAACCTGGCTGCCATCCGTATCGTCAAGGCGCTTGAGGCCGAGAACCGTCGCGCCACGGCAGACGAGCAGGCGAAGCTGGCGCGCTACGTGGGATGGGGCGGCCTGGCCAACGCCTTCCAGCGACCGAACGGCACCTATGCGAATGGCTGGGAGGACCGCGCCAAGCAGGTCGAATCGCTACTGACGCCAAATGAGCTGGCTGCCGCACGCCGTTCCACCCGCAATGCCCACTACACCTCGCCGACCGTCGTGCGCGGCCTGTGGAGCGCCATGGAGCGCCTTGGCTTCGCTGGCGGCACGGTGCTCGAACCAGCCATGGGCACGGGTAACTTCATTGGCCTGCGCCCGGACTCGCTACGCGGCGCGCAGTTTGTTGGTGTCGAGCTTGATCCGCTGACGGCGCGCATTGCCGGCGCCCTGTACCCGAGCGAGACAGTGCTGAATAGCGGCCTGCAAAAGGTTGCGCTCCCTGACGATGCGTTCGACGCGGTGATCCAGAACCCGCCGTTTGGTCAAGAATCGCTCAACTTCCAGTACAAGCCCGAGCTGAACGGCCTGTCCATCCACAACCAGTTCGCGCTGGCCAGTCTGGATGCCGTCAAGCCCGGCGGCACCATGGGCATGGTGGTGTCGCGGTACCTGATGGACGCCAAGGATGCCACCACGCGCGAGCGCCTGGCCGATCGTGCCGAGCTGGTGGGTGCCATCCGCCTGCCCGATTCAGCATTCAAGGAAAACGCGCGAACCGAAGTCGTCACCGACATGCTGCTGTTCCGCAAGTTCACCGAGGCGGAGGCCGCCGCACGACAGGCGGAAATCGCCGAAGCGGCGAAGAACAAGCAGTCCAAGCCGTTCCCTGAGTGGGTGAACACGGCCGATGTTGCCGATCCCTTGGGCGGCGACAAGATCACGGTCAACGGCTACTTTGCCGCCCGACCAAGCATGATTCTCGGCGTGTTGGAGCGCTCCGGCTCCATGGCGCACGGCAACGACGTGACCGTGCGTGGTGTCGGCGACCTGCAATCCGCCATCGATAAAGCCGTGTCCACGCTTCCAAAGGACGTGGCGCGCACCACACCTGACGTGATCGCTGCATCGAAGGTGCGCTATCAGGGCATGGCCAACTCGCTGCGCCTGGCGCTGAGCGGCGCCGAGGCCGGCGAAATCCGCTTTACCAACGACGGCAAGCTGGAACAGGTCATCGAGCGCGAGACGCCGACCGGCGATCACGAGCTGACCGTGCGTGAGCTGTCGCCGGCATCGCCGTGGTCGTCCAGCCTGTACATGAACGCCGATGGCCAGTGGTTCAGCCTGACCGAGAAGCTGGACGACAAGGGCAACAAGGTCAAGAAGATGGTCGATGGTAGAAAGACCAACTTCAACGTGTACACCCGCAAGGTGTACAAGACCGATGCCGAGGTGCCTGAGCGGCAGCGTCTCGGCGCCGCCGGGTTCAAGCGACTGACGGAAATGGCGAAGCTCCGCGACCTGCTGAAAGACCAGCTCACTCTGGAGGCCGAGGACGCGCCGGAAAGCCAGCTCACCGAGAATCGCACGAAGCTGCGCGAAGCCTACGAGACATTCCAGAAGGCCAACGGCTACGTAAACGAACGCAAGAATGCCTCGCTGGTACTGGAAATGCCCGATGGCGCGCTGGTGCTGGCGCTGGAGCATGGATTCCGGGCCGGAACCAAGACCAGCAAGGCCAGTGCGAAGCCGGCACCTATCCTGTCTGAGCGCGTTGTCGAGCCATACGAGCCGCCCAGCAAGGCCGACAGTGCCGCTGACGCGCTTTCCATCACCCTGGCCGAGAGCGGCCGGGTGGACGTGGATCGCGTGGCCGCCCTGCTTGGCACCGACCGCGAGGGCGCCGTCGAGGCGCTGACCGGCGGCGATCATCCGCTGGCATTCAGCGACCCGGAAACCAAGGAGCTTTCAGCACGCAACGAATATCTGACCGGCAATGTGCGCCGCAAACTGGCCGCGGCTGTCGATGCACACCTCGCAGCCAATGTGGCCGCGCTGGAAGCGGTGCAGCCCGAGCCATGGGGTGCCGAGAACGTCACGATGCGCGTGGGCGGCAATTGGGTGCCGAGCGATGTGTACCAAGACTTTGCCGAGCACCTGATGGGAGGCAAGGCGCACGTGTTCTATAGTCCACTCACCAATACCTATCAGGTGTCGGTGAAAGGCGGAAAGACGAACGCCGATTACAGCACGGAGAGGGCGAGCACGGAAACGCTGCTGTCCGACTTGCTCAACAGCAAATCCACCGTGATCCGTCGCCGCGTGGACGAAAAGCGAACCGTGGTGGATGAAGAAGCCACCACGCTCGCCACGCAGGCCCGGCAGGCCATCGAGCGAGAGTTCGAAGATTGGGCATTCGCCGATCGCGACCGCCGCAACCGGCTTGTGGACCTGTTCAACGACAAATTCAATGTGCGCGTCGCGCGCCAGTACGACGGGTCACACCTGAGCCTGCCCGGCAAGGTGCCGGACACCGTGATTCGCATGCGGCGCCACCAGAACAACGCCATCTGGCGTGGCATTTCCCAGCGCTTCATGCTGGTGGATCACGCCGTCGGCGCCGGCAAGACCTTCACGGCCATCGCGCGCGCCATGGAGCGTCGCCGCATGGGCCTGGCGCGTAAACCCATGATCGCGGTACCGAACCACCTGGTTGAGCAGTGGGCCGCCGACGTGTACCGCCTGTATCCGGGCGCGAAAGTGTTGGCTGCCGGCAGCAAAGACTTCACCAAGACGCGACGCCGCCGGCTGTTTGCCAAGATCGCCACCGGCGATTGGGACGTGGTGATCGTGCCGCACAGCTCGTTCGGGTTCATCGGCATTTCGCCGGAAACCGAAACGCGCTACCTGGAAGCCGAAATTGACCGGGCTACCGAGGCCATAGCCGAGGCCGAGGAAGATGCACAGGAAAACGCTACGGGCGGTTTCGGCAAGCCCATTGGCGTGAAGGAGGCCGAGCGCCTGAAAGAAAAGCTGGAAGCCCGCATGTCGAAGTTGCAGTCCGCGACCCGCGACAAGCTGCTGACCTTCGAGCAGATGGGGGTGGATGACCTGACCGTGGACGAGGCGCACGAGTTCAAGAACCTGTTTTATTCGTCGCGCCTGACCGGCGTGCGAGGCATGGGCAACAAGGAGGGCTCTCGCAAGGCGTTCGACCTGTACAACAAGGTGCGTGTGCTGCGCGAGTCGCCGACCGGCGCCGTCACGTTCCTGACCGGCACGCCGATCAGCAACAGCGCGGTCGAGATGTACACGATGATGCGCTACCTGGCTGCCGACGAGCTGCGAGACATGGGCCTGGAAAACTTCGACGCCTGGCGTTCACAGTTCGTGACGGCAGAGCCGGCGTTTGAGCCGACCGAGACCGGCAGCTTGAAGGAGGTCACGCGCCTTGGTCGGAGCTGGTCCAACATGCGCTCGCTGATGGAGCTTTATTCCAGCTTCACAGATTCCGTAACGAATCAGGACATCGAGAAGGCGTACTCCGAGGACCACGGTGGCAAGCGATTCCCCATCCCGGACGTTGCCGGCGGCGGCCGCCAGTCCATCGTGATCCAGCCAACCAAGGCACAGGTGACGCTGCTGAACGAAATCATCGCCGGCTTCAATGCCCTTCCGAGCGAACGCAACCCGAAGGAGCGCAACAAGAAGCGGCTGCGCCTGATGGATCGCGCTCGCAAGGTGTCCGTGGACGTGCGCGCAGCCGGCGGCGAAGCCATCGACAACGAGGCCGGCGGAAAGCTGCAAGTGATCGCCGACAACGTGGCCAGCCTGTATCGGAAGTGGGACGCGGACAAGGGCACGCAACTGATTTTCTTGGACCGCTCGGTGCCCAAGTCGAAGGGCGACAAGGCCATCATCACCGCCTATGACAAGCTGAAAAAGCAGGCCGACGAAGCCCTGGCCAAGGGCGAGGACGCCAAGTACATGCAGCTCCAGGAGAAGCTGGAGAAGTACGACGCCAACGAAATCGCGGAGCTTCGCGCCGCACAGAATGGCGGCTGGAACGCCTACCAGCAGATCAAGGACAACCTGGTGGAGCGAGGTATCCCGGCCGACCAGATTCGGTTTGTGCAGGAAGCCAACAACGACGCGCAGAAGAAGGCCCTGTTCGATGCCGTGAACGCGGGCGAGGTGCGCGTGTTGATTGGCTCCACGCCGCGCATGGGCGCCGGTACCAATGTGCAGGAGCGGCTTGTCGCCCTGCACCACGCCGACGTGACCTGGAAGCCGTCAGACATCGAGCAGCGCGAGGGGCGAATCATCCGGCAGGGGAACAAGCTGCTGGAGAAGTACGGCGCCGATAACTTCGAGGTCGTCATCAACGCCTACGCCACCGAGCGCACCATCGACGCGAAGATGTGGGACTTGAACAGCCACAAGCTCAAGACCATCAACGCGATCCGCAAGTACGACGGCGAGTTCAACATGGACTTCGAGGACGAGGACGCCGTGGGCATGGCTGAAATGGCCGCCCTGGCGTCCGGCGACCCGTTGCTGATGGAGCGGGTCAAGCTCACGTCCGAAATCGACAAGCTAGAGTTGCTGGAGCGAGCGCAGAAGCGCCGCCGCTGGGGCTTGCAGCGCCGACTGGACGACGCCAAAAGCGACCTTGAGAAAGGCCCGGCGCGCCTGGCGCACTATCAGGGCATTGCCGGTACGCTGGCCGGCCACCTGCAACAAGTGCGGCAGGATCAGGCCGCGCGCGCCGTGTCCGTGGAAGGCGAGCAGTACGCCACCATCCCCGACGCACAGCGCGCCGTCCTGGCCGCCATCGAATCGCAGAAGGCTGGCGACAAGAACGCCAAGTTCTCGGTCGAGGTTGGCGGCAAGCGCCACACCACCAAGGCAGACGCAGAGGAAGCCGTGAAGGCCGTCATGGGTGACGTGGATGCGTTCGCCGGCAAGGTTGACGGCAAAACCTTTGTGCAGCGCAAAGACATGTCCAACGCCATTGGCGAGAAGATCGGCGACGCGAGCGCGATCGACGGCAAAAAGGTGGGCGAAATGTACGGCCTGCCGCTGGTGGCAGACGTTGAAATGAGCGACATGGGACGAGTTGCGACCCTGACGCTGACCGACACCAACGGCAAAACCCTGCTGAGCGCCGAAGGCAAGCCCAAGCAGACCAAGGGCGCGTTCAGTGGACAGGAAATCCGCCCCATGGTGAACGAGCTGTCTCGTGGCGTTGTGGGCAACTATGCCAAGGAGCGCGCCGCCAACCTTGAGCGCACAATGCGGGAGGCGAAGTCATCCATCCCGGAAATCGAGGAACAGCTTGCCAAGCCGCCGCAGGGCCTTGAGGAATTGCAGACCAAGCGTGATCGACTCGCCGAAGTGGTGCAGGAGCTGCAAGCGAAGGATGGCGGAGAACAAAACAAGCCTGAGTTCTCGAAGGCGGAAACCGCCCCTTCCCGTTCTGTATCGCCGGCCGCCCTGGAACGCATGGTTTCAGCCACCACGGCCAAGTGGAAGAACGCGCCGGTGGTGGTGCGCGTGGTCAAGACGGCCAGCGAGCTGCCGTCATTCATCCGCAATGCCAAGGGCTTCGATGGCAACGTCGAGGCCGCGCATGCGAACGGTGCTGTGTACCTGGTGGCTGACCGGCTGGCGAGCATCGAGCGCGCCCAGCGCGTACTGGCGCACGAGGTCATCGGCCACTACACGGTTGAGCAGATGCTTGGCCCGCAGGGCTTCGCCCAGGTGCGCGATCAGATCGTGAAGCTGCGTGACGCCGGCAAGATGCCGGAGCTGTTTGCGGAGCTGGAACGCCGGTACGGCAAGCTGGACGACACGGAGCTTGCCAGCGAGGCCATGGCTGTCATGGCCGAGAAAGGCATGCGCAACACCATCATGGGTCGCCTGATGGCCGCGGTGCGAAAGTTCCTGCGCGGGCTGGGGTTCAATGTCCAGTTCAGCGAGGGCGACTTGCGCCAGATCATCACCGATGCCGGCCGGTACGCGGAAGGTCGCGGCGCCAAACCTGGGAAGGCCCGTGTAGCGGTGGTCAATGGTGTGTCGTTCGGCGTGAAGCCCTACGGCGAGCCGACCGGCATCACGTTCGAGCCGTTCGTCAACAACGCCAGTGGCGAGTCGGCGGCCAGTATCGAGGCCATCAACCGCTTGCGCGACGAGCAGGCAAACGGACAGTTGCGCGTGCTGATTGATCGTGACGGCAGCGTTCGTCCGCTACTTGGCGTGGACGCCGTGGACACGTTCGCGCGCAAGGGGCAGGTCATCGCCCAGCGTGGTGTGGGTTCCGACGAATGGACGCCGATCAGCACCGATCCCGGTATGAACCGGTCCACCGCCCAGGGCATCATCGCCCGCGTGCAGTCGCGCCTGGACACCACCATCAGCGAGCTGAACGGTTCCGGCGAGTGGGACGTAAACGAGGACGAGTTGCCCGGCATTGCATGGAGCAAGCGGCCGCCAGAGGACGTGATGGCCGATCTTGAGCGCGCGGCCAAGTTCCACGTCACCGACATCGTGCAGGTCATGCGCGACAAGCGCGAGGACTGGCGCCCCGGCTGGTTGGGCATGCTGACACTGCGCCAGCTCGCTGAGGTCACGGAGAAGTACCTGCCTCGCATCCGCAAGTACGCCGACGAGGTGCAGGCGATGGAGACCCGCCGCAACATATTGACGGACGAGGCGTTCGGCCAGGCCGACAAGTGGGCCACGTGGGCGCGCAAGCATCGTGACGAGAACAAGACCATGGTGGGCGTGATGCACGACGCGACACTTGCCGGCGTGGACCCGGCCGAGAAGTTCGTGCCGGGCGTGGTCACGCTCGCCAGCGGCCAGGCCGTGCCGATGACGCCGGACGCCGTGAAGGCGGCCTTGAGTGACCTGAAAAAGCAGGTCAAGGGTGCGCCGAACGACGCCATCAAGCGCGTGTTGCGCGCCGACGCGGCCCGAATCGAGGAAGCCTACAACGTCGAGGCCAGTCGCGCCGAGGCGTTCCCGGCGCTGAAACGCCGCTTCGACGCACTGCCGGAAGAAGCCAAGACCATCTACCGCGAAGTGCGCGACTCCTACGCCGCTCGCTCCGAGGCGATGCAGGATGCGCTGCTTGCGCGCATTGGTGCCCTGGAGCTGCCACAGGAGGAACGCCGGGCGCTGGCCGATCAGGTGCGCGCCAACTTCGAGAGCGCGCGCGTCCAGGGACCGTATTTCCCGCTGGCCCGCTTCGGTGATTACTGGGTGTCGGCGGAAAAGGATGGGGTCAAGGAGTTCCGCATGATGGAGAACCGCGCCCAGCAACGGCGCGTGCTGGAAGCCTACAAGGCGAAGGGCTGGTCCACGGCAGCCGGTGCCAAGATCGACATGGCGCGCGCCGTCGATGGCGCCAGCGCCAACTTCATGGCCCAGGTGACGCAAACCATGGCCGACAACGGCGTTCCCAGCGAAGTGGCCGACGAGGTGTACCAGCTCTACCTGCGCACCCTGCCCGACCTGTCGGTGCGCAAGCAGTTCATTCACCGCAAGGGCACGCCTGGCTACGACCAGGACGCGCTGCGCGCCTTTGCCGCACACATGGGGCACGGCGCCTACCAGCTCGCCCGCCTTGAGCACTCGCACAAGATGGAGGGGCTTATCAGCGACATGCGCAAGGACGCCATGGCGTTCGAGCAGGAAGGCGACCTGGACGCGGTGAAGGCCGCTCGTGCCATCACCGAGGTCAACAAGCGCCACGAGTGGGTAATGAGTCCCAAGGATGCCGGCTGGGTGCAGAAGATCACGGCCGCCAACTTCATCTACTACTTGGGTACCACGCCAGCCGCGGCCATCGTCAACCTGACGCAGGGCTTCATCACCACGTTCCCGGCGCTGGCCGCCAAGCACGGATGGGTGAAGGCCATGACGGAAATCGTCAAGGGCCTGCGCCAGTCCATCCGCACGCTTGGCCACGTCGAGAAGGTGCTGACCGGCGACGAGCTACGTGCCCATAAGGAGCTGTCCGCCATGGGCGCCATCGACAAGACCCGCGCGCATGACCTGGCCGGCATGGGTGACGGCTCCATCTTGTCGTACAACCCGGCGTGGCGAAACACGATGAAGGTCACGAGTGAGCTATTCCACCGCTCCGAAGTGTTCAACC
Source organism: uncultured Rhodanobacteraceae bacterium (assembly GCA_964608595.1). Taxonomy (GTDB): domain Bacteria; phylum Pseudomonadota; class Gammaproteobacteria; order Xanthomonadales; family Rhodanobacteraceae; genus Oleiagrimonas. The sequence goes on from CAZSOU010000083.1 coordinate 9,705, forward strand.
GTGAGGCCGCCGGCCTGGCCTCCTACCGGCTGGCGCGTCAATCCGGCCAGTCCCACGACGAGGCCGTGAAATACGCCGCGGACACCATTTTCGACACCCACTTCGACTACTCCAACGCCAACCGCGCCCGGTTCATGCAGTCGAACACGGCCAAGGTGATCTTCGCGTTCCGCCAGTACAGCCAGCACATGCTGTATTACATCTGGCGCAACTTCTACCAGTCGGTGCGCGGCGCCACGAAGCAGGAGAAGGCCGAGGCTCGCCGCAAGCTGGTGGGCACGCTCGGCATGACCGCCCTGTTTTCTGGAACGCTCGGGCTGCCCATGATGACGCTGGCGTTCGGCGTGGCCAACGCCTTCCACCACATGTTTGGCGACGACGACGAGCCATGGGATGCTGAAACCGAGTTCCGCAATTTCCTGGTGGAAATGTTCGGACCGGAGCTGGGCAAGATCGCACAAACGGGCGTGGCGAACGCGCTGACCGGCATGGACATTGCCAGCCGCACGAAGCTGGACCAGATGTGGTTCCGGGCGCCGGATCGTGAGCTTGAGGGCCGGGAGCAGTACGACTTCTGGCTGGAACAGCTTGCCGGCCCCGTAGGAGGCATGTTCGCCAATGGCTTCCGTGCCGCCCAGCTATGGGGAGAAGGACACTTCGAGCGCGGCGTGGAAACGGTCATGCCCAAGTTCATCAAGGACGGATTGAAATCCATGCGCTACGCCACCCAGGGCGTCAACACCCTGCGCGGCGACCCGCTGGTCAAGGACGTGACACCGTTCGAGCTGTTGATGCAAGCGGCCGGGTTCTCGCCCGCCAAGGTCAACGCGCAGTACACGGCCAACAACGCGCTCAAGAATTACGAGAAGGCCCTGACCGGTCGCCGCCGGGCACTCATGGACGCCTACGCCATGGCGGTGCGCATGCGGGACAAGGACGCCATCCGGTCCGTCACGGCCAAAATCAACCACTTCAATCAGGAGAACCCGGAGATCGGGATCACGGCGAACAGCATCCGGCGTAGCCTGATGGCCAGGGAGCGCTACAGCGAGCGCACGGTGAACGGTATGGCCCTGAACCCGAGGCTTGCCGCCAAGGTCAAGGCCAGGGTGAGGTTTGCGGAGGAAGGTGGGGAGTAGGCAGGTAGCGCCTACTCCGCGCAACGCAGGTGGTGGGACATGGCCGTCATCCCGCAGCGCGAGCACGTGACGCTGCTGCTCGCGCCGTCGTCGGAAGTCCACCACTCGCCGTCCCACTTATGCTCGCACGGCCCACCCGTGGAGCATGCGCAGTAACAGGCGTCGTCGTTCGCGTCGCCACAGAGCACGCTCACCCCCCATCCTTCGGAACGGAGCTTCTCGAACCACTCCTTGCGCCGTTGGTTGCGTTCGGCGCGGAGCTTGGCGAAGTCAGGCTCCATCACCCACCACCTCCACTTTCCTGCCGCAGTGCGGGCATGCTTTTGGTTTGGCTGTGTGGCCAGGACAAGACGAAGTAGCACACCCGACCCGCGTTGCAGTTCTGTCGAGGCACCCCGGCCAGAACCAGCCCT
>CAZSOU010000084.1:0-11230 GCA_964608595.1 uncultured Rhodanobacteraceae bacterium
CGCACTTCTGCTCCATGTGCGGCCCCAAGTTCTGCTCGATGAAGATCACCCAGGACGTGCGCGACTACGCCGCCGAGCACGGCATGGAGATCAGCGAGGCAATGGACGAGGGCATGGCGGAAAAATCGCGCCAGTTCCGCGAGAGCGGCGGGGAGGTATATGCGCCGAGTACGGATTGAGTATTCGCCGGGCCGGCCTCCGGCGGCTGCGGAAACGTCGAGCGCCGGCTCGGCGTTTCCGTCACTCTCCATGGCTTCCGTTCACCCCGGCCGCGACGGTCGGGGCTATGATGACGACTGACGACGGCATCACGCCGTCCTTCCTTCACTCGTCAAGGAGATCGCCATGGCGGCCAAGAAACCGTTTCTTACCGACATCAAGACCATTCGTGATCGCGCCCGCAAGCACATCGACGATGGCGCAATGACGGCCGGCTACAAAGCCGATCGAAACAAGGTCGTGCAGATACTCAACGAAGCACTGGCCACCGAAATCGTCTGCGTGCTGCGTTACAAGTACCACTACTACATGGCTTCGGGTATTCACTCGCAGGCCGTGGCAGCCGAATTCCTGGAGCATGCCAACGAAGAGCAGGCGCATGCCGATCAGATCGCCGAGCGCATCACCCAACTCGAAGGCGCGCCCGATTTTTCGCCCGACGGTTTGAGCACGCGCGCGCACGCCGAATACGTCGAGGGCGAAGATCTGGTCGACATGATCAAGGAAAACCTTGTCGCCGAACGCATCGCCATCGAGACCTACAGCGAAATCATCCGCTTCCTCGGCAACGACGACCCGACCACCCGGCGCATGCTGGAAGAAATCCTCGCGCAGGAAGAAGAACACGCCGAAGACATGAGCACGCTGCTCGAAGAACTGGGCAGGAAAGGCGAGCCGGCGCGTCCGCGACCGAAAAAAGCCGCCAGGAAAACGGCGCGCAAGAAAAAGTGATCAATCCGCAACCGACAGGTGGGTATTGACCCACCTGTCGGCGTACGCAACATGTTGCATCAATAAAGGTCGACCGGATCAACGTCGATCGACCAGCGCACCCGGCGCGCTGAAGGCTGCGCCAGCAAGCGCGCCTGCCAGGGTCGCAATGCGCGTTTGAGCGTGCCGCGTTGATCGGCCTCCAGCAGCAATTGACCACGATGTCGACCCGCGCGCAGCGGCATCGGTGCGGGCATCGGACCGAGAATGCGCAGTTCGTCCGTGGCTTCAAGTGTCGCGTGTGCTTCGCGCAAGAACGCGTCCAGGCGACTGCGCTCGTGGGCTTCGGCGCGCAGCAATGCCTGACTGGCGAACGGCGGCAGTTGCAGCGTGCGACGTTCGGTCATCAGTTCCCGGGCCGTGGCCGCGTAGCCCTTGCCGAGCAACGTGTGAAGAAACGGGTGATCCGGGTGATGCGTCTGCAGCAGCACCTGTCCCGGCTTGTGTGCACGCCCCGCGCGCCCGGCCACTTGCACCACCAGCTGGGCGAGACGTTCGGGGGCGCGAAAGTCGATGCTGTGCAGGCCTTCGTCCACACCGGTGATGGCCACCAGCGTCAGGTTGGGCAGGTCATGGCCCTTGGCCAGGATCTGGGTGCCGACCAGAATGGCCGGCCCGCTCTCGTCCAGACCCGCCAGCAATTCGTCGAAGGCGTGGCGTCGGCGCGTGCTTTCGTGATCGATGCGCAACACCGGCACGTCGGCGAAACGTGCGCGCAGTGCCTCTTCCAGGCGTTCGGTGCCATGGCCGCGCGGGTGCAATGGCGCGCGGCCGCATTCGGGGCAGGCGTCCGGTGTGCGTTGTTCGCGCTCGCAATGATGGCAAATCAGCCGTTGCCGACCGGCATGCAAGGTCATCGGCTTGTCGCAACGTTCGCAATGCGCGTGCCAGCCGCAGGCGTGACACATCAGTATCGGCGCGTAGCCTCGGCGGTTGCGAAACACCAGCACCTGTTCGCCGCGTGTAACGGCGGCGCCCACCGCCTGCAGCAAATCGGGTGACAGGCCGTGCTGAAGACGTTGCGCGCGGATGTCGATGATGCGCACCTTGGGCGCCGCGTGCGCACCGGTGCGTGACGGCAGGTGCAGGCGCTGATAACGACCGGATTCGACATTGGCGAGTGTTTCCAACGACGGCGTGGCCGAGCCCAGAACGATCGGCACCCCCAGCGCCCTGGCGCGTACCACGGCCAGGTCGCGCGCGTGGTAACGGAAGCCGTCCTGCTGCTTGTAGGACGTGTCGTGTTCTTCGTCCACCACGATGAGGCCGGCGCGTGGCAGCGGCGTGAAAATCGCCGAGCGCGTGCCCAGCACCACGCGCGCCATGCCGTTCCGGGCGCGCCACCAGGCGCGCGCGCGCGCGCCGACGGCCAGCCCCGAGTGCAACACGTCCACTTCCGTCCCCAGCCGTTCCCGCAAGCGGCGCACGCTTTGCGGGGTCAGGCCGATTTCCGGCACCAGCATCAACACCTGGCGCCCCCGCGCCAGCGCCTGCGCGGCGAGGCTCAGATACACCTCGGTCTTGCCGCTGCCGGTGATGCCGTCGAGCACGAACGGATGGAAACCGTCACCGGCGTCGCGTACGGCGTTCACGGCGGCTTGCTGTTCCGGATGCAGCGGTGGCCCCGCGACGGGGTGGCGCGGCAGCTCGGTCGGCGCCAGTTGATGGCGCTCGACCAGTTCGGCGCGCGCCAGTCGGCGTGCGGCGTCGCGCCAGGAGGGCAGCTCGTCGTCGAGGACTTGTGCCGTGCACAAGCCGTCGCGCAGACGTTCGAGCAGGGCGCGGGAGCGGCCGCGCCGCTTGCCTTCGCGCAGCTCGGTACGCCCGCGTTCGGTCAATGACCAGGTTTCGATGCCCGGCTCCGGCGGCGCCTTTTCGCCGCGCAGCGCCACCGGCAGGGCGCCGAACAGCACCTCGCCCGGTGCGCCCAGCCAGTAATCGCCGGCCCATTGCAGCGACGCCAGCAGTTCGCCTTCCAGCAGCGGCATGGTGTCGAGCGCGGCGTGGGCGCGTTTGAGTTGCCCCACGGGCCATGTCGAATGGTCGGCAACGGCCGCCACCAGACCGATACGCTGACCGGATCCGAACGGCACACGCACGCGCCCGCCGACCACGGCCCGACCTCGTGCCGGCGGCAGGTAATCGAACAGTTGCGGCAGCGGCACGGGCAGGGCGACGCGAAGGATTTCGGGCATGGCGTGAGTGTAGCGGTCCGGGTCGGGTGTCCGGGGTTCCGTTGCGCGGTTTTTTTCATCCAAGCCCATCAGAAAACGGGCTAAGTGCATGTGCTGCTGGTGGTTTATGGTTTATCCACAAAAACTGTGGATAACTATGTGGACGAACACGGGAAGGCGACGTCTTTGGCCCGTGACGGCAGGCTCGGCGACGCATTGGGTAAAAAATAACCAGTGCATTTTTCTGTTGTCCAATCAATATGTTGCGTGTTCATGATTCGCGGAGGAAATCGCCGACACGGTGTCGTTCAGGTGGCGCTTGACGAATTTGCCGGGCTGTGAAAAAAATGCCTCCGGCAGTTGACGCAGACCATGACCGGCCCGCATTTCAGCGGAAAAGCCCGGACGATTTCAGTGCGCCAGGGCGATCAGGGATGCAGCGCTGAGAGCGAACGCCAGCAGGACGCCGTAGCACGCGCCGATCCCCCCGAATTTCACGCAGGTCATGACCCAGCCTTGCCGGTACACGCGCTTTTGCATCAGCAGCAGGTACACGATGATCCAGAGCCAGGCCGCGGCATTGAGAAGCGCGAACGGCGTGTCGAGCCAGGCGGCGTGGGGCAGCAACCATGCGCGCAGCAGGGACAGGACCACCAGCACCAGCATCGACAGCATGATGAATGCGTGGCTGTGCATGGCCACGATCAGGTGTTCCATGTACAGACGTCGCTTGAACAGGTAGAACAGTTTCAGCAGCAACGCAAAAATCGGCAGCAGCACGAACAGCACCGTGGGCGCCACCGCAAACATGCCGCTGACGATCTGTTTGCTCTCGGCCTTGCGTTGCGCCGTCGTGCCGTGGGCCAGGCGCTGGATATGGTCACGTATGCGGATGGCCGAACTCCTGAGCCAGTCATTGGTCATCTCGGGCAACCAGGCAAAGTGCAGCGTCTTGATCGTGTGATTCCACCAGGCCAGGGTTTCGGGAGACATGCTGCGGGCGTCCGCCGCCGGCACTCGCGCGTTTCCGGCGACTTCGCTCCGGGTGACATGAATGCCCGGGCTGTCCACGGTGAAGATTCGCGTATTGCCGCGATCGAAACTCAGGCCCACGACGAACTGGATCACGAAAAACGCGACGATCGCGAGCGAGAACACCAGTCGAAACGGCGTGACATAACGCGTGCGTCGTCCGGCGAAATATTCCAGGGTCAGCCGTCCGGGGCGCACATACAGAGGCCATACGGTTCGAAACAGGCGCTCGTCGATATTGAACACGCTGTCGACGACATCGCTCATCACGCTGCTGAAATGGCGTACGAGGCCTTCGATGGGTTGACCGCAGTCGTGACAATACTTGCCACGCAGCACGGTGCCGCAGTTGGCGCAACGGGCCGGGGCGGGATCGGGCGCCGGCGTCGCTGGCGTATCCGGTTCACTCATGGGAGCCTCGAAAACCGTTGCACTGGCCCCTCCCACAGGAAACTCCGATGATCCGCGGTTATTCGAGGCTCACTCATGTGGCGATCATAAACCCCGAGCGTGTTGATGGGGGGTGACGGTTACAATACGCGATTCCTCGATTGTCGTGTGCGGGCGCAATATCCAGTGTCAGCCATCCTGTTCGGTTTCCATCGCATTGATCGAGCGCATGCCCGGCGCGAATGGGGCGCCACCGTGCGTCTGGCATTGCCCCTGATTGCCGCGCAGCTGGCGGCGATGGGAACAAACGTCATCGACACCCTGCTGGCCGGTCACATGAATGCGCATGTGCAGGCCGCCGTGGCGACCGGTTCGGGTGTGTGGTCGCTGGCCATCCTTGCCGGTATCGGCGTGATGATGGCCGTGCCGCCCACGGTGGCGCAACTCGATGGCGCGGGGCGCCGTCACGAAATCGGCGCGATCGTGCGTCAGGCATTGTGGATCGCGCTTGTGCTCGGTGTGTTGTTGTGGCTGTTCGTGCGTCACGCCGAGCCGGTGCTCGACATGATCGGCGTGGTACCGGGATTGCGCCATGACGTGGCGGCGTTTCTGGGCGCCATCGGTTGGGGTGCGCCGGCCCTGGCCGGTTATTTCGCCCTGCGCGGTTTGTCCGAAGGCCTGTCATTGCCGCGGCCGTCGATGTTTTTCAGTCTGGCCGGCCTGGTGGTGCTGGGACCGCTGGACTGGATCCTGATGTACGGCGAATTCGGCCTGCCCGCCATGGGGGCGCTGGGCAGTGGCATCGCCACCGCCGTCACCTTGTGGCTGGAGTTCATCGGGTTTGCGACCTACATTCTCGTGCATCGCAACTATCGGGGGCTGGGGCTGCTGGAGCGTTTCGACTGGCCGCGCCGGAAGGCGATTGCCGAGCTTTTGCACCTGGGCCTGCCGATGGCTGTGAGCATCCTGATGGAAGGCGGCATTTTCGTGGCGGTGGCGCTGGTCATCGCCACACTGGGCGTGGATCAGGCCGCCGCGCACCAGATTGCGCTCAACGTCTCTGGCGTGGCTTTCATGGTGCCACTGGGTCTGGCCATGGCCATCACCATCCGTGTCGGCAACGCGGCCGGACGCGGCGATGCGACGGCGGTGCGCTACGCCGGGTTTTGCGGCATTGCGCTGGCGCTGCTCACGCAACTGGTATCGGCGTCGTTGATGCTGGGTTTTCCGCACGCCATCGCACACTTGTACAGCAATGACGGCACGGTGATTGCACTGGCCTCGCAGCTTCTGGTGCTGGCCGGCATCTTCCAGTTTTCCGACGGCATCCAGGTTGCCTCCAACGGTGCGCTGCGCGGACTCAAGGATACGCGCGTGCCGATGTTCATCACTGCTTTCGCTTACTGGGGCGTGGGCATGCCGGTGGGTTGGTGGTTGACGTTCCATCATCATCTCGGCGCGCGCGGCATGTGGATGGGCCTGGCTGCCGGCCTGAGCGCCGCCGCCGTGCTGTTGTTCACGCGCTGGTGTCTGAGTGCCCGCGACGAGCGCTGGCGCCGCCACGTGCCCGACATCCCGCGGCCGGCCGCGCCGGGCGTGGTGACCTGACAAAAATCCGGATGGCGGTTTTGCAGGGGCGCATCTCGTGTGCGCCGGCGGCGTGGCTTTCTACGATGACGTCGGATTCAAGTACCGCTGCAACGGGTCGTGGTCGTTGCGCTTGCGCAAACCTTCGATGTAATGCAGTTCGCCACGGGACTTGCGGTCGTCCGGATTCAGTTTCAGGCACTGTTTGTACGCCTTGGCGGCGTCATCCAGTTGATGTTGTTCCACCAGTACGTAGCCCTGCCCGCGCAACGCCACGCACTTCAAGCGGGCGGCATCGTCTTCGGGCGCCAGATCGGCGTTGGTTTCGGCTTCCCGGTACAAGCTGATCGCCTTGTCCCAGTCTTTCGCTTTCAGGTACGTATACGCCAGTTCACTGCGGTACTGGCTGTTCATCGGCGCCAGTACAAGTGCCGCCTCGAGTTCGCTGCGCGCCTTGCCGTATTGCCCCAGCGCGTTGTAGGCGTACCCCTTGGCCCAGTGCGCCATGGCCCAGGCGGGGCCGACGACGATGGCGCTGGTTCCCGGTTTGCCGGCTTTTTGCGCCTCGTCCGAGGCGGAAGCGACGCTGGCAAGGTAGACCAGCGACCGGACCGGATCTTTCGCGCTGAACACGACCACGTCACGATTGCCATACGTGGTTTCGTAGTGGTGGATGACCTCGCTCAGCGGTCCGTCGATGGCTTGTTGCGCCTGGCCTGTCTGCACCATTTGCAGCGCCTGCAGCACCTTGTCGAGACGGGCCTGATCCGTCTTGTCGCCGGCGGGGCTGGCGATGGTGATGGTGGAGTGCCCGGCGTCGACGCGACTGACAGACGACGACGTCGTCGTCGCTTGCTCTGGTTGGCTGGCGCAGCCGACCAGCAGACACGCGGCGACCAGCGCGCCGAGTCTTGAATATCGATTCATCATTCCCCCATCCCCGTCATGGACGGGGTCGAGCATAGCAGTCCGGGGGCCATTCAGTCGCAGGTGACGCATGACCGGCAAAACCGCTACGCTTGCGTTCCGGATCGGGGAGCAGTAAAGCATGGCCGAGCGTGGGCGCAGTGGTTTCGGGGGATTTGTCTGGACGATTTTGCGTGGCATCAACTTGCTGCGCCTGGTCATCCTCAATATCGTGTTTTTCGGTCTGCTGGCGCTGCTGTTGTTCATCGTCAGCGCCCATCCGCGGCCATTGGCAAAGGACACGGTACTGGTGCTGCACCCGCAGGGGCAGCTGGTGGAGCAATTCAGTGCGTCGCCGCTGGCGCGGGCGCTGGATGCGATGTCCGGGCAGGCCACGGATCAGGTGCGCGTGCGCGATCTGGTCGCCGCCATTGATCATGCCGCGAACGATGCCGACATACACGGCATACTGCTGATGCCCGGCGATTTGCACGCCGGCGGCTTCGCGGCGTTGCGCGAGGTGGGCAAGGCACTGGACCGGTTTCGCGCCGGCGGCAAAACCGTCACGGCGTGGGCGCCGGACATGGATCAATACCAGTACCTGCTGGCGGCGCATGCCGACCGCGTGTTCATCGACCCCATGGGTTCGGTGATGGTCACCGGCCTGGCCAGCTACCGGTTGTTTTACAAGGACCTTCTGGACAAGCTCGGCGCCACGGTACATCTGTTTCGTGTCGGCCGCTTCAAGTCGGCGGCCGAGCCGTATGTACTCGATCATGCCTCGGATGCGTCCAAACAGGCCGATCGCTATTGGCTTGACGGCTTGTGGTCCGAGTGGATCGACAGCGTTGCCTCGTTGCGGAAACTGGAACCGACCCCATTCCGGCAGGCGCTCGAGCAGTGGCCGAAAGCCCTGCAGGCCATGCATGGCGATGCCGCCGGGCTGGCGCAACACATGCATCTGGTCGATGGTTTGATGACGCGCGATCAGCTGGTGGGCCTGCTGCGGCGTCAGGGCGTCCATGCCGGCCGGCATGGTGTCGGGCTGCGCAAGGTCGACATGGACGGTTATCTGGCACGCGTGCGCCCGCATCCGGGCGACGGTCAGCATAGTGATGTGGCCGTCGTGGTTGCCGAAGGCGATATCGTGAACGGCAAGCAGCCGCCCGGTCGCATCGGCGGCAAATCCACCGCCGCCCTGATTCGCGAAGCGCGGCAGGACCCGTCGATCAAGGCTCTGGTGCTGCGGGTGAATTCGCCCGGCGGCGCCGTGTTTGCCGCCGAACAGATTCGTCGTCAGGTGGCGATGACGCGCGAATCGGGCAAGCCGGTCGTGGTGTCGATGGGTGATGTGGCGGCCTCGGGCGGCTACTGGATTTCCATGAATGCCAACGCGCTTTACGCGGAGCCGGACACCATCACCGGATCGATCGGCATCTTCGGCATGCTGTTCAACATTCCCGGTGCGCTGGACCGGATCGGCGTGCACAGTGACGGCGTGGGCGTGGGCCCACTGGCCGGCGCGTTCGACATCACTCGTCCGCTGGACCCGAAGGTGGCGGCCATGGTGCAGACGACGATCGACAAGGGCTACCGCGATTTCGTCGGTCGTGTGGCCAAGGCGCGCGGCAAAAGCTATGCCGCGATCGACAAGGTGGCGCAGGGTCGCGTGTGGACGGGCCGTCAGGCGCTCGAACGTGGTCTGGTGGACAAGCTGGGCGGCCTGCATGACGCCGTCGCGGCGGCCGCCGCCATGGCGCATCTGGGCAACGATTATCAAGTCGGCTACCTGCAGTTGAAGACCTCCGGATTTGCGCGCTTCATGCAGGGTCTGAGTCGGAGCGCCGCCGTGCACGTGCTGCAGAACCACGGCATCCACTTGCCCGCGTGGGTCGCTCCCGTGGCGCGGCGTGCGCTGCCCGACATGACGCTGTTCCGCCAGGCCCGTGCCGGGCGCCCGGCGGTGTACGCTTACTGCTTCTGTTCGGCGCGATGACGCGCGGGAGGTTGAACCATGAGTCACCAGGGCAGCTGCCACTGCGGTCGCATTTCATTTGAAGTCGACGGTGATCCGACGCAGGTCATCGAATGCAATTGCTCGCATTGCAGTCGCAAGGGCTACTTGTTGTGGTTCGTTCCGCGCGAGCAGATGCATTTGGCCACGCCGGAAAGCGACATGGCCACGTACACTTTCAACCGGCACGCCATTGCGCATCATTTTTGCCCGGTCTGCGGTTGCGCGCCCTTCGGACTCGGCAAGGATCGGGAAGGCAACGAGATGGTGGCCGTGAACGTGCGTTGTCTGCCCGAGCTGGATCGGTCGGGGCTGGAAGTCAAACAAGTCGACGGGCGCAGTCTCTGACGTTCACCGGGTCTGTTTCTCGATGGCCTGTTGCTGCGCCTTGGCCCGCTTGTTGATGATGCCCTGCACTGACCTGGCCTTGTTTTCGGCCTGAATCAGGCCGTCCCATGGCGTTTTTGCATGCCTGGTGCTGGCGGCAGCCTGCGGTGCCCGGGCCGGTGGCGGCGCGGGCGATGAACAGGCTGTCAGCAACAGACCCGCGGCGAACAGCAGCACAAGGCGCATGGCGAAGCTCCGAACCAGGATGCCGGACAGTGTGGGGCAGTCCCGGCTGCGCTGCCGTGTGCCCGGTCACGTCCGGGCACACCTCATGAAGATGCCTGCGCGGTCGTGCGCCGCGAACCTTTGCCCAGCGAATCGGCCATGCCGTGGTTGACGTCGCGGTGTTGCACCTCGTCGGCACGCACGGCCAGCACCACGTCGCGCAGACGTGCATCGGGCGCGAGGTTCCAGTAGTCGATGGCGATGTCGGGTGCGGGAACGTTTTCCTCGGTACCCTCGTCGAGGTGCTTCAGATAATGGTTGTAGCTGATGACGGCTTCTTCCTCGAAGTAGCCGACCACGCGATGCGCCGTACGCGGCGACAACAGGTAAAGCAGGAAAAACGCGTTGTAGAACGCGCCCTGGGCCAGCACCACCACGACACGCTCGAACCAGGTCGGCTTGATGATCGCCATGAAGGTCATCAAGTGCATGCGCTCGTTTTCGGCTTCGTCCATCAACGTGTAAATCCAGCCGTTGTCGTCGCACATGCGGCGCAGGCAGTGCAGGTGCTGCAACGTGGCGCCGACCATGCCGGGCACGGCGGCGACGGTTTCCAGTACCACGGCGCGATGGCCGTAGCGTTTGGCGAAAAACGTGTCGGCGATGAAACGCAATACCTTGGTGAAGGCGAACGCGAACCGGTCGCGAAAATCGCGTGGTTCGTGATGGCGCTCCAGGTCGATCCGGTCGTGGTGCAGGTTGTCGCGGGTCTGGCTGATGCGTGTTTTTGCGGTGTCCTTGGTCATGGTCTCGCTCCCGTGGGGAAGGGCTGTTTCGGGGACATTTGCGGAAGCTCCGTGCATCCGCATGTGCAGGCTAGGCAAGTGTCGTGACGATGCCGTTGACTTGGGTCAGAATGGCAAAACGGCTCATGCCCGATACCTCGTCGGGCTATGCTGGGCCACGCTTTCAAGACGGAATCCGCACATGAGCACTTTGTCGCACCCCCGACGGGCCAACTGGCGTCTGGACGGCCATGCCGCTCTTGTCACCGGCGCCAGCCAGGGCATCGGTCTGGCTTGCGCGCGCGAGCTGGCGCTTCTGGGCGCCGACGTGTTGATGGTCGCGCGTGACGAGATCGCGCTGGAGCAGGCACGCGCCGAGTTGGCGGAGGAATTCGACGATGTGGACGTGCTTGCATTTGCCGCCGACCTGGCCCAGCCCGAGGCACGCCTGGAAGCGGCCGACTGGATCAATGATCTCGAATGGCCGCTGTCGCTTCTGGTCAACAACGTCGGCAACAACCTCGTCAAGCCGGCCCTCGATTACAGCGACGACGAGTGGCGCGCGTTGTTTGCCACCAACGTCGACAGTGCCTGGGACATGAGCCGGCTGATGCACCCGCATCTGGCGCGTCACGTGCATGCGGCCATCGTCAACGTGGGCTCGGTGTCCGGCGTCACGCACATACGCACCGGGGCGCCTTACGGCATGACCAAGGCCGCGCTGCACCAGATGACGCGCAACCTGGCGTGTGAATGGGCCGACGACGGCATTCGCGTCAATGCGGTGGCGCCGTGGTACA
>CAZSOU010000085.1:0-11197 GCA_964608595.1 uncultured Rhodanobacteraceae bacterium
AATTTTTGCCGATGCAAATGGATGGCTATTTCAGCGGCGCTTATTCAGACGTTCCCTAAGCACACCATCAACTAAGACAAACATGTCATAGTCAGAAAACTCATCAGCCGTACCGCGTACCTGTGAACCAGACATAAATGCACTTATATTTCCCCCATACATAGTTTTCATTTTTTTGCGAATCCAAAGCACCTTCTTTTTGTTGATTTTTTCTGCATTAGAATCTATGGATTTAAGCCTTTCGGACAGGAACAAGTCTTTTCTTGCCATCCAATTTTCATTACTCATTAAAAGCATTGATAGTCTCACATAAACTCTAAAAATTTCGCACCCGTATTAGTTATACCCCGCCTACGTAGCCATACTCGCCGCCTTATATTCACTTATCTGTTATTCCTCACTAGCTATGTCATATAAAAGCTCAAAATTCATTCGGCCATGCAGCGTCAGTCCAGAACAGATCGGCACCTAGATCCAACCATGGTAGAAAGCGATATGACGTGCCATACCGGCAACGTGCTCGCGCCGCGTGTAATGTCCAAAGAGAAAGCTCACTGAGCAGTCTCCAGCCAACCCCATATTCTGTGGGACACGGGAAGAGCAAGGCGCAGCTGTTGCAGCTGTTGCACCTCGATCGCTTCTTCGCGAAATAAACCATCCATGCCTAATCCGTGCCTTCATCTAGAGTGCGCTTTATCGTAACCATAATGAATTAGAACCGTCAACTAGTATTTGATACGAATTTCGTATCTTCCGAGGCATTTCCCAATTCCACACTTGCGACGCAACAAACAGCGCGCGGGCGCCATTTGCGGCACACTCGGCGCATGCTCGAAGCCGCTGCCCGCGCTCCAAAACTCGACCGCCTGCCGGATTTCTGCAGCCTGCCGATCCTGTTTGCGCTGCTGCTGGTGGCCGGGCTGACGGTGGCGGTGATGGCGTTGACGCCGGGGGCCGGTTGGGGTTGGCGCGGTTTCAGTACGGCGATCCTGTTCGCGGTGTGGCTGGCGTTGGTCAACGGTGTGGCGCTATGCAAGTTGCGGCCGCTGTTGCTGCGCCTGCCGGGGATCGCCGCGTTTGCCGGGGTGTGGTTGTTGATGCTGGTGATGGTGGCGTTGGCGAGCTTTGTCGTCGGGCGGCTCGACCATGCCTTGTTGATGAACCTCACGCCGCCGTCGACGTTGCGCTTTGTCGCCGCCAGCACCACGATCAGCGCGCTGATCGGCGCGGCGCTTCTGCGGTATTTCCATGTCGTGGCGCAGTGGCAGGCGCGCCGCGCCGCCAGCGCCCGCGCGCAAGTGGATGCCTTGCAGGCGCGGATCCGGCCGCATTTCCTGTTCAACAGCATGAACACGGTGGCGGCACTGGTGCGAGTGGACCCGGACGCGGCGGAACGCACCGTGGAGGATCTGGCCGAACTGTTCCGCGCCGCGCTCGGCAGCGACGGCGAAAGCAACCTGGGTGACGAGCTGGCGCTGGTGGATCGCTACCTCACCATCGAGCAATTGCGCCTGGGCGAGCGCCTGCGCGTGGATCGCCGGCTGGACGGTCTGCCGCTGGACATGCCGATGCCGCGCCTGCTGCTGCAACCGCTGGTTGAAAATGCCGTGCGCCATGGCATCCAGTCCTGTCGCCAGGGTGGCACGGTCACGCTCTCGGGTCAGGTTGACACCGCGACCGTGAATCTGCTCATTGCCAATCCGTCGCCGGCCGACAAGACGGTCGCGCATGGCAACGGCCACGGACTGGACAACGTGCGCCAACGGCTGGCTTATCATTTCGGGACGGCGGCACGCTTGCGTGTCGAAACTCGCGCAGGGCGTTTCGAGGTGCACCTGCATCTGCCCATGCACACCGATGATGCCGACAGCCATGCATGACGCAACGAATACCATGCGCGTCCTGATTGTCGATGACGAGCCGTTGGCGCGCTCCCGCCTGATCGCGCTGCTTGGCCAGTGCGCCGAGGTGGAGATCACCGTCGCGGTGGCCGATGGTGAAGCCGCATTGGCGGCCTGTGCCGACGATACGCCCGATCTGCTGATTGCCGACATCAACATGCCGGGCATGGATGGCACCACGCTGGCGCGCCGTCTCGCCGGTCTGCCGGTCCCGCCGCAAGTGGTCTTCTGCACGGCGTACGAGCATTTTGCGGCGCAAGCCTACGAGCTTGGCGCGGCCGACTATCTGCTCAAGCCGGTACGGATCGGGCGCCTGCGCGAGGCGCTGGGCCGCGCGCGCCGCCTCCGGGCTCCGGCCGGCGACGCACCGGCGACGCTGATGGTGCGCATGGCCGGCAAAGAACAACGTATCGCACTCACCGACGTGTTTTATCTGTTGGCCGGTGACAAATACGTATCGGCACACCATGCCGGCGGCGAAAGCCTTGTCGACATGTCGCTGCGCCAGCTGGAACAACAACATCCGCGCGAACTGGTCCGGTTGCACCGCGCTTGTCTGGTGCCCTGCCATCGTCTGCTCGGGCTGTCCATGGACGGCGACGGCCGTACGCTGGCACGCCTTGCCGGTACCGACTTCACCCCGGATGTCAGCCGGCGCAACCTTCCGCAGGTGCGCAAGTTGCTGCACGAGGCATGATGCAAGGCAAGAACCGGACATCTGCGCGACAATAAGCGTCGCCCCCCGTTTTCCCGGAGTTCGCATGACCGCCCGCCCGCTGCGCATCGCCACCCGCAAGAGCGCCCTGGCGCTGTGGCAGGCCGAGCATGTCGCCGGCCTGCTGCGTCAGGCACATTCCGACCTTCCCGTCGAGTTGGTGCCTCTGTCCACGCGCGGCGACGAAGTGCTGGACAAACCGTTGGCGAAAATCGGTGGCAAAGGACTGTTTCTCAAGGAATTGGAGGTGGCGATGCTGGAAGATCGCGCGGACATCGCCGTGCATTCATTGAAGGACGTCCCTGCCGAACTGGAACCGCCGTTCGCCCTGGGTGCCATACTGGCGCGCGCCGACGCCGCCGATGCCTTCGTCAGCCGACGCTTCGAGCAATTGAACGAGTTGCCTCAGGGTGCGCGTGTCGGCACCTCCTCGCTGCGTCGTCAGGCGCAATTGCGTGCGCTGCGTCCGGATCTCGAATTGACCGACCTGCGCGGCAACGTCAATACGCGTCTGGCCAAGCTGGATCGCGGCGACTACGACGCCATCGTGCTTGCCTGCGCCGGCCTGCAGCGCCTCGGTCTGGGCGATCAGATACGCTCGCGACTGGCGGCGCCGCACTGGTTGCCGGCGCCGGGGCAAGCCGCCATCGCAGTGGAAATGCGTGCTGATGACGCTGCCACCAGCGAGTATCTGGCACCGCTCGATGATCCCGACACCCACCTTACCGTGCGTGCCGAGCGCGCCATGAACCGGACGCTGGGCGGCAGTTGCACCGTGCCGGTTGGTGCCTGGTGCCAACGCGACGGCGACCATCTGGACCTGCGCGGTCTGGTCGGCGATGTCGCCAGCGGTCGCCTGCTGCGTGCCCATGCCCAGGCCGCCGACAACGAGCCCGAAGGCCTCGGCCGCGAAGTGGCGCAACGGTTGCTGGATCAGGGTGCGGCGGCATTTCTGACGGCGTAGCCCGGCCGCGCCCCGCCAAGTTCAGCAGCGGTGCAGTGCCGTCCCGGGCATGGTTTTCGCAGATCGAAACCTCACGCGCCGGGCGCCGACACGCGCGCCAGCGCCCATACATCCACACGCTCGACGCCCGCGCGGTGCAAGACGCGCGCGCATTCTCCCAGGGTGGCGCCGGTGGTCATGACATCGTCGAACAGGGCCACGTGGGCGGGCAGGTCGTGACCCTCGCGCAAGTGAAAAGCACCACGCACGTTGCGACGACGCGCACGGGCGTCGAGGTCGGTTTGCGCATGCGTGGGCCGTAATCGATGCAGGACATCGGCGCGCAACGGCAAGTCCATGTGTCGCGCCACGTGCCGCGCCAGTTCCAACGTCTGGTCGTAGCCGCGTCGACGCAACCGTCCGGCGTGCAACGGTACCGGCACCACGGCCTGCGGCGGCTCCGGCGGCCGGTGTTGCAGCCACAAACGCGCCAGCGTCTGGCCGGCGGCAAGATTGGCCGAAAACTTGTAGCGCGTTTCCAGGCGGTTCAACGGCCAGGCGTAACGAAACGGTACCCACGCCGCATGCCATGGCGGCATCCGGGTGATGCAGTTGCCGCACAGCTCTGCCGCACGCGCGAGGGGCAAGGCGCAGCGCGCGCAGCAACAGGTGTTGCGCGGCAGGTCGGCGGCGCAACCGGCACACAAATCCAACCCGGCTTCGCCGCCACCTCCGCACAAGAGGCAACGCGACGGCGGCTGCCAAGCGCCGATCATGTGCATCCATGCGGCCAGTCGTCCCATGAAGGCATTGTCGCACCAACGATATGAGACGGATGTCGGGCAATGCCGATCGACGGCGTAGGAATGCATGCTGTAAACAGCATGTGCCATAGGTTTGTTGACAGGAATTTTTGCCCGAATCACACTGACAGTCTGCCTATCCGGATGCCGTGATGACCGATTCCTCCCCTCTTCGCTGGACACGTGCGCAGGTGCTCGCGTTGTTCGAACTGCCGTTCAACGACCTTCTGGCCCGCGCCCACAACGTGCACGCCGAATATCACGATGCCAACGCGGTGCAAATGTCGACGTTGTTGTCGATCAAGACCGGCGGCTGTCCCGAGGATTGCGCCTATTGTCCGCAAGCGCAGCGTTATCACACCGGCGTGCAAGCGCAGAAACTGATGAGTGTGGATGCCGTGCTGGAACAAGCGCGCGCGGCCAGGGCCGCCGGCGCCAGCCGTTTCTGCATGGGCGCGGCGTGGCGCGGACCCAAGCCGCGCGACATTCCGAAAGTGGCCGCCATCGTCGCGGCGGTCAAGGGCCTGGGCATGGAAACCTGCGCCACGCTGGGCATGCTTGAAGACGGCCAGGCCGAAGCGCTGCGCGAGGCCGGGCTGGATTATTACAACCACAATCTCGATACCGCACCGGAGCATTACGGCGACATCATCCACACCCGTGAATACCAGGATCGTCTGGACACCCTGGAACGCGTGCGCGGCGCAGGCTTGAAAACCTGCTGCGGCGGCATCGTCGGACTCGGTGAAACCCGCGAGGAGCGCGCCGGTCTGCTGGAAACGCTGGCCAACCTCCCCGAGCCGCCGGAATCGGTGCCGATCAACCAACTGGTACCGGTCCCCGGTACGCCGCTGGCCGATACCGAAAAACTGGATCCGTTCGAATTCGTGCGCACGATCGCCGTGGCGCGCATCCTGATGCCGACGTCCATGGTGCGTCTGTCCGCCGGCCGCCGTGACATGGACGATGCGGTGCAGGCACTGTGCTTCTTTGCCGGCGCCAACTCCATTTTCATGGGGGACAAGCTGCTGACCACCGGCAACCCGGACGTGGCACACGACCGGCAATTGCTGCAGCGACTGGACATCAAGCCGCTGGAAGTGACGCATGAGGGCGATACCGTGCATGCGGACATCCTCGCTCCGGCCTGATGTCCCGACCTGACCTTTTCAACCGCCTGACCGCCGCCTGCACGCAACGTCGCGACGACGGGCTCGCGCGCCGGCTTCACCCCGTCGACACGGCGCGTGGAACGGTCGTGCACACGGGCGGCGAAACGCTGCGCAACTTCAGCAGCAACGATTACCTGGGTCTGGCGCAACACCCCGCCATCATCCACAGCCTGTGCAAAGCCGCCGAAAAGTACGGTGTCGGCAGCACCGCATCACACCTCGTTTGCGGCCACCATCGCGAACACGTGCAGCTCGAGGAAGCGTTGGCCGAATGGACCGGCCGCGATGCGGCGCGCGTGTTTTCCAGCGGCATGATGGCCAATGTCGGCGTCATGCAAACCCTGCTTGCACGCGGCTATCTGTGCGTTGAAGACAAGCTTGATCATGCCAGCCTCATTGATGGCGCGCAGGCGGCATACGCCACGCTGCGGCGATATCCGCACGCCGACGTGGCGGCTGCGGCGCGGCACCTGGCAGCCCACCCCGATACACCGGCACTGCTGGCGACCGACGGTGTTTTCAGCATGGATGGCGATGTCGCGCCCCTGGCCGAACTGGCGGCGCTATGTCGGCGCGAGAGCGCCACGCTGATGGTGGACGACGCCCATGGCCTGGGTGTCGTCGGCCCGGAAGGCGCCGGCAGCGTCATGGATGCGGGGTTGAGGCCGGATGATGTCCCGGTGCTGATGGCCACGCTGGGCAAGGCGTTGGGCGCAAGCGGCGCCTTCGTGGCCGGAAGCCGGGATCTCGTCGACGGACTGACCCAGTTCGCGCGCAGCTACATCTACACCACCGCCATGCCGCCGGCCCTGGCCGCGGCAGCACGCGCGGCGGTCGCCCTGGCACGGGCGGACGATTGGCGCCGCGACAAGCTCGTCACGTTGATTGCCCGTTTTCGCAGCGGCGCCGCACAACTGGGGCTTGCGCTCCGGCCCTCCCCGACACCGATCCAGCCACTGACCCTGGGCACGACCGGCGCCGTCATGCACGCCGCGAATCATTTGCGCCAGCACGGCTTTCTGGTGGTCGCCATTCGTCCGCCGACAGTGCCGCGCGGGCAGGCGCGACTGCGCATCACGCTGTCGGCCGCACATACTGAAACCGATATCGATCGGCTGCTGGACGCCCTGGCCGAACTGCCGTGCACGTTACAATAGGCGCTTATGTCCGAACTTTTCATCGAAACTCGTGGCAGCGGGCCGCGCCATTTCGTGCTGCTGCATGGCTGGGCCATGCATGGCGGCGTGTTTGCACCGCTGACGGAGGCGCTGGCCGAGCATGTCACCGTGCATGTGGTCGATCTGCCGGGGCACGGCTATTCGCGCGATTGCGACGTGCCGCTGGAACCGGCCGCGTGCGCCAGGGCGATCGCCGACGCCGTGCCGCCGGCCACCTGGCTGGGCTGGTCGCTGGGTGGATTGATCGCCCTCGCCGGCGCACTGGATCATCCGGGTCAGGTGGAGGCATTGGCCATGGTATGTGCCTCACCCTGCTTCGTGCGCAAGGTCGACTGGAAATACGGCGTGGCGCCGGATGTATTCGCCACCTTCGGCAACGAGCTGGACAGCGACTACCACGCCACCCTGGACCGCTTCCTGTCGCTGGAAGCCATGGGCAGCGAACACGCGCGTCGGGAAATGCGCCGCCTGCGCACGGACTTGTTTGCGCGTGGCGAGCCGGACAAACGCGTGCTCAAGGAGGGCCTGGCGGTGCTCGACCACACGGATTTGCGTTCGCGTTTGCCTGAACTGACACCCCCGAGCACCTGGATCGCCGGAGCCCGTGACCGCCTCATTCCGTGGCGCGCCATGCAATGGTCGGCCGAACAAACCGGTGGCGAATTCACCCGCATCGACCACGCCGGGCACGCACCGTTCATCGGTTTCGTCGACGAGGTGATTGATGCCATCGGCCCGCTGACGCCGGTCGCCGACCGGAGGAAACAGGCATGAGCGACGATTTCACCCTGGATCGGCAGCAGGTTCGCCGTGCCTTCGGCCGCGCCGCATCAAGTTACGAAAACCATGACGTGCTGCAGCGCGAGGTCGAGGACGAGTTGCTGTCCCGGCTGGACTTCTATCTCGAAAAGCCCGCACGCATCGTCGATGTCGGCGCCGGCACCGGGCGCGGCACGGCGCGGTTGAAAAAACGCTATGGCAAGGCCGAGGTGATCGCACTGGACCACGCCTTGCCGATGCTGCGCGAGGGTCGCCAGCACCAGAAACTGCTGCGGTCGTTCCGACGCGTGGCCGGCGATGCGACATGCCTGCCGTTGGCCGACCACAGCATCGACGTGGTGCATTCCAACCTGTGCTTCCAGTGGGTGGAAAACCTCGACGCGCTGTTTGCCGAATGCGTGCGCGTACTCAAACCGGGCGGCTTTCTGGTGTTTTCCACCTTCGGCCCGGACACCCTGCGCGAATTGCGTTCGGCGTGGGCCGACAGCGACACCGATGCGCACGTCAGCCGTTTTCTGGACATGCACGACGTCGGCGACATCATGTTGCGCGCGGGTCTGCGCGATCCGGTGCTGGACGTGGGGCGCTACACCCTCACTTACGATACCCCGCAAGGCCTGTTTCGCGACCTGAAAGGGCTGGGGGCGACCAATGCCGACGCCACGCGTCGCCGCGGTCTGACCGGCAAGAACCGCTATCGCAAAATGCTCGATGCCTACGAAACCCTGCGCCGCGAAGGTCACATTCCGGCAACCTGGGAAGTGGTCACCGCACACGCCTGGGGTCCGCAACCGGGGCAGCCGCGACGCATACCCGGCGGCGGAGAGATCGCCGGTTTTTCCGTCGACAAGCTGCGCGACTCGCGCCGCCAGTAACCCGAAACCGGGGGTTCCGATCCCCGGCAAGAACCAAGGACCCTCCCTGATGGGAGCCTCGAAAAACCGTTGCACCCTGGAGCTCCCTTGTGGGAGGGGCCGGTGGCCCCGACGGATCATGCGGTACATCCTGTCGGGGCCACCGGCCCCTCCCACAGGAAACTCCGATGATCCGTGGTTTTTCGAGGTTCCCTAATGCAGCCAGTGCCCGTCACGCGAGCGCGGCACCGGGCCGAAGCGGCGTTTCTGCATGGCTTCACGGCGTTCGTTGTCGCTGGGCGCGCGCACGCGCCAGTAATCGGCAACCGCGCCCAGCACGTAAGGCACTTGCGCCAGGCATTCGTCGTATTCGTCGTCCGACAAGTGTTCGATGTCGATTTCGGTGCTGAGCACACCTTCATCCACGGCCAGCGCCATGATCGGGCCGAGCAGTTCCATCAGTTGCGGA
The DNA here is from genome assembly GCA_964608595.1 of uncultured Rhodanobacteraceae bacterium. Classification (GTDB taxonomy): domain Bacteria; phylum Pseudomonadota; class Gammaproteobacteria; order Xanthomonadales; family Rhodanobacteraceae; genus Oleiagrimonas. Next base: position 8,816 of record CAZSOU010000085.1, read on the forward strand.
TCTTCGGCCAGGCGGTTTTCCCACAACGCGGCGCGCAGGTCGATGCCGCGACTGAAACCTTCGCACCAACCGGCCGCGGTCAGCACCGGCACACCGGGATCACCCAGCACCTGCGCCGGGTCCAGTTCACCCAGAATGGGCTGGTAGGCATCCACGCTCAATTCCACCGGAATGGAATCGTTGAGCCGCGCCAACAGGGCCAGCACGCGCCGACCTTCCTCGGAGTCGGCAAACGGTTCAGTCAGCACCTGCGGCAACCATTCATCAGGCGTCACGGATACGGGGCCGATGGCGAGTGCCGTCAGCAGGCCGTGCACGCCATCGAGCATCAGGTCGCCTTCGTCGGCGCGCGCGCGAAGAAACTGGTCGAGCTCGTCAAGCTCGGTATCGGCAAGCATGCGTGGCCAGTCGGTGGAAACGCTGTTCATGGGCCTATTGTATCGCCTGGAAGCCCGGCCGTAGAACCTTTCGTGGCGAAAACATGCCCTCGCGCCGACGCATTTGCAGCCCGGAAGATCTCTGCGGGCCGTGCTCCCGCGTCAATCCAGTTCGAGGGTGACCGGCGTGTGGTCGGACGGACGCTCCCAGATGCGCGGTTCGCGATCGATGCCGACTGCTTTGACCGCGTCGCGCAAGGCTTCGCTGACGAGAATCAGGTCGATGCGCAAACCGTGGTCGCGACGAAACCCGCCCTGGCGATAATCCCACCAGCTGAAGTGTCCGGCCTCGTCGTTCAACAGGCGGAAACTGTCGCTCAGACCCAGGTCGGTGAGCGCGGCGAGTGCCTCGCGTTCCGGCGGCGAGCACAGGATCTTGTCGTGCCAGACTTCGGGGTCGTGCACGTCGCGGTCATCGGGCGCGATATTGAAGTCACCCAGCACCACCAGCTTGTCGTGCCGCGTCAGCTCATCGGCCACGAAGTCGCGCACGCGCTTGAGCCAGTCCAGCTTGTATTCGTATTTCTCGTCGCCCACCGCCTTGCCGTTGACGACATACAGGTTGATCACGCGCAGACCACCGACCGTCGCCGCCAGAATGCGGCGTTGCGGATCGGTGAGGTTGGGCGGATCGGTGACCACGTCGGCAAGCGGCTCGCGCGACACGATGGCGACGCCGTTGTAGGTCTTCTGTCCGCTGAAGGCGACGTGATAACCCGCAGCCTCGATGTCTTCGCGCGGAAAACGCTCATCGGGCAGTTTGGTTTCCTGCAGCGCGACAATGTCCGGCTGCGCCTGCGCCATCCACTGTTTGAGATGCGGCAGACGCACGTTGAGCGAGTTGACGTTCCAGGAGGCGATTTTCATGCCCGCATTGTAGTGGCATTGGCGGGTCGAAAAACCGTTGCACCCTGGGGCTACCCTTGCGGGAGGGGCCGGTGGCCCTCTCACGGGGAACTCCGATGTTCCGCGGTTTTTCGAGGTTCCCTGCAAGGTGAACACAACCTACGCGGTACGACCCGCCTTGGTGGTGGCCGCGTGCACAGCCACGGCGCGGCCGGACGGGTCGTCGCTGTCGGCGAAGGCCTGCGACCAGCGGAAGGCGGTGGGCGTGGAGCAGGCAATGCTGGGACCGCCCGGAACCAGGCGCGCCGCCACGTCGCCCGGGTAGTGCGCCTCGAACAGGGTGCGGAACAGGCAGGCCTCCTTGCTGGCCGGCGGGTTGTGCGGAAAACGCGTCGCCGCCTGGGCCATCTGCGCGTCGCTGACGCTGGCCTCGGCATGGTCCTTGAGCGCGTCGATCCAGCCATAGCCGACGCCGTCGGAAAATTGCTCCTTCTGCCGCCAGGCGATGGATTCGGGCAAGGCGTCGGCGCCGGCTTCGCGCAGGATGTGCTTTTCGATGCGGCCCGCGACCGGCCGCTTGGCTGCCGGCGCGGTGGTCATGGCCGCGTCGATGAAATCGCGGTCCAGGAACGGCACGCGCGCCTCCACGCCCCACGCCGCCATCGCCTTGTTGGCGCGCAGGCAGTCGTACAGGTGCAAGGCGTCGAGCTTGCGCACCAGCTCGTCGTGGAATTCGCGGTCGTCCGGCGCCATGTGGAAGTACAGGTAACCGCCGAACAGCTCGTCGGCGCCCTCGCCGGACAACACCATCTTGATGCCCATGGCCTTGATCCGCCGCGCCAGCAGATACATCGGCGTGGACGCGCGAATGGTGGTGACGTCGTAGGTTTCGGTATGGCGGATGACGTCGTCGAGCGCATCCAGGCCTTCCTGGATGGTGAAGGTGAACCCGTGATGGACGCTGCCGATGGCCTCGGCCACCTCCTCGGCGGCGGCAAGGTCGGGCGAACCCGGAAGGCCGATGGAAAAGCTGTGCAGGCGCGGCCACCAGGCTTCGCTGGCGTCGTCGTCCTCGACCCGGCGCGCGGCGCAACGTGCG
>CAZSOU010000086.1:0-11051 GCA_964608595.1 uncultured Rhodanobacteraceae bacterium
GTGACGGCCGAAAACGGCATGCTGCCGCGGGCTACGGGCACACGTACAGGACGTGAAGCCGCGCGCGGCAAACAGGGCGGCCGCACCATGGAAATCCAGCGCCTGATCGGCCGCAGCCTGCGTGCCTGCGTGGATCGCCAGGCACTGGGCGAACGCGTCATCACGCTCGATTGCGACGTCATCCAGGCCGACGGCGGCACCCGCACCGCGTCCATCACCGGCGCCTACGTGGCACTGGTCGACGCGTTGGACAACCTGCTCGAACGCCGTGCCATCAAACGCAATCCGGTATTCGGTGCGGTTGCCGCCGTCTCGGTCGGCATCTACAAGGGGCAACCGGTGCTGGACCTCGATTATGCCGAGGACTCGGACTGCGATACCGACATGAATGTGGTCATGAACGACGGCGGCGGCTTCATCGAAATCCAGGGCACCGCCGAAGGCCATGCCTTCCGCCGCGACGAAATGGACGCCATGCTGGCGTTGGCCGAAAAAGGCGTCGGCGAACTGGTGGCGGCACAGCGCGCGTCCCTGGCTGCATGACCAGCAGACTCGGAACCCGAATCGTGCTGGCCAGCGGCAATGCCGGCAAGCTGGCTGAATTCAGAGCACTGTTTGCCGGCAGCGGTGTCACCTTCGTGCCGCAGCACGAATTGGGCGTGAATGACGCCGAAGAGACCGGTGCGACGTTCGTCGAAAATGCCCTCATCAAGGCACGACACGCCGCCCGCGTTACCGGCCTGCCCGCGCTGGCCGACGATTCGGGATTGTGCGTGGATGCTCTGGATGGCGCACCGGGCCTGTACTCGGCGCGTTACGCCGGCACCCATGGCGACAGCGCTGCGAACAACGCCAAATTGCTGCGCGATCTCGACGCTGTCGCCGACGCCCGCCGCACGGCTTTTTTCATCTGCGTGCTGGTATTGCTGCGTCATGCCGACGACCCCGCCCCACTGATCGCCGAAGGGCGCTGGCACGGTCATGTGTCGGAAACACCCAGCGGCCGCGAAGGCTTCGGTTACGACCCGCTGTTTTTGCCCGAAGGTCAGACGCTGAGCGCCGCCGAGCTCGACCCGGCCCTCAAGAATCGACTCAGCCATCGCGGCCAGGCGCTGGTGGCCTTGCGTGAACAATGGCCCACCGCGTAATCACGTGCACTCGCCGCCGCGCGGCTTCAGCCAGCTACGCGCCAGTCACGCACAAGCTGCGCTCCGGGAGGGAGACTCGAAAAACCGTTGCACCCTGGAGCTGCCCTCGTGGGAGGGGCCGATGATCCGCGGTTTTTCGAGGTTCCCCGGATGGTGGAACAGGCGAGTGTCCAGGGCCGAGCGGCGCGTTACTTGATCGCGCGCAGCGCTTTCCCGGACAGCAACAGTTCCGGATTGACCTTGGCGCCATTGAGCGTCACGGTCCAATGCAGATCCGCGCCCGTGGTGCGCCCGGTCGAGCCCACTCGGGCAATGACCTGTCCGCGCGACACGTGTTCGCCCGGATGCACACCGATCCTGCTCAGATGAACATATACGCTGATCAGGCCTTCGCCGTGGTCGATGATGACGGTGTTGCCGTTGAAAAAGTAGTCATCGACTTTGACCACCACGCCGTCTGCCGGCGCCCGCACCGGCGTGCCGGCAGGCGCGGCGATGTCAATGCCCGAATGCGGTGAACGCGGCTTCCCGTTCAATATGCGCTTGACGCCGAACGGACTGCTTTCGCGGCCATGCACCGGCAGCGAAAACGGCAACGCCGCATGCAACGTCGGCGTAAAGCTCGCGTACACCGCGTCGATCTCGCGGCGCTCGCGCTTCACCCGCGCCAGGGCCTTGGCTGAAAGCGTGACCTGGGATTTGTTCTTGATCGTCAGGCGCTGCGTCTTGTAATGCGTGGCGTGCACATCGAACGCGACCGGCCACTCGGCGCCGGCCATTTCCACCATCACCCGATGCGAACCCGGCGACGTGTCCAGCGGCACGCCGACGATGGCGTATTCGTGGCCGTCATGCGAAAGGACCATCACCCGGTGCCCCTCGAAGCTTGCCTTGTTCGCTTGCGCCGGCAATGCCACCACCGCAATGCCGCCGGGCACCGCATCGGCTCGCGGCAGTGTGGCTGCCCCTGCACCGGAAATCGCCAGCACCCCTGTCAACAACCCGCACGCGCATGTCGTCGCTTTCATCGTCTCATCACCGAATAACCATTGCGTGGCACGATAGCGCGTCCGGCCCGAATTGCATCCCTGATGCGACCGACCCGCCTGCGTTTCCCATCCGGATTCACGGCACGCAAACACCGTGACACTGCGCCGGACACGCCGACGCGGCTTGCGAGGTTGATGCCCTGCTGGCGCTGGCCGCCCGCCTGCGCAGAAAACCGTCGCGCGAGTGGCCTCACGCCCTGATCATGATGGGCGATCAATCCCATGTCGACGAGCGCGTGCCGACGAACGCGTGCCAGGCGTTCAAGACGCATCGTCATCCGCTGGCGGCGATGTCGCGACATGCCCGGAAATGAGCGGTGACAGCCACCTCGCGCGCGGGTCGACATCCACCAGCACGGCCTTCACCAGCAGCGTCATCGGCACCGCCAGCACCGCGCCGATCGGGCCCAGCACCCATGCCCAGAACAGCAACGACACGAACGTCAACGACGCGCTCAAGCCCAACCTGTCGCCGACGATTTTCGGTTGCAGAAAAGTCTGGATGACGACGTTGATCACCGAGTAGACCACGATGATCGTGATCAACGTGCCGGCGCCACCCTCCAGCAGGCCGATCAGCGCCGGTGGCAACAGGCCGATCACGAAGCCGACGTTGGGAATGAAATTGGTCACGAACGCGAGCACCGTCCAGACCACCACGCCCGGAATGCCGATGATCGCCAGCGCGACGCCGTCGATCAGCGCGACAATCAGACCGAATACCGTGCAAACGACAAAGTAGCGACGCGTATCGCGGGCAAACGCGGTCAAGGCATCGAACAAGGCGGGCCGTTGTCGCCGCACCGAGCGCAACGAGTGCGCGAAACCCACCGAGTCGAACCCGAAAAAAAGCAGCAAGGTGCCGATCAGCAACAGGTTGGTCAGCAGGTTGAAGGTGCCGGACAACAATCGGCCGGCGAGGGACACCATCCTGCCGACATCGAGCGAACGCACCGCGCTCTGTATCTGCTCGGGCTGCACACCGACCGCCTGAAGTTTGCCACCCAGACGCGCCACCAGATCATGAAACTGCGGCGCGTAAGCGGGCGCCATCACGGCAATCTTGCCGGCGGAAACGACCAGCGCCAGCAGCAAAAGAACAAGAATCACGTAAACGACCAGCACGACGACCAGCGAACCCAACCAGCCCGGCAGCCCCTTGCGATCGAGCCAGTAGCGCGCCGGATAAACCGTGATCACCAGCGCCAGCGCCAGCAGCGTCGGCGCCAGCAGGCTCGCGATTGCCTTCAGACCGGCCACCACCAGCACGACAGCGGCCAGGCCGGACATAATCATGAATCCGCGTGGCAGCGCATGTGCGTCGTCACGGTCCTCGGCATGCATCGCCTGATCTCCGCGCCATGTCAGTCACCCCGAGTCTTGCAGAAATGAAGCCGGATGGACAGAAAGCGGCGTCGGCGCCCGTCAGCGCGAACCCGTATCGGAATCGAAAGCCGCCAGCTTGATGCCGTCGGGAAGCGCCGTGACACAAAGCTCGCCGCCCTCGTAGCGCACAGCTGAACCAGACGTTCGCGGGGCGGGATCACGCTGATGGAATGGCCGACACGGGGGAGTCCGGGCATGGGGTTCATGGCGTCCCGCCGTGGTTGTTACATGAGTCATGACGTGAGTCGGGACGATACAATGGGGCGATGAGCGTCCCCGTCCCCCCTCTCGCGCTGTACGTGCACATGCCCTGGTGCGTGAAAAAGTGTCCCTATTGCGACTTCAACTCGCACGGCTTGCGCGGCGCGCCGGATTACGCCCGATACGTGGATGATCTGCTGGCCGATCTGGATGCCGATTTGAACGACTTCGACGCGGCCGTCCGCTCGCGGCCGATCGTCAGCGTTTTCTTCGGCGGCGGCACGCCCAGCCTGTTTTCGCCCGATCTTGTCGGCCGCTTTCTGGACGGCGCACGGCGACGCCTGGCCTTTGCCGACGATTGCGAAATCACGCTGGAAACCAATCCGGGAACGGTCGAACACGGCCGTTTCGACGGCTATCTGGCGGCGGGAGTCAACCGCTTGTCCTTCGGCATCCAGAGTTTTGACGACGCCATGTTGCGCCGCCTGGGACGCATCCACTCGGCGAACGAAGCCGAGGCTGCGGTGAAATCGGCGCAGGATGCGGGCTACGACAACATCAACGTCGATCTGATGTACGCCCTGCCTCGACAGACACTGGCCGGCGCATTGACCGACATCGAGCGCGCTGTCGCCCTCAACCCCGCCCACGTGTCGCATTATCAGTTGACACTGGAACCGGACACCGCATTCGCCAAGCATCCACCGCCCCTGCCGGATGACGACGCGGCCTGGGACATGCAGGAAGCCTGTCAGACACGCCTGGCCGAAACCGGCTACGGGCAATACGAGGTCTCGGCCTACGCGCAGCCCGGCCGGCGTTGTGCGCACAATCTCAATTACTGGGCATTCGGCGACTACCTCGGCATCGGCGCCGGAGCGCATGGCAAGGTGTCGGACCACGCGACCGGCACACTGCGCATCCGGCGCCGCTGGAAACGCCGCATGCCGCTGGCCTACATGAAACAGGCAGCGAGCGCCGAACGCGTGGAAGGCACGCAACAGGTGGCCGCGTCGGAATTGCCGTTCGAGTACATGCTCAACGCCCTGCGCCTGATCGACGGCGTTCCGGTGCGCGAGTTCACCGAACGCACCGGCGTCCCGGTCGCGACCATCGCCACGCCATTGGCCGAAGCACGCCACCGCGGCTGGATTGATGACAATCCCGAGCACCTGCAAACCACGCCGCTGGGACAACGTTTTCTCAATGACGTGATCAGCCTGTTCATGCACGGCGCACGTGCCTGAAACATGAAATGCGGGCTGTCCATGCATCCCGCGCACGGTTGGCACCACCCCCCGTGACGCGCGATGATAGGCGCTGTCATGCCGCCATGGCCGAATGGCGGTCACTTGATTGATGCCCTGGCCGCGTCGAGGCGGTTTTCGTGGCGCCACGTTGTACAAGGAGTCTTGATGAAAGACCTCGCGTCTCTCTATGCCGAACATCTGGCGGTCGTGCGCCAGCACAGCGACACCGCACTGGAAACGTGCGGTCGCGACACGTTGGCGATTGCCGCCGGCCGCCCGGTGCGAAAGTTCCTGGACGACCAGGATTTTCCGTATGCCGTGCATCCGCATTTCAAGCACTGGCTGCCGCTGACCGACGTGCCGGGAAGCTGGATCATCTACACGCCGGGCGAAAAGCCTCGGCTGCTGTTCATGCAGGTGCACGATTTCTGGCATCCGGTACCCGAAACGCCCGAAGGTTACTGGACTGATCATTTCGACATCGTGCCCGTGCACGACGTCGACGAGCTGGCGAACGAGCTGCCGGCCAACCCCGGCAAGTGCGCCATCATCGGCCAGGCACAGGATGCGGTGGGCTCATTCGTGCCCGACAATCCGCAGCAAGCCATGGATTACCTGCATTACCAGCGCGCCTGGAAAACGCCGTACGAAGTGGCCCTGATGCGTGAAGCCAACCGCATCGGCGTGCGTGGACATCGTGCGGCCGAAGCGGCATTCCGCGCCGGCGAAAGCGAATTCGGCATCCACATGGCCTACCTGCACAGTGCGATGCTGGTGGACGCCGAGCTGCCGTACCACAGTATCGTGGCGCTCAATGAACACGGCGCCATCAACCACTATGACCGTTTCGACCGCGAATCACCGGCCGAAAGCCTGACCATGCTGATTGACGCCGGCGCCACCTTTGCCGGTTACAACAGCGACATCACCCGCACCCACGCCACGCCCGAAGCGGACGAATTCCAGACCTTGATCGACGCCATGGACCGCAACCAGCAGGAACTGGGTGCGATGGTGCGCTCGGGCCAGGACTACGCGGACCTGCACCTGCATGCCCATCACCTGGTGGCGAAAGTGCTCAAGGAACACGACTTCGTGCGCATGGAACCGGAAGACGCCGTGACCGCGCGTGTGACCCATGCATTTTTCCCGCACGGGCTCGGCCACCTGATCGGCGCGCAGGTACACGACATCGGTGGTTTCCAGAAGGACGCCGACGGCGGCACCATCGCGCAACCGGACGGCCATCCGTACCTGCGCCTGACCCGTGGACTGTCACCCGGCATGGCCGTCACGATCGAGCCGGGGCTGTATTTCATCGACATGCTGCTGGCGAAATTGAAGCAACAACCGGAAAGCAGGCACATCAACTGGGACAAGGTCGACAGCTTCCGCAAGTACGGCGGCATCCGCATCGAGGACGACATCGTGTGCACCGAGGACGATCCGGAAAATCTGACGCGTGAGGCGTTTGCGGAGTGACCTGAAGACGGGAAATCCCGCCCTGCGACGGACGGGCGCCACGATCAGAGAATCTCCAGGAGCCTGGGCCGTAGAAACTTTCGCGCCGAAAAAGTGACTGCGCGAGGACAGATTTTCGTCGGTTCGCCGGCCCATGGTGGTTCCATGGGTCAAGAATCGGCGGAAACATGGATCGCGCAGGCGCTTTTGCAGGTCGGAGGATTTCTGCGGCCCAGGCTCCTATGCGTCACGCGCCTCGGCAAGAATGGCCTCGATGGCCGACGCCTCGCTCGGCATGGCACCGGTCAACACATCGTGACCGTCGCGCGTGACGGCGACATCATCTTCGATGCGTATGCCGATGCCGCGCCAGCGTTCCGGCACATGCTCGTCATCGGGCTGCACGTAAATGCCGGGCTCGACCGTCAACACCATGCCCGGCTCCAGCACGCGTGACTGACCGTCGATGCGGTAATCCCCCACATCGTGCACGTCCAGCCCCAGCCAGTGGCCGGTCTTGTAGGGAAAAAAACGCTTGTAGGCGCCGCTTTCGATGGCGGCATCCGCACTGCCCTTGACGAGTTTCAGCTCACGCAGGCCTTCACTGATGACGCGCACGGCGGCGTGATGTGCGGCCTCGAACGGTTGCTCCGGCCGCACCGCGTCAATGGCGGCTTGTTGGGCCGCCCACACGATGTCGTACAGGGCGCGTTGCTCGGCGCTGTAGCGACCGTTTACCGGAAACGTGCGCGCCATGTCCGAGGCGTAGCAACCGACTTCCGCACCGGCATCGAGCAACAACAAGTCACCGTCGCTCAGCTGATCGCGATTGGCTTGATAATGCGCGATGCAGGCATTGGCGCCGCCGGCCACGCAGGGTGGAAACGACGGCACCGCGCCCTGGCGGCGCATCACGTGCAACAACTCGGCCTCGACGGTGTATTCGGCCACGCCGGGAGCACTCACGCGCATGGCGCGCCAATGCGCTTCGGTGGCAATGGCAGCGGCGCGACGCATCAATTTCAACTCGCTGCGTGACTTGTACAAACGCAGATCATGCAGCAGATGACCCAGGTCGAGAAATTCCTTGGGAACGACGCCGCCTCCGCGCAACGCCCGCAAGCGACGCATCCACGCCAGCAAGTGCCCGTCGAACTCGACATCCCGGCCGAAGTGACAATACACCCGCGCGCGGCCTTCGAGCATGCCGGGAAGGATGTCGTCCACATCGTCGATGGGAAAAGCATCGTCCATGCCGTAATCGTCCACGGCGGCTTCGGTGCCGACGCGCGGACCATGCAAGCGCTCGGCCTCGGCATCCCGTTCGCGACAGAACGCGATGACCTCGCCCTGGCGGCGGCCCGGCAGCAGCAGCAACAACGCGTGCGCCTCTGGAAAACCGGTCAGGTAATGAAAATCCGAGTCCTGCCGATACGGCCATGGCGCGTCGGCGTTGCGCATGCGCTCGGGCGCGGCGGCGACCAGGATCGCCGCATCCTCGCCGGCCATGCGCATCAGCTGGCGACGGCGGCGCACGAACTCGGCCTTGCCCGGCGCCACGATGCCATTTGTATTTGTCCCCTGTCTGGCCATGTCAGTGCAGACGGCCGTCCGCCGGCGCGCTGTCGGCCATGGCCGTTTCCGTCTGCAGCAACATCGCGCCGACGCGCACGAACTCCAGCAATTCCATCAACGCACTTTCATCCTCGTCGCTGCCCTGGTCATCGTCGCTGTCCAGCGTCGGTCGCGAGCCGGCGATGGCGCCCATGTCGCGCAGCACTTCACGACCGGCATCAGTCAGGTTGTCCGATGTGGCACCGGCGAGACCGAAACCGCCGAGAAACCCGCGTGTCCAGTCCACCAGTGCATCGACGCGTACGCGCATGGGCTCGGCATCCGGCGGCAACAGCGGGGCCAGGCCCATCTCGAGCCGGCCCAGCCGTTGGATGCAGGCATCGTGCATCTCGGCTGCAAGCGTATCCAGTTCGGCATCGTCGTTGTCCAGCTGCAACGCGGCCAGTATGGATTGCCCGTGCGTTTTGCCGCCGCCGCAGACATAGCCGACAAGAAGACCGTCGAGCTCACTGGCATCGACGCTCAGGGCGGCGCCGGCAAGCGCAGCATCGAGTTGGGCGTAGGTCAGGGAAGTGTCCACAGTCGGTATCTCGTTCGGCTCGAGCCACATTTTGACATTCACGCAGCGCGTTGCCCACCGCACCCGGGGCCCTTGCGTAAAACGTCGGGTCATGCGAAATAATGGGACGTCGATTTTCTTGTCACCTGTTATAGTCCAGCCAATGAGCGCACCTGATCCGCTTGAATCCGAAATCGCCGCCATGGAAGCCACGGTCGAACGACTGCTGGCCACCATTCACCGGCTCAACGACGAGAACCGTGGACTGCGCCACAGCCAGGAGCAGCTCAGCGGTGAACGCGCCAGCTTGATGGCGCGCAACGAACAGGCCCGCAGTCGCGTCGAGGCCATGATCCAGCGGCTGAAAATGCTTGAAAACAACAGTTGACGCGCAGGAATAGTGACGATGAGCGAGCCGGTATCCATCAAACTGATCGACCGCGAATTTCTGATTGCCTGCGAACCCGAAGAACGCGACGGCCTGCTGGAGGCGGCGTCGTTTCTCGACACGCGCATGCGCAAGTTGCGTCGGGCCATGAAAAGCCCCGGCTTCGACCGCCTGGCCGTTCTCGCCGCCATGGACATCACTCATGAACTGCTGGAGCTGAAGGGCCGGCAGGAGTCCCGGGATCCTGCCCTGGCGGGCAATCTGGCACGTTTGCGGCACCGTCTGGAAGCGGCGCTGGAACAGGCGCCCGAGCCTTTGTGAGCTTGCCCCGAATCGGGGTAAAATAGGCCTACGGCGTTCCCTGCGGTGTTCGACAGTTCGCTCTTACATTTGCCTTGTTCCTAATCTACGACCCGGGTCGGCAATATCCGTGGTGCATGAGCAAGTCCGTCATGAGCGGAAAGCCTGACCACTCCGTGAGCCCACCCACCTGATCCCGCAGGATCAAGGTCGTTCGGCGGACATCGGCATTGTGGAGAACGCCACTCCCTTTCTTGCCCGGTCGGCATCGACGTGCCGGCCGGAGCCATGCCACGCGTCCGGATGCCGCATGACCCGCACCGATTCCGCGCGCCAGAGCCTGCGCGACCAGATGACCGCCAGACGCAAGCGTCTGGGGCCCGCCGAGCGCATCAGCGCCGCACGTGGACTGCGGAGCACGCTGGAGCAACTGCCCGAATTCATGGTCGACGAGCGCATCGCCGGTTACTGGGCCTGCGGCGGCGAGCTGCCACTCAATCTCGTGATGGCATCGCTGGCCGAACGCGGGCAGCAGTTCTACCTGCCCGTCATCGCTTCCGCGCGCCGCATGCACTTCGCACCCTGGCGCACGGGCGAGCCCGTCGCCCCCAACCGTTACGGGATTCCCGAACCGGAGCAGCACGATCAGGCCGTCCCGCCGCCTCTGCTCGACGTGGTGCTGGTGCCGTTGACGGGTTTTGACCGCCAGGGCAACCGGCTCGGTTTCGGTGGCGGCTTCTATGACGCCAGCTTCGCGTTTCTGCGCGATGAAAAACGCCCTGCCACGCCGCTGCTGGTCGGCATCGGTTACGCTTTCCAGGAATGCCCGTCGCTCGACGCCCAACCGTGGGACGTGCGGCTGGACTACATCGCGACCGAAAACGAACTGATCGACTGCACGGAGTTTGACGCGCCATGAACCACTGGCTGATGAAAAGCGAACCGTCGGCGTTCTCCATCGACGACTTGAAGCGCAACAAGCGCGAACCCTGGGACGGCGTGCGCAATTATCAGGCGCGCAACTTCATGCGTGACGACATGCGCGTGGGCGACAAGGTGTTTTTCTACCATTCCAACTGCGCCGAAACGGGCATCGTCGGCCTCGCGAAAGTTGCCAGCAAGCCATATACCGATCCGACCCAGTTCGACCCCGACGATGCGCACTTCGACCCAAGGAGCTCGCGCGAAAAACCGCGCTGGACGCTGGTCGACATCGCCTTCGTGCGCAAGCTCGAACGCACCATCACGCTCAAGGAGTTGAAGGAATACCCCGAGCTGGCCGACCTGGCACTGGTACGCAAGGGCAATCGCTTGTCGATCATGCCCGTCGGCAAAACCGAGTGGGATTTCATTCTCGACCTGGAATGAGCTTCCTGTCCCACTGCAGGAGCGCAACCCATGTACGACAGCCGTAAAAAGGCTTGATGAAACGGAACGCTGTCGCGGTCGCGCATGAAATGCGCTCCCGCGACAACACAAACCTCTCTGCCAATGCAAACGAAACCCCGATGAACCAACAATCCGACCAAAAGCGCCTCGCCGCCCGGCAGGCTGTCCAATTCGTCGAAGACGACATGATCGTCGGCGTCGGCACCGGTTCCACGGTGGGCTTTTTCATCGAGGAACTGGCCGCGATCAAACACCGCATCGACGGCGCGGTCTCCAGTTCGGATGCCTCGACCAGGTTGCTCGAACAACACGGTATTCGCGTATTCGACCTGAACGCCGTCGGTC
>CAZSOU010000087.1:0-11039 GCA_964608595.1 uncultured Rhodanobacteraceae bacterium
TCGTGTTCAGCTCTGACCTGAACAAGGTCGAGACGGAAGCGTGGGGCTACAGCGTTCCTCCGCGTACCGACATCGACAAGGCGCCCAAGCAGGTCAAGTGCACCCCGCTGGAGATGCAGCGGCGCCTGCTGCAGGAGATCGCCCTCGGTGTCGACCTGTCCGGGGTGACGGCAACCGCGAACGGCGAGATCGTCTTCGAGGAGCCTGACCTGCCCGAGGACGAGGACCGCCGGCTCTTCGTCATGTACTTCGATGGGACTCCGGCCAAGCCGTTCTACCGCGCGAAGTGCTTCTCGAAGGTGAAGCGTTCCGAGCTCGGAGACGAGAACTGGAACAGCGAGGACTCGGCCGCCGGGCGGGAGATCACCTTCGATGTGTCGACGGGGCCCGAGGGTTGGCCGGTGCGTCACTACCTGGGCGGTTCGGCGTTCGACGCCGTCTCCTATGGCTACCAGCCCGCCGGCACTCCGTGACGAGCCACCTGCCGGGGTCGCCTTCGGGTGTGCGACCCCGGCGGGTGCACCAACCACACCCGATCCCCGCTCCACTGAGGAGGAACGCATGCGACTCGTTAAGGACGGCCAGGTCGTCGTCACGAGCAATGCCCGCGAGGCTGCGCAGCTGAAGGCTTCCGGCTTCCGCGAGGACAAGCCGGCGCTGAAGAAGGCCGAGGAGCCTCCGGCTGAAAAGCCCGCCAAGAAGGCGTCCAAGTCGAAGTAACCCCAAGCACCCGACACCCGAAAGGAACACCCGAGATGTCTGACAACCCACTGGAGAACTCGACTCTGTCGCAGATCGGCAAGATCGAGACGGCAGGCCCGTACGTCTACACCTGTCGCGACGGTAAGCACACCGTCACTTTCCCTGACCTGGCCGAGATGGACTGGGAGCAGGGCGAGAAGTTCATGCAGGACCTCGTCGAGTCTCCCGAGTCGGTGTGGCTGAAGAAGTGGCTCACCGCTGAGGACTTCAACCTGCTTAAGGCGGAGAAGCTCAAGATGAAGGAGCTCGTGCCGATCATCCGGCAGGTGTCGGACCACTACGGCCAGCTCTTCGGTACGCCGGGGGAAGGCGAAGCCTCGCGGTCCTCCTAGGTCGCTTCCGCCCGCAGGTCCGTGCCGACCTGCTCCACGAGTACGGCGTGGACCTGCGGGACTGGATGCGCCCGGACCGCGTCGTGGCGCTGCTGGACCTCATCGAGCAGTGCCCGTCAGCGTGTCGGTGGCGCGAGGCTGCCGAGAACGACGTGGAGTGGGTCCGCTGGCAGAACGAAGCAGAGCAGGACCGACCACAGCTCAGCCGGAAGTGGGCTCCTCGGATCAGCGAGTACGACCTGCATGCGTCCCTGTTGGCGCAGCTGATCGACACGGTGGGCGTGATCGCTGAGGGCTTGAAGATCATCAAGAAGTACCAGCCGCTGCCTGGCCCGCGCACCGCGCAGGCGGTGGCAGAGGCCGAGCAGTCGCTCGATATGGCCGTGTTCCTGATCAAGCAGTTGACCCCGCACGCACTGGACGAGGGGAGGTGACCGCATGTCCGCTCTGGCACAGGCCGGGTCCGCGTATGTGGAGGTCGAGCCGTCGTTCGACGGTTTCGTCCGCAAGACCGCGACGGCGTCGGACAAGGCCGCGTCGAGGGCGGCGCGCAACTTCAACTCTGGCTTCGAGTCGGGCACCAACAAACCCGGCGTCTTCCGGCGCATCGGCGGCGGGATCGTCCGCGGCATCGGCAAGACCGTCAAGGTCGCCGCCGTGGGCGCGGGCACGGTCGCCGGTATTGCCCTTGTCGGCGGGTTCAAGTCGGCCATCGACCAGCAGCACTCTCGTGATGTGCTGTCCGGCCTGTACGGGTCGATGGACCAGGCGAAGACGATGATGAAGGACCTGCGCAAGGTTTCCCGATCCTCATCGCTGGACTACTCCTCGTATACGTCCGCGGCCCAGTCCCTCGCCTATGCGGGCGTGCAGGGCAAGGATGCCGTCAAGACGCTGAAGAACGTTGGCAAGGCGATCTCCGCGGCGGGCGGCAGTAACGAGAACCTCAACTCTGCGACCGATTCCATCTTGAAGATGGTCAACGCCGGGAAGGTGCAACTGGACACCCTGCAGCAGCTCTCGAATGCCGGTGTGCCGATCCTGTCCGGCCTGGCGAAGCACTTTGGGGTGTCGATCTCGAAGGTCAACGAGATGGCCTCCGAGGGAAAGATCAAGCTGGACGATGTCCTCTCGGTGATGCGCAAGGGCACCGGCTCGACCTTCCAGAAGATGATCAAGGCCGGGAACAAGGCCGACAACTCGCTCGGGAACGTCTTCAAGCGGATCAAGGACAACGTCTTCACCAGCATCGGTGCCGCGATGGTCCCCATGCTGGACAAGATCACCCCCATCGTCGCCAAGGCGGGCAAGGCCCTCAACAAGTGGCTGAACGGCCAACTGAAGAAGCTGCCAGGGCTGATGGACAAGCTGTCGAACCACTGGCGAGAGTTCAAGCAGGGGTTCGCCGTCGACCTGTCCAAGGAAGGCTCCAAGTGGCAGAAGTTCGGCTCGACCGTGCGGAAGATTTTCGACATCTTCACCGGCAAGGGCGGCGCGTCGGGCATCGGCAGCAACATCAAGAAGCTCTTCAAGAACATTGACCCGCAGGCATTCAAGGACCTCTTCTCCGGTCTGGCATCGACTGCGCCGCTGCTCGGATCCTCGCTGAGCCTGGTCGGTAAGGCCCTCGGATTCATTGGGGACCACGCGAAGACGATCGGCAAGATACTGCCCTTCATCGCTGCGGGGTTCCTCGCGTGGAAGGCGGCGTCATCGTTCCTGGGACCGCAGAGCCTGGTCGGGTTCACGCTGCGCACGGCGGCACTGTTCGCTTCGGCAGCGGCCACGGCGGCGAACACCCGTGAGATGAAGCGTCAGCGGCTGGCGGCTGCTCAGAACTCCGCCGCGATGGGCGCGAATACGGCCACGACCGAGGCAAACACGGCCGCGCAGAGCCAGGGTGTCATGGCGCGCATCCGGCAGCGCGTGGCGACCATCGCCTCCACGATCGCTCAGCGCGCAGCAGGAGCGGCCGCTCGAGTCGCCGCAGCCGGCCAGTGGCTACTGAACGCCGCCATGAACGCGAACCCGATCTCCATCATCATCATCGCCCTGATCGCCCTCGGTGCGGCGTTCGTGGTGCTGTGGAAGAAGAGCGAGACCTTCAGGAAGATCGTGAAGGGCGCCTGGGAGGGCATCAAGAAGGCCGCGCTTGCCGTGTGGCACTGGATGAAGAACACGCTGTGGCCTGGCATCAAGAAGGTGTGGGACTGGATCTCTTCCGGATTCGTCGCCACGAAGGACGCGCTGGTCAAGGCGTGGCACAAGATCAAGGCCGCGTTCCAGGCTGCGTGGAACTGGCTGAAGGGCACGTTCAAGAAGTGGTGGGCCGGGACGAAGGCTATCGTCACCGCGCCGATCAATGCGGCATGGAAGATCCTCAAGCGCGACTGGCGCTGGATCAAGAACGTCTTCAGCGGTGCATGGGGTTGGGTCAAGGGCACATTCAAGAAGCTGTGGCACGGGGTCGAGAAGATCCTGACCGCCCCGATCGGTGCCGTGAAGGGCTTCCTGGAGCGCCAGGTGCGCGGCTGGAAGAACATCTTCTCCGGCGCGAAGAAGGCTATCGGCAAGATCTGGGATGGACTGAAGAACGTCGTGAAGGCCCCGGTGAACTGGGTCATCAAGCACGTCATCAACACCCCGCTGATCTCCGGCATCAACGCCCTGCTTCCGGGTAACCCGATCAAGCCGCTGAAGGGGTTCGCGAAGGGCACCGACTCGGCCCCCCCCGGTATGGCATGGGTGGGCGAGCGTGGCCCCGAGCTGATGCAGTTCGCCGGCGGTGAGCGCATCTACCCGGCACCGGTGTCTCGTCGGCTGGCCGAGCAGTACGGCGATGTTGCGCCTGGGTTCGCTGGTGGTGGCCGCATCCCGACCCTGCCGTCTGGCTCGGGCGGCTCTGGCCGTGCGATGGCCTGGTCTGGTATCGAGTGGTACCGCCCCGGCTGGCGCAAGAAGCTGATCGATGTGCTGCGTCAGTTGCAGCGCAAGGGTTGGTCGATTCTTGAGATGATGCCGTTCGACCGGGTCGACCCGGTTCACTCGGCGCACTCGCTGCACTATCTGCCATCGCGTGCGCATGGTGACGCGGCAGACATTTCGCGTCCTGGGATGCGGGGCGCGGATCGTGTGGCGCGGATGTTGCAGGCGATGGGCTTCGGTGTCAAGTGGCAGGTGCCGGGTCACTACAACCACATTCACGTGGATACGTCTCTGCTGTCGCATATTGGTGGCAAGTGGACGGGTGTCAGTAAGGCGTCCGGTGGCGGCATCTTTGACATGCTCGGCGGGCTGAAGGACAAGGTATCCAGCTGGTTCGGTAAGGCGCTGGACAAGTTCAAGGGCAACAAGTTCGCGCAGATCCCGGTTGAGCTGGGCAAGAAGGCTGCCTCTGGTCTGTGGGATTGGGCCAAGGAGAAGCTGAACCCGCTGAACTGGTTTGGTGGTGCTGACGGGCACGGCAAGCTGGGCAACAATGTGGCTGCGAAGCTTGCGGTGAAGTTGGCGGCCCGCATGTATGGCTGGGACCACGGCTACATGTGGGACGCCATCAAGCACATCGTGCGCAATGAGTCGTCGTGGAATCCGCACGCCCGCAACCCCTCGAGCGGCGCGTACGGCCTGTTCCAGGCTCTTCCCCCGAGCAAGATGAACAGTGTCGGGCGTGACTGGCGCACGAATGCTGACACGCAGGCCCGCTGGGGCATGAGGTACATCGCGCAGCGATACGGCAACCCGGCTCGGGCGTGGGACTTCTGGGTCAAGCACCACTGGTACGCGAACGGCACCCGTTCGGCGCGCCCCGGCCTGGCGATGGTTGGTGAGCGCGGTCCGGAGCTGATCAGCATGCGCGGCGGCGAGCAGGTGTTCAGCAATGCGGAGTCGCAGCGGATGCTTGGCGGCTACAACGGGCCGGGCGTCTATGTGGGGTCGATCAACGCCCCGGCGGACACGGCGAGGGATCTTGTCGACGAGCTGACCTGGGCGGTTCACACCAGCAGCCTTGCCAGCGCATATTCGGGGGTCCGCTGATGCCTATCGACCTCAAGGATGGCCAGTTCGAGCTGGACGGTCTCGTGTTCGGATACGGCACCGATGTCCTCGTGAGCACTCTCGATCCGGGCGACCCGGCCGAGCGTGATGAGGATGCGGAGAACCCGACCGGCAACGGCGTATTCATGGGGCACGACCGGCTCGGATCGCAGACGTGGACCTTCGACCTGGCGACCGACTGCAAGGACATGAGGTCCGCGCAGTCGGCCGCGAGGAAGTTCGCCGGCGTGTGGCGTCGCGCGAAGCGCCTCCGGCCGGGTGAGACGATGACCCTTCGCTATCGCGCGGTCGGCTCCGACACATTCCGGGTTGTCGGCCGCCCGAGGAAGTTCGCCGGTCCGTCTGGTGACGCGCTGATGCGGCTGGGTAACGGCAAGATGGCCGCCGAGTTCGTCCTGGCCGAGCCCATGACCTTCGACGATGAAGAGGACTCGCTGCACCTGGGTCTGGTCACCGACCCCGGTGGCACACTGGCCTGGCCGATCACGTTCCCGATCACGTTCGGCGCTACTCCTGGCCTGCGCCAAGGAATCGTCAACGTGGCCGGCGAGGCCGAGACTCCGTTCCGTGCGGTGATCTCCGGACCGGTGACGGGTAAGGCCGTCTCCCCGGTGCTCAAGGGCCACGGTTGGCGCATCGAGCTGCCCGGTCTTGAGGTCCACTACGACGAGACGGTGGAGATCGACACCCGCGCGCGCACGGTCAGCAAGAACGGTGTGAGCGTGGTGCACTTCTTGTCGCGCCGTTCGGACCTGTCTGCCCGGTTGATGCCGGGCAGCCAGGAGCTCGTCTTCACCACTACCGATCCGACGAACACTGCAGCGGCCCGGATGTACTGGCGTGCTGCCCATTGGTCCCTGTAGGAGGATCCATGACTTTCGACTCTGCGTACGCGCTACAGGGCGGTACCTACCCGGCCCGTATCCAGCGGTTGGCGAACTCGGCTATCGCGCCGAGTAAGACGGGCGTCGTTGCGCCGTCCGACCTGTTGGTGCGTGCCCTGGGTGCGTCGTGGCAGGTGGCCGTGGATCCTGGCGCCGGGATCATCGCGAACGTGTACGCGGCTGCAGCGTTCCGCCAGTCCTACCTGGTGGCGAATACGTCGGCGGATGGTGACGCGGCGATCACGGTCCCGCAGGCCGGGTCCCAGTCTCCGCGCACCGACTATGTCGTCCTGCGAATCTACGACACCGAGTTCGCCGGGAATGACCCGACGGGCAAGGGTTGCGGCCTGGTGCTGACGTCGTCGCTGCCGACCTCATACCCGAACCTGCCGCTGGCGAAGATCACTCAGCCTGCCGGGAACACGGCGGGCATCCAGCAGTCGATGGTCACGGATCTGCGGGTTGTTGCGTCGCCGCGTGAGGCGACCAAGATGTACCCGATCCCCGCTGTGACGCAGGACACCGGCATGAGCCTGACCCGCAAGGTCGAGCCGGGTGAGTACTTCCCGAACGGTGAGGGCAACACGCTCGGCCCTGCTGACATTGACGTCCCGGAGTGGGCTGTGCGCGCTCAGATCGTGTGCATGTGGACCGGTGTGAAGTATGACGCGGCGAACGTGTTCGGTCGGTTCTGGGTGGAGTACGGGCCGTCGACTGGCACGTCCACGCGGGAGCGGTCGACGCAGCGGTTCAGCTTCAACGCCCCGTCGTCGTCGAACGCTCAGCGAGACACGTGGATCGCTGGGGATGATGTGCCGATCCCGGCGTCATACCGGGGCACGACGCAGCGGTTCGTTCCGAAGGCGATCCTGGACTCTTCCGCGACGGGCGTGGAGATGGACAAGTCGTCGGGCATGATCTGGCAGGTCCGTTTCCTCGAGCAGGCTGACCCCGAGGTTCGCTGACCCATGCCGGTCCTCTCAGGCGGGCCTACTGTCCCGCCACCGGAGCAGCCTGAGAACCTGCCCGAGGCGGCACTGTGGCGCCCGGACATGTGGCGCGCCCACCTGTACGGGATGTGCTGGGACGGCACGGTGCAGATGCTCGCCCAGGGCGTGCCGATCGGTGGGCTCGAGGTCACCACGACCCTGTCGGGCACGGACACGATCCGCGGCAACCTGTCCCCGGAGATCCCCGGCCTGGTCGACCTGGTCGTGCCGGGGGCAACGGCGATCATGGTGGAGTTCGGTCAGGACAACATCCTGGCGATGTGCCTGGTCGATGACCGGGCGGTGTCCGGGCCGGGCCTGTCGGTGACGGCGTCCGGGTTCTTCGGCTACCTCAAGGGCACCCCCTACACCGGCACCTACTCCAAGATCCAGGTCGACCCGATGTCGGTGATCCGGCACATGTGGAAGCACGTGCAGTCCCGCACGCATGAGGACCTGGGCCTGGTCGTGGACAACGTCCACACGAAGGTGCGGGTCGGCGAGCCGAAGGGCGAGGACGAGGACGGCAACGAGACCGACGCGCAGCCGTACGTGCTGGCCTGGTATCAGACCGACGACCTGTCCACCGAGTTCATGCAGCTGCAGGAGTCCACACCGTTCGACTTCCGCGAGGTGCACACCTGGGACGGGACGGGCGTGAACGACGTGCATCACCGCCTGCAGATCGGCTACCCGCGGCTGGGCCGGCGGCAGCACGAGCTGCGGTTTCACCTGGGCGAGAACCTGGTCAACGCCCCGTCGATCGACCAGGCCGCCGACGACTACGCCGGGCAGGTCATGATGCTCGGCGCGGGTGAGGGCTCGGACAAGCTGCGCAAGACGGTCGCGACGCCGTACCGCCCGCCGTCGGGGCAGGAGTGGCGGCGCCCGAACCGGATCCGCATCGTGGACGACCCGTCGCTGGACACGCAGGCGAAGGTCAACGCGGCCGCGCGGGCCGAGGCGAAGTGGCGCGACGGTGGCCCGACCGTGTCGGACATCACCGTATGGGATCACGAGAACGCCCCGTTCGGGTCGTGGGCCAACGGTGACGACGTCCACCTGACCGGGCACGACGTGGACTGGATCGGCGACCTGGACCTGTGGGTGCGGGTGCTGTCGACGACGTACAAGCCCGACGAGGGGACGGCCACCCTGCAGGTGGTGGCGTCGGAGAGGACCGACCGTGACGGATCCTGACGCGCGCCGTGCCGTTGCCGCGCTGACCCGCGAGGTCGCCTCACTGCGCAGCGAGCTCAAGAAGCTGTCGCGCCGCCCGCGGCTGCCCAACTCGTCGCTGAATGCTGGCTCCCTGAATATCCGCGGCGGGAAGATCACGACGTGGATCAAGGGTGACGACGGTGTCACGGAGTACGAGTCGACCACGCTGGGTGGCAACGGCCCGCAGTCGCTGCAGATCTTCTCGGGTCCGGGTGAGGCGACTGCCGCGATAGCCCCGACGGGTGACGTGTCCTGCAACACGCTTGCCACGAAGGGTGAGATCACCGTGCAGGGAGTCCCGCTGTTGGGACATCTCGTCGACCCGAGTGGCGGCATCGGCGTGGCCGACGGCCTGTCATGGGGTGCGATGGCCTCCGCCGACTTCACAGGCGTGGTCGAGGACGTGGTGGTTCAGCCTGGCGGGTCGGTCACACCGTATGGCCAGTTCATGGTCGCCCTGAAGCCGAACCGCATGTATCAGCTCTCGATGCCGTGGCGCGGCTATGTGGCGTCCACGACCGGCGCTGACTCGGTGCACCAGACGATCAACATGTACATGAACCACGCCGACGAGCCTGGCGTGGTGCCGCCGAACCCGACGATTGGTGACGCATATATCGGGTCGCAGGGACAGCGGTGGCCGGTGTCGAACGTGGGCGTCTCGGACGCCCTGGTCACCACCATCGTCACCGGTGACCCTGCCGACGGGCAGCCGGTGAACTACAAGTTCATGCTGGGCCTGTGGACCGATGACGGGACGTTCGCGCCGGACACCGACCCGAACCGCGTCACGATGTGGCGGGCCACCCTGATAGATGTCGGCCATGCGCCGTTCCCGGCGCCGGTGACCAAGCCCGGCGATGAGCCGATCCGCACCTACACATCGACCTGGCTCGCCACCGACTCGGCGTCGTGGGCCGAGGACGGCGACCGCAACACGTACTTCAAGCAGCGGATCATGCTGCAAGGCCAGGAGGACGGGAGCCTGTGGCACTCTGCGTTTGTCTGCAACGGCGGCGCCATCGAGGGCGAGACCGGCAAGACTATGCATGACGCGCTCGACGGGGCGACCATCAGCAAGGTCGAGGTCTGGCTGGAGTGGACCTGGTTCTACAACAACGGCGGTGTGGCACAGATCCAGCAGTACCCGCACGGTCACACGAACCCATCCAGCATCGAGGACACGACCGGCCAGCCGGACACACCGCACGCCTGGTTCATGCGGACACGCTCAGGGTCGCGGTGGATGACGCTTCCCGACGTCAACTGGATCGACAAGGACACGACGGGCCTCATGATCGGCCCCGGCCTTGATTCGCCCTCGTATCACGGCCACTTCTACGGCGCGAAGCCTGGCACCGACAATCCCGACGCGCACAAGCCCCGCCTGCGCATCACCTACACCCGCTAAGGAGACGACCGTGGCTGACGTTCCCGACTTCACCGCCGCAGCACCGAAGCACCTGATCCGCCTCGGCGTCCCCGGCGACCGCGTCATCCAGTCCTTCCAGCCGGTCGGTGACCAGTGGTTCGTGTCCAAGGTCGGCTCCGGCAACAACGGCGACGACACCCGCATCTACCGCCTGGATGCGACCGGCGAGCTGCTCGACTGGTGCACCTTGGCCGGTGGCGGTCACGGCTCCACGATGGGCTACACCACCGACGGCACCGACGTGTGGCTGTGGTTCTGGTGGCGCACCGACACCACCGGCGGTACCTACACCAACCGGTGCGTGAAGTGGAAGTACAGGGGCAGCGCGGAGGGCATCACCGTCACCCGCGACGACGCCGACGTGGTCGAGCTCACCGACCTGTGGGGCGACCAGTACGTCACCTACT
Organism: uncultured Rhodanobacteraceae bacterium; assembly: GCA_964608595.1. Classification (GTDB taxonomy): domain Bacteria; phylum Pseudomonadota; class Gammaproteobacteria; order Xanthomonadales; family Rhodanobacteraceae; genus Oleiagrimonas. The sequence goes on from CAZSOU010000087.1 coordinate 10,084, forward strand.
CCATCGACCAGGCGAACGACCTGGTCGCCGTGGACATCCGCGACTCGGCGACCGCCACCCGCACCACCGAGCTGCGCAAGCTGTCCGAGTACGAGGCGGGCACGGGCAACGCACTGCACACGGTGGGCCCGATCAACGTCGACTATGACGCCGCCTACCAGGGCCACACCTTCGACTCGGACCGCCTGTACGTGGCGCGCGGGAACGTCGCCCTGGGCCGGCCCCTGACCCTGCACTCCTACGACTGGACCAGCGGCGCCGAGCAGATCCTCACCGTCACCAGCGACGTCTACACCACCGGCGACTGGCTGGAGATCGAAGGCGTCGCCATGCACCCCACGGACGGGCTGCTGTTCGGCATCGCCACCGGGCCGTTGGGTGGCCGCATCGGTGACGTCTACCAGGTCGTCGAAGCACAGCAGCCGGTGACCCCGCCGTCCACGGTGCACACCTTCTCCACCGACACCGACCCGAGCCTGTTCCTCGAGCACGATGTGGCAGGTGAGCCGGTCAGGCTGGCCAAGGACTCGGCCGTGCTCGTCCGGTCCGCAACCGACGGCACACCGTTGCCCGCGACGAAGGTCACCAACGAGCTCGGCTACCTGTCCTTCACCACCGACGGCATCCCCGGCGTGCAGGTCTGCGGCGACGACGGGCAGACGTGGAAGGGACCGTTCTGGTCGCAGGAGTCCCGCGCCTCAGCGATCACCGGCGACCTGTCTGGTTCCCGGCTGCTGGACGAGAACACCGGGCAGATCGCGCAACGGTTCATCCCACCGTCCGGTGACGTGTCCGACGCGACCGTGGCGCCGTTGGTGTCGAACGCCACGACCGACACCTACGCCGCCGTGCAGACCGCCGCGCATGCCGCCCTGGACTCGACCATCGCCACCAAGGTCGGCAAGGGCGAGATCGTGCTCAATGCCGCGGACTACGGCATCACCGGAGACGGCAGC
>CAZSOU010000088.1:0-10957 GCA_964608595.1 uncultured Rhodanobacteraceae bacterium
ACTTCCCCTACGGCAAGCACCTGCGCCTGATTCTGTGCAACGACACCATGATGACGCACCCGATCCATCTGCACGGCATGTGGAGCGAACTGGAATCACCGGATCAGCAATTCCAGGTCCGCAAGCACACCATCAGCGTGCAGCCGGCGCAACGCGTCACCTATCGCGTGAAGGCCGATGCGCTGGGCCGCTGGGCCTACCACTGCCACCTGCTCTACCACATGGAAGCGGGCATGTTCCGGGAGATCGTGGTGTCATGAAAACGATCGCACGCAACTTGAGTTTGGTCGCCATTCTGTCCCTCGCGTTCATGGCCATGCCTGCGTTCGCGCAGAGCTCGATGCAAGGCATGGACATGTCGCAAACGCAACCTCCCACAAAGGAGGCGGCAAAACCGGTCACCAAGAGGAAACCGCATTCAACAAAGGGCAAGAAAACGCAGCAACCTGCCGCGCATTCGATGTCGGGTATGGACATGTCCTCCATGTCGGGTATGCCGACACCAACGCAACTACCGGCGACGAAGCAGCCGCCAGCGCAGAAGACGCCAGCACAGAAAGAGAAGCCTGCTGAGCATTCGATGTCAGGCATGGACATGTCCTCGATGCCGAACATGGTCATGCCGCCGCCACAGCAACAGATGCCGACCGGTGCCCACACCCAACATGCAGGCTCGATGTCCGGCATGGACATGCATAAATCGCCCATGTCGTACATGCCGATGCAGCCGCCGCCCAACGTGACCGGCGAATTGCAGGTACTCGATATCGGCGCGCAAATCGGCGTCCGACCGGTCGTGCGGGGGCTCAATGGCGGAGCCATGCAGATGGACATGCAGGGCATGCAGATGCAGGGCGGCAAGGCACCGCCGGATGCGCGCGATGCGGATTATTCCGACGGTATCGGTTACGGCCCCCTGGGGCCACCGGTCATGGCGGGTGAAAAGCCCCTTGCGATGCTCCTGATCGACCGCTTGGAGTACTTCAACGGTCGTGATGGCAACGGCGTCGCACTGGATGCGCAAGGTTGGTACGGCACCGACGCGAACAAGTTGTGGATCAAGGCCGAAGGTGAGCGCAGCGCAGGACGGTTGCAGGAATTGCGCACCGAGGTGTTGTGGGCGCATCCCATCGGCATCTACTGGAGTACGCAGCTTGGCGTTCGCCATGACTTTGGTGTCGGTCCCGGTCGCACTTGGGCCGCCTTTGGTGTGCAAGGCCTCGCCCCGTATTTTTTCGATGTCGAAGCGACGTTTTACGTCGGACAGGCAGGGCGCACCGCGTTCCGGTTCGAGTCGGAATACGAACTGCTGCTGACGCAGCGCTTGATTCTTCAACCGCGGTTTGAGGTCAATCTGTACGGTCGGGATGATCCGCAACTCGGCATCGGTGCCGGCCTATCCGACGCAGCACTCGGTTTGCGCCTGCGCTACGAATTCAGCCGCAAATTCGCGCCGTATGTCGGTGTGGAATGGGAGCGCAAGTTTGGCAAAACCGCCGATTTTGCGCGCAATGCGGGTGAGCCCACTTTCGATCCGCGCCTCGTTGCGGGTCTTCGTCTCTGGTTTTGAGGAAAACTACCGTGAAAAGACATGTCAGATACATCACCACCGTGGTCGTCCTGCTGATCGTGATCGTGGCCGGGCTCGGCTTTTTCGTCTACTCGGGCATCTACAACATCGGTGCCGACGCCCATCACACCAAACCGGTATATGCGGTTCTGCAAACCTTGCGTAATCGCTCCATCCACGTGCGCTCCGAGGACATCAAGGTGCCGAACCTCAACGACCCGCAGTTGATCCTGAAAGGCGCCGGTCAATACGCGGCGATGTGCACAAGCTGCCACCTGCAGCCGGGCGTGGAGAATTCAGAACTGCGTGCAGGCATGTATCCCCAACCACCCAACCTCTCCAAGGTACGTCTCAGTCCACAGGATGAATTCTGGGTCATCAAGCACGGCATCAAGATGAGCGCGATGCCTGCCTGGGGTGTCAACCACGACGATCCAACCATCTGGAGCATGGTCGCCTTCCTACAGAAGCTGCCAGACATGACGCCGGCGCAATACAAGGCCATGGTTGCCATCGCACCGCCGGATGAAGACATGGATATGGGCGGTATGGGTCACGCGCATGGGCATACGCATGAAGAGGCCGATCACGACGGTCGCGAAGGCCAAGCAGAGCCGGCCCCCGCGATGTCCGCCATGCCAGACATGGCGCGAAACGTGCAAGCGCCTGCTCATGCGGGCACGGCACACCGCCATTGACTAACGGCGGTCGGCGGTTGTCTGCTACAAGGACGCAAGCGCGACCGCTGGCGTCCTGTGTCGCGCTGATTTTGTGCCTCGCGCAGGCATTGCAGCTACTCGCGCTTGCGCATGTATCGTTTTCCACCGCAGGGTTGCATCGCGCAAGCTATTGGCCTCCACGGTTCTGTTCTACCTCGTGTTCGTGGTGTGAGTGATCGTCCGGCGCCTCGCCTGACCAGGCACGAGCATGCAACGAGCGATCTCCGTATTTGGTAGACAATTGCGCCGATGAAGCACACGTCCTTTGCATCTGCTGCCGCAGCCGCCTTGGCAGCGGCCCTGTTGTTCGGCGCCAGCACGCCGCTCGCCAAGCAACTCCTGCACGATCTTTCCCCCGTGTTGCTGGCCGGACTGCTCTACCTCGGGAGCGGTATCGGACTCGGCATCATCCGCTTGATTCGCGATCGTGGTTGGCGCATGCCAAGCATGTCGGCGCGCGAATGGTTATGGCTTGCGCTCGCGATTGGCTTCGGCGGTGTCCTTGGCCCACTGGCGCTGATGGTGGGCTTGACGCGCACATCGGCGGCCACCGCTTCATTGTTGCTGAACCTGGAAGCGGTACTGACGGCCGTGCTGGCGTGGGTCGTGTTTCGGGAAAACGCCAACCGCCGCATCGTCGTGGGCATGGCGCTGATCGTGGCTGGCGCGCTGCTGCTTGCATGGCAGGGCCCGGCGCATGGCTTTGGCTGGCGCGCAATTTTGGTGGCGGGCGCCTGTCTATGTTGGGCACTCGACAACAATTTTACCCGCAAGGTTTCGGCCAACGATGCGCTGTTTCTGGCCGGCGCCAAGGGAACCGTGGCCGGTGTCGTCAACACCGGTATCGCCTTGGCGCTTGGCGCGCACGTACCAGGCGTATTTAAAGTCGGCGAGACGATGGTGGTCGGGCTACTCAGCTATGGCGTCAGCCTCGTGTTGTTTGTCCTGGCTTTACGCGGGGTTGGTGCTGCACGCACCGGCGCCTACTTCTCGACCGCGCCGTTCTTCGGCGCCGCCATCGCCATTCTTGCCTTCGGCACACACACTTCACCGGGTTTCTGGGCGGCTGCGGTGCTGATGGGAGCCGGCGTCTGGTTGCACCTGACCGAGCACCACGCGCATTGGCACACGCACGCGGCGATCACGCATACCCATGCACACGTGCATGACATTCACCACCAGCACACCCATGACTTCCCGTGGAATGGTGCCGAGCCCCACACCCACGAACATACACACGTGCCGCTGACACATTTCCATCCGCACTATCCCGACGCACACCACCAGCACCCGCATACCTGACCCACGTCGACATCTTGGTGCCCCCCCATCTTGGATGAGAGGATCGGGTCGCGGGACTGACACCTGCGGTGCGGTCACTGTCGCGAGTGAGCTGTAATCGGGCGGCGGCGATCAACTGACCTCTCCGCGATACTGGTCAACTTCCTGGCGTGCGCGGTCAGTTTGTGCGACAGCGGCGGTCAGATTCAGTGGCGATGCCGGTCAACTGATTGGTTTTTTGCAATTGGGGGCCAGCGGGGTGCCGACGTGTGCCGGCCGTACGCCGGCCAGCAGCAGCCCGAACCGGTCGACGACCGTGCCGAACACGATCAGCGACAAGGCCGTGCGCGTCCAGCTGGCCAGCGTGCGATCCACGTTCATGTAGCAGACGCGCGCTTGCAATCGCGCCATCTCGCGCATGGTCTGCAAGGACCCCGATGGGGCGCGTCGCGTCATGGTAGTCGCTCCGTGTGGCGATCCGGGTCCAGTCTGTCACTGGCGCACGCGCGGGACAAGTCACACCTCGTCGCCTTGCCACCACGACGACATGAAAAAGACCCCGGCCGAGAGTGGCCGGGGTCGATGGTGTGGTGGGGTGGCGTCTATCGAACTGTCGCCTGAAATCCAATACACAAACCAATCTATGCGATCAAAGAAAAAAGTTACCGCCAAAGTTACCGTCACGCCGCGGCCGCTGCCAGCCGATCGCGGCAGGTCAGGGCCAACCCTTGACCGTATCGGCGGAACCCATCCGCGACACCTTCCTCAGTCCATTTGAGTCTTTGCGGGAGGTGTCGTCGGTTTCGGTGCAGTGGGGGCAGGTCAGCATCAAGCTTCGCCTTGGCCGTCGCTTGCCTCCGGATAGCAAATCCGTTCGTAAATATCCCGTGCAAGGTGTTGTCGCGCTGCGTCCCGGAATGTTTTGTCGCCCATGACGCGCGCGAAGATTTCCTCGTTGCCTTCCATGCGATCGACAAACAGGCCGTCCAGCACCTTGCCGAACCAGGCGGAAAAATTGTCCAGATTGTTGGCTCGGGCGGCTTCGACTACCTTCTCGCTGTTGGTGGCCGTAGCGCGAATCTGGTCGAAGAAGAGCTGGTCCGCTTCGGTAAAGTCGGTGCCGAAGCGTTCGTTGAGCTTTTCCACCAGGCTGGACAGCGGCACCGCCTCGTCCTTGACGCCGGCCGTGCCCACGTCGGTTGGCCCTTTGAGGGGGTAGGCCTCGCCCGTGCCAAGGTCGATCGAGCCCGCGCCAATCTGACGCAATCGGTAGTATTTCAGGGCAACTTCGTCATCGAGCTTGAACGTGCGGCCATCGCCTGGTGGCGGCAGCTTGCTCAGCAACCCGCGCACGAAGGTGTAGAACTGCTCCAGGCTGCTGTCCTGATACGGGATGATCTGCGAGAGGAAGGCGTACAAGTTGCGGAATGCCGTGAGCTTGCCGCGGAACGCCTCGCGCTCTTCTTCGTCGTTCTGGCCAAAGCGCGCTGTCGCTGCATCGAGAATCGCGTTCAACTGGCGGTGGTCGCTCGCCGTTTGCTCGCGGCGCCCCCGGTACCAGACGGCCGCGTAGGCCGACACATCCTCGGGACTGAAGATGGCGGCTTCCAGAATTTCGTGCTGCAGCTTGTTGAGCTGTTGCGGCTGGGCGTTGGCGCCGACCGGCGTGCTCTCGTAATAAGGCTTGAAGGCCTTGTAGATGTCTTCTTCGGCGTTGACGAAATCCAGCACGAAGGTGCATGACTTGCCCGGCGCCATGCGGTTCAGGCGCGACAAGGTTTGCACCGCCTGCACACCGGCCAGCTTCTTGACCACGTACATGGTCTGCAGCAGGGGCTGGTCAAAGCCGGTCTGGTATTTCTCGGCCACCAGCAGCACTCGGTATTCCTCGCTTTCGAAGGTTTCCGGAAGCTCGCTCTCGGCGATGCCGCCGTTCATGGCGACTTCGGTCCAGGAGGTGCCCGGAACATCCGGGTCTTCGACCGTACCGGAGAAGGCCACCAGCGAACGAATGCCCTGATAGCCGTGATCGGTGATGTAGGCATCAAACGCCAGCTTGTATTTCACGGCGGCCAGCCGTGAGGCGGTCACTACCATGGCTTTGGCGCGGCCGCCGATCTCGGGCATGACGTGCTGGCGGAAGTGCTCGACGATCACCGCCACGATCTGGTCGATGTTGACCGGGTGCAGCTCCATGTAGCGGGCCAGGGCACCGGCGGCCTTGCGCCGGGGCACTTCGGGATCGTTCTCGACCTGCTTGATCAGCCCGTAGAAGCGCTTGTAGGTGGTGTAGTTGGCCAGCACGTCCATGATGAAGCCTTCCTCGATGGCCTGGTGCATCGAGTATTCATGGAAGGGCGCCGCGCCGGAGGGACCGGGTTCATCGAACAGGGCCAGGGTCTTGAATTTGGGCGTGGCCGTGAATGCGAAAAAGCTCAGGTTGGGTTGACGCGCGCGCTTGAGCGTGTCACGCAGCAGGTTGCGCTTGGCTTCGTCGGACAGGCCCTCGTCCTCGGTGTCCGACCACTGCTCGGCAATGGCCGATTCGATCCCGGCCTGGTTCAACATGCCGCGCAAGGCCTTGGCGGTCTCGCCGCTTTGGGATGAATGCGCTTCGTCCACGATCACGGCGAAGCGCTTGCCTGCGGTGTCGATGGCCACCCCTTTGCCATGCTTTTCCAGCGTCGCCAGCGCGTGCGCGATGAAGGGAAACTTCTGGATCGTCGTGATGACAATGGGCGTGCCCTGGGACAAGGACTTGGCCAGTTGCTGCGTGTTCTGGTCGATCTTCTCGACCACGCCGGTCTTGTGCTCGAACTGGTAGATGGTGTTCTGCAGCTGTTGATCCAGCACGCGCCGATCGGTGACCACCACCACGGAATGGAAAATCTTGGTGTCGTCGTCGTCGTGCAGGCCCGCCAGCCGATGTGCCAGCCAGGCAATGGAGTTCGACTTGCCGGAGCCAGCCGAATGCTGGATCAGGTAGTTGTGACCTGCGCCGTGCGCGTACGCATGACCCACAAGGCGGCGCACCGCATCGAGCTGGTGGTAGCGCGGAAAAATCATCGCCTCCTTGCGGATCGTGCGCGCGCCCTTGTCGGTCTTGACCTTGCGCTCTTTGACTTCCAGGTGCATGAAGCGCTGCAGGATGTCGAGCAGACTGTCACGCACCAGCACTTCGTCCCACAGGTAATGCACCTTCCAGTTGCCGTCCACGGGCGGGTTGCCGGCCCCGTTCTGGTAGCCACGGTTGAAGGGCAGAAAGGTCGTTTCGGCCCCGGCAAGACGCGTGGTCATCCAGGCTTCGTCCGGGTCGACGGCAAAATGCACCAGCGCGCGCTGCTTGAAGGCAAACAGCAGGTCACGGCCGTCGCGGTCGTGTTGGTATTGTTTGATGGCATCGGTAGCGCGTTGGCCGGTCAGTGGATTTTTCAGCTCCACCGTGACCACCGGCAGGCCATTCACCGCCAGTGTCACGTCGATGATGCAGCGTCTGTGCTTGCCGTCAGGCCGTTTCAGCACCGAGGTGAAAGCCACTTGTCGGGTGATGGTGAGGCGGTTTTTGTCGTACAGCGCGGCGGTTTCCGGATTGAGCCCGGAATTGGGACGAAAATACGCCAATCGCAGCGTCTTGCCGTAACACTTGAAGCCATGTCGCAGCACGTGCAGCGAACCCTTGTCGCGCAGCTCCGCCGTCAGGCTTTCCAGCACCGTGGCCCGTGTGCGCTCGCCCAACAGGGCTTCCAGCCGGCTCCAGCGTTCGGGCTGGCTGGCCTGCAAGAAACCGATGACATCCTCGGGAAACAGCGCCAGCGCCTCATCAAAGGTCTTGGGGCCGCGTTTCTCGTAGCCGCCATGGGCAACCAGTTCCTTCTCGATGGCGGATTCAAAATCGTGTTCCGTCTGCCGTGGCATGGTCCTATCCCCTGAATTCGTATTGCACCCTCAGTGCCCGCAGCATCTCGAAGGTATCTTCGTAGGTCACTCCGAACTCAAGGCACGCATCCCCAAGCTTCACCTCCCGGCGTGAATCCGGGTTGGAAAGCTCGTTGGTAGCCACCTTGACCCCGTGCACCATCGCGTACGCTACCAGCCAACCATCCGCCTTGGTGGCAAACGCGGCCTTGGCGCTGTCGAAATACTGCGTGCTGCGCGTCACCCACAGCATTACCTCACCGAAGGCACGTGTCACCTCCGGCTCACTGGTGTCGAGGAAGAAATCCGCAGGCAGGTCGTTCTTCACCCACAACACCAAGTCTTCATCCGGCCGGCCGTTCAGCAACTCGCGGCGCACGCTGTCGATGCTGCGCAGGCGGCCGCTGGCATGTTCGTGCAACAGGCTGGTCCAGAAGCCGGGGCAGATGTCGAACGCGTAATAGCGGTTCTTCGCGGTAATGAGTACGTCCGAATCGACGAGGTAGCTCGGTGCGTGGCTCACGGCAACTCCATGCCCAGTCGGCGGCTGTATTCCTGGAACGAACCACCATGCAGGCCGGTCAGGTCATAGGCCTGCTTGAAGCCGATGCGACCTTCCTTGGCGGCGCGAATGACCTCGGTGGCAAACAGCCGCCCCACGCGCGCGTTCTGGTTGCGGTAGAAATCCCCGCCGCCGCTGGTGGATTGACGCTGCTTGCGCTCGCGCCGGGTGTAGTCGTTGTAGAAGTCGAAGAAGGCCTGCCGGTCCACCAGACGCAAATCCATGGCGCGGCGGCCTATCACGATGGGGCTGACCTTGAAGCGCCGTGCCAAAAGCTCGAACGGGGCCGGCTCGCGTTTCACTTCGGGCCAGGCGGCTTGCATGTCCGCTGCCGGCACCAGAAATTCGGCCGCCGCACGGTCGCAGAAGGTTTCCACCGCGCCGCCATCGGGCACAAGGCCCGCAAAACCCGACACGCCTTCGCCTTGCTCGCCCAACCACAGGTGGGCCAGTTCGTGCGCCAGCGTGAACATTTGCGCCGACTTGGCATCGGCACCGTTGACGAAAATCAGCGGGGCCAGCGTGTCACTCAAGGCAAAACCGCGAAACTCCTCCACGTCCAGCGTGCGGCTGGTATTGTTGCCGACCACGCCGTTGATCACCGTCATCACGCCCAGCGCCTCGATGGCCGCGCGCAGCCTGCCCACGGCTTCCTGCCACGTACGCACGCGGGCGGCCCAGCCGTCATCCAGACCGACGACGCGGCGCATTTCCTGTCCCACGGCTTGCGGATCATCGTCGAGCCGGGCGCTGCCGATGAAGGCGATGGGGGCGGCGTCGTTGTCGGCGCGTTCCTCGCGCAACCATGCCTGACGGCGCTGCATGATGTAAATGCTGTCGCGCAGGTCGGGGCTGATCGTGCCCACGTCATGGTTGCCCAGCGTGCGGAAATCGGGAATGGGCAGTGGTTCGACCGGTGGTTCGGGCAGGAACAGGTAGCCGAACGGCACCCGCGTGGCCTTGGCGAAATCCTGCAGCTGCTTGAAGGTCGGCTGTGCCTCGCCGGTCTCCCATTCGGGCAGCTTGACGAAGCGTTTTGCGAGGCCGTCAGCGTCCATGCGGGCACGCTCACGCGCCCACTGGATCAATCGCGGTTGCACGGCCACGCGGTTCATCAAGCCTCCTCGGTGGCCAGTGTACCCAATGGTGCCTCGGCCTGATCCTCGGGCAGGGCGGCAGGGATGTCGAGCTGGCCGGTGACGGCGGCGGTGATGAGAGCGGAGCGGTATTCCTGCAAGAGGTCTACGCTGCGTTGGACACGTGAGTCCCGCGTATCCATCGCAGATAGCTGGTTTGTTAGGGATTCAGCAATTTCGACCTGCTCATTCGGGGGAGGCATCGGCATTTGTTGAGCGCGCACGATCTCGCCGGTCATCAGCGGCTGCGCGTTTCGACTTGCCAGTGCATTCAAGTCACGCACCCGAAGCGCGTGTAGCAAATACAGTGGCTCGAAGTTTCGCAGTCCGTACAGTTTCAGTGCATTGTCGGTAACCCAAGAAGGCTCAGCTATCGGATGCACGTTTCCGCACAAGGCGCCAACTCGTCCAACGACCAAAGAAGCGCCTTCAGAATTGGCGGAGGCAGTGAACCCCATGCAGCCGTTTCCACCAATGACGGGTACGGCGGCTTCCGCTGTGCGGTCGCTTTCTATTTCCGTGCCACGTATGCCATCTCCCGATCCGGTTCGGAGAAACCAGCGTATTGGCACAATGCCCCAATGTGCCGGAACCTGGCCAAGCCAGTCGATGCCGCTGTCCTTCATCGGCACGGTGGGGTCGAGGCCCTGAGTGACGGCCTGGGTGATGAGGGCCTGGCGCTTTTCGGCCAGTCGCTCCAGCAGCGCGCGCTTGGTGGCGATCAGCGCGTCAATGCGCGCGGTCTTCGCATCCAGAAAGCGTGCGATGCGGCGCTGGGTTTCGAGTGGCGGAATGTCGGCGCGCGTATTCAGATAGCTCGCCAAATCAAGGTTCTGGATGCCCGTGCTTTGTTTGATGTGCGGATAGGTGCCGCGTGCGTTGTAGATCGATAGAAGGAGGTAGTTGACGTAGCTGGCATCCATGCCATTGCGTAGCCGCATCCGGGCAAGGAAGTTGGAGCAAACTGCGGGGGCGACGCTATCGTAAACAACCGTGCGCCCCACCAACTGCTTATCTCCGCCGCCGGATTTTTCAATCACCAAGTCGCCGCGTTGCAGGGCAACTTTGGCAAAAGTTCGTGCGTCAATCGTGCGTATCGTGCGTTCCGCATGGACAAGCCGCCCGGATGTGCCGTCAAAATCTGCCGCGCGAATACAAGCGACGTCGTTCAATCCGTCTGGTTCGTCTCCCCAAGCGCCATTCTTGCAACTCTCAAAGCACCACTTCACGCGCTGATTGCGGGTGTTTTCCTCTGCATTCATGCGTCGAGCCCTTCCAACAACCCCGCAATCTCGCCTTCCAGTTGCTTGATGTCGGCCTCGATGTCGGCCAGCGGGCGCGGCGGTTTGTAGACGTAGAAATGGCGGTTGATGGGGATCTCGTAGCCGACTTTGGTCTTGGTGTAGTCCACCCAGGCATCGGGTACGTGCGGCAGCACTTCGGCGGCCATGTAGGCGTCGATGGCCGGGCGCATGGCCGTCACCAGTGCGTCGTTGGATTGTCCGGGGCCGAATTCCATCGGCAGCAGCATGCCGGGCTTTTTCTCGAAGCCGTCCGGCCAGTCGAACTGCGCAGGCAGCGGCACGTTTTCGGTGTCGCGCAGTTGCGAGTCCGGCTCCGGGTGGCCCTTGGCATTGCGGCAGATTTCAGCGTCCGGGTCACGTTCGCCGAGCGCGGCGAAGATGGCCTTGCGCACGGGGGCGGGCAGCTTGAGGCCGGCGGCTTTCGCGGCCTTTGTCAGATCCTTGTCGAAGCGGGCGCGATCCAGGTAGCG
>CAZSOU010000089.1:0-10725 GCA_964608595.1 uncultured Rhodanobacteraceae bacterium
TGTCGCTGGACGGCTCCAACCTGACCAACGAGAAGTACTACCAGTACAAGTACGGCGCCGGTGGCCAGGAGTTGCCGCTGAACAAATACACCACCGGACGCCGCTTCTCCCTGGGCGCGCACTTCAAGTTCTGATGGTGTGCACGCGCACATGAACGTGTGCGGCCTTGCGCGACACGGCATGATGTTCCTTGCGGCCTCACAGGCCCTCCCCTCGGGTCCGGAGCCAACGTTCCGGGCCCGTTTTTTTCAACGCCCGGCCTTGTATCCGCAGGCACGGGCCAAATGCTCCCGGCCCCGAAGGTTTCCGGCATGCCAGTCACCTGCTCCGCAACCGTTTCAACCCCGCATCGGCGCCGTCTGGCGTCGGTCGACGCGCTGCGCGGCATCACCGTGGCGGCCATGCTGCTGGTCAACGATCCCGGCGACTGGGATCACGTGTTGCGGCCACTGGACCATGCCGCATGGAACGGCTGCACGCCGACCGATTTCATTTTCCCGTTCTTTCTTTTCATCATGGGCGCGTCCATCGCCCTGGCCATCCTGCCGCGACTGGAACAGGGCCGGGATGTGGCCACGTTGCGCAATGCCGCGTTGTGGCGCGCGCTGCGCATCATCGTGCTGGGTCTGGCGATCAACGCGCTGGCGGCATGGCTGATGCCCGGGCGCGACATGCGCTGGCCCGGCGTACTGCAACGCATCGGCGTATGCTTCGCGGTCGTCGGCATGCTTGCCATCTACGCGCCGCGCCGCGCCTGGTGGATCGGTATCGTCGCACTGCTTGCGGTGTATACCGTCATTCTGGTGGTCGGTGGCATGGACAAGTGGACGAGCCTGCCCGACCGCGTCGACACCACGCTGTTCGGACATTACGTCTGGGACTTCGACGCGTTGACCGGCCGCGGCCACGATCCGGAAGGCCTGCTTGGCACACTCGGCGCCATCGCCACCAGTCTGCTCGGCCTGTGGGCCGGCGTGTGGCTGCGCGCGCACGATGTACGTCGCCACCTCGTCGTCGGCATCATGTTGCTGGTGGCGGGCTGGGCCTGGTCGTGGTGGCTGCCTTTCAACAAGAACCTGTGGTCGCCCTCGTTCGTGCTGTGGACCGCCGGCTGGGGCATGCTGTTGCTGGCCGCCTTCCACCTGGCCATGGACCGGCGCGGCTGGCCGGCCTGGGGCCGGCGCTTCGGCGTCAATGCCATCGCCGCCTATGCCGGCTCGGAGATCATGCAGGTGCTGTTGCCGTCGTTCGGCTGGCAGGAGCCCTTGTACCGGCCGTTGGCCGACCTGTTCGGACCGTGGGCCGGGTTGGAGACGGCATCGCTGGCATACGCGGTCTTGTTCGTCGTGTTCTGGTGGCTGATCGTGCTGGTGATGGACAAGCGCCGCTGGTATCTGAAAATCTGATCTGAAACGCTCTGGAGAAACCCATGCGTACATGGCAACTGTTGGGAATGGGGCTGGTCGCGGTCATGATCTGCGGCTGCGCGCGCGCCGATGCGGCGAAAGCGCCTTCCTGGTCGCTGATTCCGCAACCGGCCAGTCTCGCGCCGGCCGGTCACGGCGCCGTGACCGTCGCCGCTGGCGACCGCGTCGCCATCGAGGCCGGCGGCGATGCGCGGATGCAGGCGATGGCCGAACACTTCATTGCGCGCGTCGCCAAAACGCGCGGCCTCGCGCTGGATCTTGCCAGGGTCGACGGGCGGCAGGCAAGGATCATGTTCAAGCTCGACCCGCAGGCCGACATCAAGAACAAGGCCGGCTACCGCATCCACGTGGGCAACGACCGGATCATGGCCACGGCGCGCACGCCGCGCGGATTGTTCTACGCCAGCATCACCGTCGGCCAGTTGCTCACTCCCGACGCGGCCAGGGGCACGGTGCAGGTGGCCGACGGCGACATCGGCGATCACCCGCGCTTCGCATGGCGCGGCTTCATGCTCGATTCGGTGCGGCATTTCCAGTCCGTGGCCGACATCAAGAAGATCATCGACTGGATGGCCCTGCACAAACTCGACGTGCTGCACTGGCACCTGACCGACGATCAGGGCTGGCGACTGCAGATCAAGCAGTACCCCAAGCTCACCGGCGAGTCGTCCTGTCGCGAAGCCGTCGGCCCGGACGCGGCGCTGACCGGCGGGCCGGACAAGCCCTATTGCGGTTTTTATACGCAGGACCAGGTACGCGAGCTGGTGAAGTACGCCGCTGCGCGCTTCATCACCATCGTCCCGGAGATCGAGATCCCCGGCCACGCGCAAGCTGCCCTGCACGCCTATCCCGAACTCGGCGTCACCGGCAGGCAGCCGCCGGTATCCACCAAGTGGGGCATCACGCCATGGTTGTACGCGCCCGACGAACACAGCCTGCACTTCCTGGAAAACGTGCTCGACGAAGTGATGGCACTGTTCCCGTCCACATACATCCACGTCGGCGGCGACGAAGCCTACAAGGCACAGTGGAAAGCCTCGCCCGTGACGCGTGCACGCCTGAAGAGGCTCGGGCTCAAGGACATGGACGCATTGCAGGGCTGGATGATCGACAAGATCGGCGCCTACCTCGATGCGCACGGGCGCATCATGATCGGCTGGGACGAAATTCTCTCCGGCGGCAAACTGCCGGCTTCGGCCGTGGTCATGAGCTGGCACGGCGTGGGTGGCGCCGTGAAGGCAGCGGAGAAAGGCCACGACACCATCCTTTCACCATCACCCACGCTGTACCTGGATCACGTGCAATCGAGCGCGCATGACGAGCCGCCGGGTCGCCCGTTGGTGGAAAGCCTTGAAGACATCTATACGTTCAATCCGGCACCCTCGCAACTCACGCCGCAGCAAGCCGGTCACATCCTCGGCCTGCAGGCCAACTTGTGGGCCGAGTACATGCCCACCTTCGCACGCGACCAGCACGCGGTATTCCCGCGCATGGCGGCATGGGCGGAGGTGGCCTGGTCGCCGGCCTCGGCCATCGACTGGGCGAGTTTCCTGAAGCGCATGCCGGCGCAAATCGCGCGCTACCGGGCGCTCGGCATCCAGTACGCCGACAGTGCGTGGGCGCCGCGTTTCGCGCTGTCGAAAGATCACGGCAAGATCCGCGTCACGCTGTCCAACCAGGTCGAGCAGGGGCAAATCCGGTACACCACCGACGCCAGCACGCCAACCGTGCAATCAAGCGTCTACACGCAGCCGCTTGAGCTGCCAGCCGACAAGACCACCACATTGCAGGCCGCCACCTTCATGCGCGACGGTCTGCGCCTGGCCGCGCCACGCACGCGCCACATCACTGCCAAATCACTGCTGACGCGCAACAGCGACCAGCTCGCCACCTGCGCCGGCAAGGCACCGTTGCGCCTCGAGGACGACTACCCGCTGGATGGCCCGCGCCCGGTGTACCAAGTGGACATCATGGACACCTGCTGGCTGTGGAAGGATGCGCCGCTGGACAACATCCACGCCATCACCCTCACGGTCGGCAACCTGCCGTGGAACTACGCGTTGGCGGGCGACATCGACGGCGTGGTAGCTCGCCCCCCGGCCAGCCCGCACGGTGAAATCGAAGTCCACCTGGACTCCTGCAAGGGCCGACGCCTCGCACACCTGCCGCTGGCCGAAGCCGCGAAGACCAAGGGACAAACCACGCTCACGGCGCAGCTGCCCGCGCTGCAAGGTCCGCACACCTTGTGCATCTTCGCCACCGGTGATCCGCGCAAGGGCACCATGTGGGCCATCGACACGGTGACATTGTCACCCGCCACGCGACGTGACCGAACCACCATGTCGCATTGACGAGGCAGCGGAAACCACGTCACCCTGACATTGCCGGTGGTCCCGCCTTTGTCGTATCTGCACATTGCGGGCGCGCCACGAAACGCCGCGTACCGGACGATGCCATCGACGGCACGGATGACTCGATCGGCGCCGTCGTCGCGACGGCGCCGCATTTGCAGACGTTCTGGTGTCCGCAGGGCTGCATCCCGGACGCGATTGCATGGTCAGGCGGGGTCAAATGCCCTCGTCTGACCATGCATGCGGATTTCAGGAGACACACTGACTATCGCGTGCCGGACAAACCACCCTCACCCGGCACTCACGGGTTCCGGCACCGGTCCCGCAAACTGATCCCGATCCTGCGGCTCCCGATACTCAGCACGCTTCGTGCAAACAAGGATGATGTCCGTAGAATGCTTCAGTGGCACGAGTTGTCGCCGAGTTGTCCGAACTCGCACCAACCATTGAACTCGCTGGCATCAAGCTGTATCGGGCACGGGAACGGGTTCCCACACGAACCCAGTGCATGGGTCCGGACTGCACCGGACGTGATCCTGCATACTTGAAGGTGGAAACACCATCGGTGCCAGGCTCGATGGCCAGCAACATCACGAACTGGCTTGATTCGGCATGACCCAGCCGATCCGTGGCCGGAGCCGTGATCATCTTTCGCACGGCGCTCATCAAGGCTTTGCGCTGTGGCGTCCGCAGCCTGATGGGCGGATCCACGGACGTCACGCGTCCCTTGGCGTCGACCGCCACCAACACTGGCAAGACGTGATTGTCAACGCGGAAGGTGACCGCATGCGGCGCCTTCGTCTGCGCGAGCGCGCTTCCGGACACAAGTGTTGCAAGCAATACCACCAGAAAAACGACTGTTCTCTCCATCATTCCCACCCTCCTCGCTCATGAAAGCATTTGTCCACGGGAACCCGTCAATCAATGACTGGCGTGGTACGCCTGCGCGGCCTGCACTTGCGCCGACGTGTCACTACTCAACGATGCACCGGGGTTCATTGGTGACAACGCAAACCGGCGATGGGATTTCGTGCCCACGCTGACCCAGTGCACGGAACCTGACTGCACCGGCTTTCCGCCCACATATTTGAATGTGGATTGGCCATTGGTCCCCGCATCGACAGCCATCATCATCACGAACTGGCTACTCTTGGGGTTGCCGTTCTTGTCTTTGGCGGGTCCGGTGATCATCTTGTTGACAGCAGATTCCAACGCTTTCTGCTGCGCGGACCGCAGCTTGATCGCCGAATCGACCTTCGTGACATCTCCCTTGGCATCCACTGCCACCAGAACCGGCAGCACATGACCGCTCGCTTCGAACACCTGCGGCTTTTGCGGCGCTTGTTGCGCAAATACGGTACTGGAAAGCAGCATTGCGAAGGCGGCAATACAAATAATCGACAATTGTTTCATTTCACTCCCTCCTGCAGGCGCGTACTTCGTCGCACGCTCGACCTATCTTATCGTAGGCACGGTGTCATGCAGCCAAAATACACCATGTTGAAGACATCGTGCCACTTGCCATTCCACCCAACGCATGAATGGCGACACGGTTGACAACGGACTCGCTAGTCAACGCCCCGCAAAATCTCTGTGGCGGATGAGATCGACCCGACTCTCGAATGTGCCGGACATCCTGTCGGATCACGACACGACCGGCTTTCGTGCCATACGGTTTTGGCCGAAGCATTCGCCCCCGATGGCAAGGCGGCGTGCGTCCGATGCGCGCGCTCGATGCCGGCGAACTGCTCATCAGCTGGCTGGCGACGTCCCCGTCATGTCGAAGACGCGAAGAAACACCCTGTGCTCGACGATGTCACCAATGGCACGGATTACCCGACCCGCGTCGTCATGGAAGCAAAACCGCCCTTGCAAGTTTTCGGGTGTCCGCAGGAGCACGACACACCCTCGTGACACAAAGCCGACGTGGCTCGTTGCATCGTGCGAATCAACAGGACCGCCAGGCCGACGATGATGGCAGCGTACGCGTACTGCGTGAGTGAAACGCCGGTGCCGAACGGGAACCAGATGTAAGGCACGCCCACTGCAGCCAATTCGCCACTGAACTGGCTGACCGCGACTGCGAGCACGGTGAAGAACGCAAGCCAACGATCAGGTTGACGTTTGCGCCACCCGACGATCGCGGTAGCCAACAACACGACGGCCAGTGGAATACGCCATGCGATACGCACCGCGGCAAACGTTTCGTGGGACAACGTCAGCAACAACACCACGCTCAACGCCGTGACGATACCAATGGCCCACGTCAGCCAACGCCACTTTTCCATTTGGTACCAATGACGCCACGTCATCAGCCATGCCGCCAGCGCCAGCGGTATTGGCAGCCGATGCACGGCAAGGTACAGCGACAGGTCTTCCCATGCCGTCCACGAATACACCGCTTGATTGAGCCGGTATATGGCAGTCAGCAGCAAAGCCGCGCACAGCCAGCAGACGAAGCGCCACGGCAGAACCGTCCGGCGAAAACACCAGGCCAGCAATGCCAGCAACAGGAATGCCAACGGTTCGATGACTTCGACCACGTAACCCTTGACCGTCTGCAACCATTGCAGCTGGTACTCGGCATGGATCGCCTCACTGGTGCCGAGCATGGGCGCGATGTGGATGCCGCCCGCATCTTGCGTGCGCGCCACGCCCGATCCCATCCAGACTCGGATCGCGATGACATCGCTCTGCCCGCTCATCGCATGGGGTGGCAAACGGAAAACTTGTGGTCGCGTGCTGTAGATGACAGGTGTCTTGCCGGAAAAATCGCCCGATTGGCCGATCAGCTTCCCGTTCCAGAACACCTGATAAGCATCCTCCACATCACCCGGTGCAAGCATGGCAATGCGGCTGCCCGCGGGGGCATCGGTGCCGACACGCAAGCGATACCATGCGTAGCCCGTATAGCTGGCGTGCCCGCGGGCGCGCCAGCCGGGCACGTAGTTCAGGAATCCCACGTCGCCGTCGTGCGCGCCGGAAGCCGGCTCGAGGTCGACCGTTTCCCAATGTGAAGCATCGAAATCCGGTTTCGCCCAGCGCTTGTCGTCACCGATGCGAAAACGCCATGGACCCGTCAACAAATGCGACGATCGGCCGATGTGGATCGATGTGACCGGCGACGATCCAGCGGATGCTTCCCGGTCAGCCGGCGCGGGCGATGCCAGGCAAGTCGACGACGCGCAACTGCAGCCCAGGAACAAGACAAGCCAGCCCAGGAACCCATGACCCGACTTGCCCGCAGGACGCGGCGTTATCCATGACGGCGATACAATCGTCTGCCAAGTGGAGCGAATGATGGACGCCACCATGAGAGAAACAACCTGTAAAACAGCTATTACCGGTTAGGTTACGTACACCATGCCTGACCCGTCAACCGCCCTGAGCTGGTCGAAACATGACCACTGACAACCACCATTGGCTCGCGCATGCCGAGTTGATTGCGGGCGAGCCTTGCATCGATTTCATCAATTCGGTATCGAACCGAACCGGGCCTGATGCCGCCGACCAGTTGCACAGCTATGCGGATTTGCTGTTTTGGCTGCGCCGCTGTGAGTTGTTGCCCGAGGGTGAAGCGACGCGGCTGCACGCGCATGCACACGGCCGCAATGCGGCCAAGGTGCTGGCACAAGCCATTGCGTTTCGCGACGCCGCGTGGCGCGTTTTGTGGGCTGTGGCGCACGATGAAAAGGCCGCGGGCCGTGACATGAAGGCCATCAGCCATTACATGCAACGACTCCACGATTCGACCGGGATTGTGCTGACGCCACAGGGATTTTGCAGGCGCTGGCAAGGCCGCGCGGAGGACCCGGAGCGCGCCATGTGGCGCATGACGGTTGCGCTGGAGTCATGGCTTTTGTCCGACGAACTGCCGCGCCTGCGCGGTTGCGCGGGCGAAAAGTGCGGCTGGCTGTTCGTTGATCGCAGTCGCAACGGCATGCGGCGCTGGTGCAGCATGAGCGATTGCGGCAACCGCGCCAAGGCGCGCAAGCATTACCGGCGCACCCGTCGCAAGAGCGCCCATCGTGACGACACGTGACTCGTATCGGGATGGCGCACACCGGCCACGTGTACGGGTAAGCTCTGTTGACCGATCCACGATGCCAGCGTCATGAGTCAGTTCGCCCTGCTAGGCCAACGCCGATTTGCCCCGTTTTTCGCCACCCAGGCGCTGGCGGCATTCAACGACAATGCGTTTCGCTATGCCATGGTCGGCATGGCGACGTTCGAGCTGGCGCTGTCGCACGGAGCGCTCAATCGCTACGTGAATCTGGCGCTGGCCCTTTTCATCATTCCGTTTTTTCTGCTTTCGGCCAGCGCCGGGCAACTGGCCGAAAAGTTCGAGAAGGCGCGGCTGATCCGTTACATCAAGTTGTTCGAAATCCTGGCCATGCTGACGGCGGCGGTCGGGTTCTGGACGCGCAATCTGGATCTTTTGCTGGTGGTGTTGTGCATGATGGGCGTGCACTCGACGGTGTTCGGGCCGATCAAGTACGCGATCGTTCCGCAGGTACTCGCCAATGACGAGTTGACCGGTGGCAACGGGTTGATCGAATCGAGCACGTCGCTGTCGATTCTGGCCGGCAGTCTGGTCGGCAATGCACTGATGGCCATTCCCGATATCGGTCCCACCGTGGCCGCACTGACCGTGATTGGCGTGGCCGTGCTCGGGTTTGTCGCCAGCCTCGGCATTCCGGCGGCACCGGCGACGGCGCCGGAACTCGCATTCAACTTCAACCCGTTCAGCGAAACCTGGCGCGTGTTGGGCCAGGTGCGACGCAATCGCACGGTGTTTCACGCCGTGATCGGCATTTCCTGGTTCTGGTTTTTCGGCGCCACCCTGACCACGCAGGCCCCCGCTTATGCCCGCGACTGGCTGGGCGGCGATGCCAGCGTGCTCAACCTGGTGCTGGTGCTGTTTTCGGTCGGTGTGGGCGTGGGCTCCCTGTGTTGCGAGAAGCTGTCCGCCGGGCGCGTGCATCCCGGTCTGGTGCCACTGGGTGCGCTGGGCATGAGCGCCGCCGGAATCGGCTTGTATCTGGTCCATCCGCATGCGGCCCGCGTGGTCGGCGTGGACTGGCTGACATTTCTCGCGGCGCCCGGAGGCGGGCTGGTGGCCCTGTTGCTGACCCTGATCGGCACGTTCGCCGGGCTTTACATCGTGCCGCTGTTCGCCATGGTGCAACAGCGCACCGAAGCGCAGCGTCTGTCGCGGGTGATTGCCGGAAACAACATTCTCAACGCGCTGTTCATGGTGCTGGCGGCCACATTGGGCATGCTGGCGCCGACACTGGGCTTGAGCGTGGCCGGATTGATCACGCTTGTCGCGGTCCTGAACGCGCTGGTCATGGTCTGGTTGTGCTGGCGGGTGCCGGAATTCTGGTGGCACTTCATCCGGTTGCGCGGGCGCGTATAGGTCGGACGGGTTGCATCCCGACCGCTTTCGGTGACGCCGTCATCGTTCGTCGGGTCACGGTCCGCCCTGCGCATGGCACAATGGCCGGTCTTTGCACCATCGGGAATTGTTCGCTTCATGCTGCCATCCATCGAGAACCGTATCGCCACCGACATCGCCGCCCGTCCCGACCAGGTCAAGGCTGCCGTGGGATTGCTGGATGAGGGCGCCACCGTGCCCTTCATCGCGCGCTACCGCAAGGAGGTCACGGGCGGTCTGGATGACACGCAACTGCGCCTGCTGGAAGAACGCCTGCATTACCTGCGCGAGCTGGAAGAACGGCGCACGGCGGTACTGGCCAGCATCGACGAGCAGGGCAAGTTGAGCGACACGCTCAAGGAAGCCATCGAAAACGCCGATACCAAGGCGCGCCTGGAAGACCTGTACCTGCCGTACAAACCCAAGCGCCGCACCAGGGCCCAGATTGCGCGTGAAGCCGGCCTCGAACCGCTGGCCGATGCGTTGCGTGGCGATCCGACGGTCACGCCCGAGGACCGGGCAGCCGCTTATGTCGATACCGACAAGGGTGTGGCCGACACCAAGGCCGCGCTGGACGGCGCGCGCGCCATCATCATGGAGGCACTTGCCGAGGACGCCGCGCTGGTCGGCGAGTTGCGCGAATGGCTGTGGGACGGCGGCACGATCCAGGCGGCGGTGATCGCCGGCAAGGAAAACGACGGCGCCAAATTCCGCGATTATTTCGAGCACTCCGAGCCAATCAGGGCCATTCCATCGCACCGTCTGCTGGCGTTGATGCGCGCGCGCAACGAAGGCGTGCTGGAGCTGAAACTGGTGCCGCCCGGCCCCGACGAAGACGCCGGCCATGCCTCGGGTGACGCGCGTGTGGCCAAACATGCCGGCTTCGCCGATCAGGGCCGTCCCGGCGATGCCTGGCTCGCCGCCACCGCACGCATGACGTGGCGCGTGAAACTGCATTTGTCGCTGACACTGGACCTTTTCGCACGCGTGCGTGAGGGCGCCGAAGAAGCCGCCATCAAGGTCTTCGGCGATAACCTCAAGGATCTGCTGCTGGCCGCGCCGGCCGGCGCCAAAGCCGTGATGGGGCTCGATCCCGGCATCCGCACCGGGGTCAAGGTGGCGGTGGTCGACGCTACCGGCAAGCTGGTCGATACCGCCACCATCTACCCGCACGAGCCGCGCCGGCAATGGAAGGAATCGCTGGCGACACTGGCGGCGCTGGTCAAAAAACACGACGTGGCGTTGATTGCCATCGGCAACGGCACCGCCTCGCGCGAGACCGACAAGCTGGCCGGCGAGTTGATTCGCGGCTTGGACAGAAACGGGCTTTCCAGGGTCGTGGTATCCGAAGCCGGTGCGTCGGTGTATTCGGCTTCGGAAGCGGCCGCGCGCGAATTTCCCGATCTTGATGTCAGTCTGCGCGGCGCGGTCTCCATCGCCCGCCGCCTGCAGGATCCGCTGGCCGAGCTGGTCAAGATCGAGCCCAAGTCCATCGGCGTGGGCCAGTACC
>CAZSOU010000090.1:0-10697 GCA_964608595.1 uncultured Rhodanobacteraceae bacterium
CGCGTTCCAGCGATTCCATGATGCGCTTCTTGCGCTCGGCCGCCTTCATGCCGCGATAACGCAGCGGCACTTCCACGTTGTCGAACACATTGAGATCGGGGATGAGATTGAACGCCTGGAAAATGAAGCCGATTTTTTCGTTGCGGATTTTCGAACGCGCGTTGTCGTTGAGACCGCTGACATCCACGCCATCCAGCAGATATTCGCCGCCGGTGAAGGTTTCCAGCAGACCGGCGATGGTGAGGAACGTGGTCTTGCCCGAACCGGACGGACCGGTAACGGCGACAAACTCGCCCGGTTGCACGTCGATGTTGAAGTCGCGCAGGGCGTAGGTCTCGACGACTTCGGTGCGATAGACCTTGGAAAGATGGGTCATTTTGAGCATTTGGGTGATCCTCGGTGGCTGGGTGTGAACGGGTTTCGGGTGGTTATCGGATTCGGGAGCCGATGCTCAATGGGACACGACCACACGCTGCGCTCCATTGAAATTGTCGGTACCGGAGATGACGACCTTGTCGCCGGGCTTGAGGCCCTTGATGATTTCGACCTTGTCGATGGATGTGGCGCCGACCTGGATGGGTGTTTTCACGGCCACCCCGTCGTGCATGACATAGGCATAGTGGCCGCCGGATTCGTCCACGAACGAGCCGCGCGCCACGGTCAGCGCGTTCTTGCGATGGTCGAGCAGAATGCGCACCGACAACCGCTGGTTCTGGCGCAGGTGTTTCGGTTTGTTTTCGACAAAACGCACCCGCGTCGCCACCTGGCCGTTGACCACTTCGGGGGAAATGGCGCTGACCGCGCCCTGCCACGTGTTGCCGTTGCCGCTGATCTCGGCGTTCATGCCCACGCCGAGATCGCGCGCGAAGCTCTCGGGCACCTGGACTTCGACTTCCAGGGCGGACAGGTCGATCACGCTCATCAGCTTGGCGTCCTGCGCCACACTGGCCTTGGGTGCCACGAACAACTGGCCGACCTGGCCGTCGACGGGCGAACGCACCTTGAGGTCTTCCACCTTGCGTTCGAGGTTCTTGACCAGCAATGCCTGGCGATCGGCGGCCAGTTTCTTCGCCTTGATGCCGAAATCCAGACTGTCGTGTTTGAGCGCGACATCCTTCTTGGCCTGCTTGAGACCGATCTTCGCCTTGTGCAAACGATCCTCGGCATGGTCCACCTGCGCCTTGGAATAGGCACCCTTCTGGTAGGCAATCTTGTAACGATGCAAATCGCGTGCGGCACTCAACTCGTCGATTTTCGCGTTCTCGTAGACTTTTTCGAGCTCGGCCCGCTGGGTGCGTGCTTCCACCTTGGCCAGCTTCCAATCCACCTGCATGCCGTCGAGCGCCGATTGTTCCTGCGCCAGTTGGTTGGTCAATTCCGGACTGTCGATGACCGCGAGCACCTGGTTTTTCTTTACCGTGTCGCCGGCATGAACCTTGAGCGTGACCACGCCGGGCGAGCGCGCATACATGGTCGGGCGCACAGCCGCCACAACGCGCCCTTCGGCGGCAATATCACGGGTGAACGGCCCCTTCTCCACCGTGGCGAAGGCCAGGCGCGACGCATCCACCGACGATCCGGCGGACAGCAGACGCGAAGCCCATGGCACGACGAGCGCAATCAGAATGACGACGACCACGGCCGCCCCGATCCAGATCAGGCGGCGACGTGCGGGTTTGACTTCGACCATGCGGTCCTGGGCGGAGGTATCGCGAATCATGGGCTGGTTCCGGCGCACACATGTGCAGACAGAATAGATTCAGCAATCTCCGTGCCAACCGCAGGCGTTTTTGTAATCCATTGTTTTAGCGGGATGTTTTTGTAGCCACGCCGACCTCACATGTGTCCGCGGACAGACGGTGGACAACCCGGACACCATGCCGGACACCTCACGCGACGCCACCCTGCCCCCGAGTCAGCTGCCGGGCAACGCGGCTTCAATGCGCTGCATGGCCTCGGCATTCAGCTTGTCCACGGCATCCATGGCTTCCAGATTCTGCTGCAATTGCTCGCGTTTGCTGGCGCCCAGCATGACGGTCGACACGCGCGGGTTCTTCAGGCACCACGCAATGGCCATCTGCGCGGGCGTGATCCCCAGGTCTTCGGCGATCGGCAGCAGCTTCGCAACTGCGGCGTGCTTGTCCTTTTCCGCCATCATCTGGTCGCGCAACCACTCGTAACCCGGTTGCGAGGCGCGCGAACCTTCGGGAATCCCTTCGGCATACTTGCCGGTCAACAACCCCGAAGCCAGTGGCGACCAGATGGTGGTGCCCATGCCGAAGTCGTCATACAACGGGGCGTATTCCTGTTCGACCCGTTCGCGGTGGAACAGGTTGTATTGCGGTTGTTCCATGGTCGGTGCATGCAGGTGATGACGCTCGGCGACGGCGTGCGCTTCGCGGATGCGTTCGGCCGGCCACTCGGACGTGCCCCAGTACAACACTTTTCCCTGGCGGATCAGCGTGTCCATGGCCCAGACGGTTTCCGCCACCGGTGTTTCCTCGTCGGGCCGATGACAGAAATACAGATCCAGGTAATCCACCCGGAGCCGCCGCAATGCCTGATGACATGCCGCCACGACGTGTTTTCGCGAAAGGCCTTTCTGTGTCGGCAACGGGTCTTTCACCGCGCCGAAATACACCTTGCTGGACACGCACCAGCTGTCGCGCGGCCAGTCCAGCTCGGCCAACGCCCGTCCCATGACGCGCTCGGCCTCACCGGCCGAATAGGTTTCGGCATTGTCGAAATAGTTGACGCCATGGTCGCGCGCCAACGACAAAAGCTCGCGGGCGGCCGCGGTATCCACCTGGCGGCCGAAAGTCACCCAGGCGCCATAGGACAGTGCGGACAACGGCAGGCCGCTTGAACCGAGTCGACGATATTGCATGGCAGGCTCCTTGGAGTGAAAACACCAGTATGCGCTTGATGCGCTCAACCTGCGTTGACCGGACACCGACACGTACCGGCAGCCACAAAAAAACGGCGCTCGCGAGCGCCGTTTTGCATGTTTGCCGACTTGGTCGGGGCGGCGAGATTCGAACTCGCGACCCCTACAACCCCATTGTAGTGCGCTACCAGGCTGCGCTACGCCCCGACTCGGGCGGCAAAGACGGGCATTCTAGCAGGTAAGGGATCGGAAATACGAGGTGCCCGAGCGGTATCGATCCGGCTTTTTCGTGCAGGGGCGCATCTGATGCGCAACCACGTCATGCGCCATCGCCGACAAGGGTGCCACCGACAACGACAAAGGTCGCGAGGGATCAGTGACGCAGGATGCTGAGAACTTCTTCCAGTTCCATGCGCACCTGGTGCACGATCTGGTGCGACATGTTGGCTTCGGCGCGGGCTTCGGGGCCCTCGAGACGCGCGCGCGCACCGGTGATGGTGAACCCCTGCTCGTACAGCAGCGAGCGGATCTGGCGGATCATCAGCACGTCGTGGCGTTGATAGTAACGACGGTTGCCACGGCGCTTGACCGGGTTGAGGGCGGGAAATTCCTGCTCCCAATAGCGCAGCACGTGCGGCTTGACCGCACACAGCTGACTGACTTCACCGATGGTGAAGTAGCGTTTGGCCGGAATGGCCGGAAGCTCTTGGTTATTGCCCGGATCCAGCATAGCCCTCTACCCTCACCTTGAGTTTTTGTCCTGGCCGAAATGTCACCACGCGGCGGGCGGAAATGGGAATTTCCTCGCCCGTCTTGGGGTTGCGTCCCGGCCGCTGATTCTTGTCGCGCAGATCGAAATTGCCGAAACCCGACAGTTTGACCTGTTCGCCCTTTTCCAACGACTCGCGGATGGTCTCGAAGAAGGCATCCACGAATTCCTTGGCTTCGCGCTTGTTCAGACCGAGATCAACAAACAGTTGTTCGGCCATGGCTGCCTTGGTCAGGGTCATGTCATCCTCGCAGTTTGGCGTTGCAATCGTTCTCCAGCGCGGTCACGGCATCGGCCACGCAACGATTGGCGTCATCGTCGGTAAGAGTGCGTGATTCGTCCTGTAAAATCAAGCCTATAGCCAGACTTTTTCGTCCGTCATCCATGCCTTCGCCCTCGTATTTGTCGAAAACACGCAGGGTTTTGAGACGCGCGCCCAGCGCCTTGCGGACGCTGGCGGCCACGGCGGCCCAGCGCACCTCGACCGGCAGATCCATGGCGATGTCGCGGCGCACCGACGGGAATCGCCCGACCACGCCGGCATGCGGCAAACGCCGCTCACAGACGGCATCGAGGTCGATTTCAACCACATACACGTCGCGATCGAGGTCCAGCGCGGCCAGCCGCTCGGGATGCAGCATGCCGATCACGCCCACCTCGCGACCCTCGCGCAAAACGCGTGCACTGCGCCCGGGATGCAGCCACGATGGCAGGTCGTCAGCGACAAATTGCCACGCGTCGGGTTGCGCCGTGGCGGCAACGAGAGCGTCCAGGTCGCCGCGAACATCGTGAAAATCGAGGGCCCGGGTCTTGACGCCCCACTGTTCGGCATCGGCATGACCGCATGCCACCCACGCCACACGGGCGGTTTCGACCGGCGCGTCGCCCGCTTGAACGGGGGCGGCAAACACGTGGCCGCGCTCGAACAGACGCACGCGCTGCTGTTGCCGCGCCAGATTGTGTTTCAACGCCTCGACCAACCCCGGCAACAGGGACGGCCGCATCACCGCCAGATCGGCCGTGAGCGGATTGGCCAGCGGAACGCCCTGCCCCTGCCAGCCCCAGGCGGCGAGCACGTCGGCGCCGACGAAGGCCATGTTGATGGCCTCGCGATAATCACGATCGACCAGTTGTGCGGCCACCGCCAGCGACGGCCGGCGGGTTTCGGGCTGCGGCGCCAGCACCAGCTCGCCGGCGGGCGCACGCACGGGAATGCGGTCATAGCCATACACCCGCGCCACTTCCTCGATCAGGTCTTCCTCGCGCTCGATGTCGAAGCGGCGACCGGGCGCGACGGCCCGCCAACCGTCCTCGTCGGCCGTGACGCGCATGTCCAGGGCCTCGAGAATGCGTGCGACTTCGGCATCGTCGATGCGGATGCCGAGTACCCGCGCCAGGCGCTGGCGGCGCAGCTTGACCGGTTCATGCACCGGCAATGCCGAGACGTCTTCGGCCACTTGCACCGGCCCGGCTTTGCCGCCGGCCAGCGCCAGCAGCAGCTGGCTGGCACGTTCGAGCGCGCGCACCGGCAACTGCGGATCCACACCGCGCTCGAACCGATGCGAGGCATCGGTATGCAGACCCAGTTTGCGCGCCTTGCCCATGATGGCGGCAGGCGCGAAATGCGCGCTTTCCAGAAAGATGCTTTGCGTGGCATCGGTGACGCGCGAAGCCATGCCGCCCATGACACCGGCGACGGCCAGCGCACGTCCGGCGTTGGCGATCACCATGAAACTGCCATCGAGTTCCACCTCGCTGCCGTCCAGCAGGGTCAACGTTTCCCCGACGAGCGCTGGGCGCACCATGATGTCGCCGTCCAGCGTGTCGTTGTCGAACGCGTGCAGCGGCTGGCCGGTTTCCAGCATCACGTAGTTGGTGACATCCACCACCACGCTGATCGGACGCACGCCGGCGCGGCGCAGGCGCTCGGCCATCCACACAGGCGTGGCGGCACGGGCGTCGATCCCTTCGATGACACGCCCGGCGTAACGCGGACAGTCGGCGCCCGCTTCGAGTTTTATCGAACGGGCGGTATCGGTATCGACCGGCACCTCCGTCACTTCGTCCCTGTTCAACGGCGTATCCAAGATGGCCGCGACGTCCTGCGCCAGGCCGAGCATGCCCAGGCAATCGGCACGATTGGGCGTCAGCCCCACTTCGATGGCCGCATCGGGCAGGCCCAGATACTCGGCAAGCGCCGCCCCGGTGGGCGCATCGGCGGGCAATTCCATCAATCCGGACGCATCGGCATCCACACCGATTTCGCGCGCCGAACACAACATGCCGAACGACTCGATACCGCGCAGTCTGGCTTTCTTGATGGCCATGCCGCCCGGCATGCGCGCTCCCACGGTGGCCAACGGCGCCTTCAGGCCGACGCGCGCGTTGGGCGCGCCGCAGACGATGGTGAGCGGCTCGTCCTGCCCCGCATCCACCTTGCAAATCTGCAGACGGTCGGCCTGCGGATGCTTTTCGGCGGCGATGATTCCACCGACCACGATGCCTTCCAGATCGCCCATGACCTGAACGTCCTCGACCTCCAGGCCGGCCATGGTCAGACGGTGGGTGAGTTCGTCGCGATCGAGGTCGGTCGGGACCAGTTCGCGGAGCCAGTTTTCGCTGAATTTCATGCTCGGGCCTGCGGGACTCGGGACTCGGGATTCGGGACTCGAATCGCGAGCCCATGTATTTCAGGTGTCATGAACGACTCCAGTAAGACGTGCGGGATTCGCAATTCGGGGGCGGTCACGGCAACCATGCTTGCCGCGTCCCGGGCCCCGAGTCCCGAGTCCCGTTTGTTCAACCAAACTGCTCCAGAAACCGCACATCATTTTCGAAAAATGCACGCAGATCCTCGACGCCGTAACGCAACATGGCGAAACGCTCCACGCCCAGCCCGAAAGCAAAGCCGGTATGGCGCTCGGGATCGATGCCGCAGTTTTTCAGCACGTTGGGGTGCACCATGCCGCAGCCGAGCACTTCCAGCCAGCGTTCGCTGCCGTCGGATGCATCCCAACGAATGTCCACTTCGGCCGACGGTTCGGTGAAGGGGAAAAAACTGGGCCGGAAACGCATGTCGAAATCGCGCTCGAAAAAGGCGCGCACAAAGGTGGACAGCGTGCCTTTCAGATCGGCGAAACTGGAGGTTTCGTCGACCAGCAGACCCTCGATCTGATGAAACATGGGCGAATGGGTCTGATCGGAGTCGCTGCGATAGACCTTGCCGGGGGCGATGATGCGGATCGGCGGCTGACGCCCGGCCATGGCGCGCACCTGTACCGGCGAGGTGTGCGTGCGCAACAGGCGGCCGTCGCCGAAATAGAACGTGTCGTGCATGGCCCGTGCCGGGTGATGCGGCGGAAAATTGAGGGCTTCGAAGTTGTGCCAGTCGTCTTCGATTTCAGGACCTTCGGCACGCTGGTAACCCAGACGCTCGAAGATGCCGGCCATGCGCTCCAGAGCGCGTGTGACCGGGTGCAGGCTGCCGCGTTCGCCGCGCCGACCGGGCAACGTCACATCGACGCGCTCGGATGCCAGCCGTTGATCCAGCGCCGCGCGCTGCAATGCTTCGCGACGCTCGGTGATGGCGGCGTGCAGACGTTGCTTGGTCTTGTTGATCGCGGCGCCGCGCGCCTTGCGCTCGTCCGGCGCAAGTTTGCCCAGCGTCTTGAGCTGCGCGGTGATCGAGCCGTTCTTGCCAAGCAGCGCCACGCGCAGCGCATCGAGCGATTCCAGCGTCGATGCGGCGGCAATGTTGCCCAGAGCCTCGTCGATATTGTCCAAAGCATCCATCCCGGTTTCCCCGTGACACCTCGTGGGCGAGCCCTGGCCCGCCATGGTCGATCCGATGGGCCTGGGCCCACTCTACGCGTTCTTCGCAACGGAAAACGGGGAGAAGGCCAGGCCTTCTCCCCGCTTACTTTCATCATACCGAATGACGCGTCGCGCCATGGGTATCAAGTATTACAGGCTGGCCTTCGCTTTTTCGGCGATGGCGCCAAACGCCTTGATGTCGTGCACGGCCAGATCGGCCAGCACCTTGCGGTCAATCGTGATGCCGGCCTTGGTCAAACCATGGACCAGACGGCTGTAGCTGAGGTCGAACTGACGCGCCGCGGCATTGATGCGCACGATCCACAAGCGACGGAACTGGCGCTTCTTCTGCTTGCGGCCGATGTAGGCGTACTGGTCGGCCTTGATGACCGCCTGCTTGGCAACGCGATACACCTTGCGCCGGGCGTTGTAATAACCCTTGGCGCGACCAATGATTTTCTTGTGACGACGACGGGCGACGACACCACGTTTTACTCGTGCCATGACTCAAGTCCTCCTCAGACGTAGGGCAGCATGCGCTTGACGTTGCGCGTTTCACAATCAGGCACGTAGTTGGTGCCACGCAGGCCGCGCTTGCGCTTGGTCGACTTCTTGGTAAGGATGTGCGACTTGAAAGCGTGGCCGCCCTTGTACTTGCCGGAGGCAGTCTTGCGGAACCGCTTGGCCGCGGCCCGGTTGGTCTTGATCTTGGGCATGGGAATGTTTCCGTATCCGATGGTTGACTGACCCGGCGACGGCGCGAACGCCGCACTTTCCTTCCTGCCATGGTCGGTTGACGACCCTTCCAGACGGGTCGAACGGGCAATTATAGCGTGATCAGGGAAGGTTTGGGAAGGCTTGAGTGTTCATGCTTTCGCGGCCACCGGCCGCTCCCACAAGGCTTCGAGGCAACCTCATGCCTCTGTGGGAGCGGCCGGTGGCCGCGACAAGAATGCCTCGCCCTATTTCTTCTTCGGAGGCGCAATCATCATGTTCATCATGCGCCCTTCCTGGCGCGGGAACTGCTCGACCACGCCCAGCTCGCCCACATCTTCCTGGATCTGCTCGGCCAGCTCGCGGCCGATTTCCTGATGGCGCATTTCGCGGCCGCGGAAGCGGATGGTGACCTTGACCTTGTTGCCGGCTTCCAGAAACTTGTACACGTTGCGCATCTTGATCTGGTAGTCGCCCACATCCGTGGTGGGACGGAACTTCACTTCCTTGATCTCGACCTGCTTGGTCTTCTTGCGCTGCGCGCTGGCCTTTTTCTGCTGCTCGAACATGTACTTGCCGAAGTCCATGATGCGGCATACCGGCGGATCGCCGTGGGGCTGGATTTCCACGAGATCGAGCCCGGCCTCGCGGGCCCTGTCCAACGCATCGTCACGCGAAAGGATGCCGGCCTGTTCACCGTCGGCATCGATGACGCGCACACGCGGCACGCGAATTTCATGGTTGCGACGATTGCGCTTGTTGTCTGGGGTGGCGATATTTGTATCTCCTCAAGGTTTCAGTCGATCAAGCACGAAGCGGTCATTGCTTCGTGCTCTCCAGCCGTGCGGCAAATTCATCGAGGGTCATGCTGCCCAGGTTTTTGCCGTCGCGGCTACGCACCGCCACGGTGCCGGATTCTTTTTCGCGATCACCGACCACGAGAAGCCACGGCACTCTGCTGAGCGTATGCTCCCGGATTTTATAGCCGACTTTTTCGTTGCGCAAATCCGATTGCACGCGCAAGCCTTTGCCGACAAGGGTTTTGGTCAGCTCGTCGGCATAATCGGCCTGGGCGTCGGTGATGTTCATTACCACGGCCTGGACCGGCGCCAACCAGTCGGGCAGGTTGCCGGCGTAGTGCTCCAGCAAAATGCCGATGAAACGCTCCATGGAGCCGACGATGGCGCGATGCAGCATCACCGGGTTCCGGCGCTCGGAATGCTCGTCGACATATTCGGCACCCAGCCGTACCGGCATGGAAAAATCCACCTGCATGGTGCCGACCTGCCAGTCGCGACCGATCGAATCACGCATGTGATATTCGATCTTCGGCCCGTAGAATGCGCCTTCGCCCGGCAACTCGCCCCATTCGACACCGGCCGAACGCAAGGCCGCACGCAGCGCCTCCTCGGCCTTGTCCCATACCGCATCGTCGCCGATACGGTCCTCCGGGCGCAAAGCGATTTTCACGTCGATGTCGGTGAATCCGAAGTCGGCATAGACCTGCATGGCCTGGGCGTGGAAATCGGTCACTTCCGACTCGATTTGTTCAGGCGTGCAGAACACGTGGCCATCGTCCTGGGTGAAGGCGCGTACGCGCATCAGGCCGTGCAAGGCGCCGGACGGTTCGTTGCGATGGCAGGAGCCGAATTCGCCGTAGCGGATCGGCAGGTCGCGGTAGCTGTGCAGGCCGGCCTTGTAGATTTCCACGTGGCCGGGGCAATTCATCGGCTTGAGCGCATAAACACGTTTTTCCGACTCGGTGAAAAACATGTTTTCCTGGTAATTGTCCCAGTGCCCGGATTTCTTCCACAGGCTGACATCGAGGATTTGCGGCGCGCGCACTTCCTGATAACCGGAATCGCGGTACACCTTGCGCATGTACTGCTCGACCTGCTGCCAGATGGCCCAGCCCCTGGGGTGCCAGAACACCATGCCGGGGCCTTCGTCCTGCTGGTGGAACAGGTCCATGGCCTTGCCCAGCTTGCGGTGGTCGCGCTTTTCGGCCTCTTCCAATTGGTGCAGCCAGGCCTTCAACTCCTTGTCGTTGTGCCAGGCGGTGCCGTAGATGCGCGTCAGCATGGCGTTGTCCGAATCGCCACGCCAGTAGGCGCCGGCCACCTTCATCAGCTTGAACGCGCGCAGCTTGCCGGTGGACGGCACGTGCGGGCCGCGGCACAGGTCGGTGAATTCGCCCTGCGTGTACAGCGACAGTTCCTCGTCGGCCGGGATCGATTCGATGATCTCGGCCTTGTAGTCCTCGCCCATGTCACGGAAGAACTTGACCGCCTCGTCGCGCGACTTGACGGTACGCGAAAGCGGCAAATCCTCCTTGACGATCTTGGCCATCTCGGCCTCGATCTTCGGCAGATCCTCGGGCGTGAACGGCGTCTCGCGCGCGAAGTCGTAATAGAAGCCGTTGTCGATCACCGGCCCGATGGTGACCTGGGTGCCCGGATACAGGCGCTGCACGGCCTGCGCCAGCAGGTGCGCGGTGGAATGGCGCAGGATCTC
>CAZSOU010000091.1:0-10648 GCA_964608595.1 uncultured Rhodanobacteraceae bacterium
GACCGTGCCTTCCATTTCGATGACGTCGTCTTTGGCCATGGCCTGCCTGTCTGTTCGGGTTGGTTAACCGTGCCATTCTGACACGATGTCGCTTGCCGTTAAAGATTTGTCAGCTCGAGAGCGGAAAATACTTGTCCAGCTTGCGCATGATTTCCGCTTCCACGGTCGACCTCAACGGGGCCAGAAACGGGCCCAGTGTGGCGTTGACATGCACCTCGTCGTCGCTGACAGCGATGAACCCGTTCACGCCGCTGCGCGCAAAATGCAACGTGTCGCCGCGCCAGGAGGGCGTCACCCCGAACTTGTTTTGCAGGTTTTCGGCCAGGTGATCGATGACGTTTCGGGCTTCATCGGGTGACAGTGCATGTTGCCGTTTGATGTCGATATGGCTTTCCATGGCGCGGATCATCGCCGTTATCGGTTCGGGTGGCAATACTGACGGCCTTTGACGACGGCCGATTCTGCTATGTTGCGCGCTGGAGCAACACACGAAACTGTTTTCATGCGCATCGAATTCGCCCACGCCGATCTTCCCCCGCTGTCCTGGTCGGGCAGTCCGTTGCGCATGGGCAGTGCAGGCGACAACGACGTGCGCCTGGAGGGCCAGGGCGTGGCCGCGCATCATGTCGTGATATCCGGGGATGCGCGGGGGTTGGTGCTGGAAGTATGTTCCGGCGCCGGAAGGGTATACGTCAATGCGCGCCCCGTCCGTGAGAAGGCCTTGCTGTGTCCGGGAGACAGTCTCGGCATCGGTGCCTGCCATTTGCGTCTTGTCGACGATGATGTGCCCGACGTGGGCGATGACGACACGGAGCAGGAAGGCACGGTGGTGATGGCATTGCGGGCGGTCGCCGGATCGTGCTCGGGGCGGGTCTATGCCATCGACGATGCACTGGCCATGGATGAACACGGCCCGAAAACCGGTCTTCACGGCGACAATTGCCTGCTGCTTGAGCCTCGCGGCCGACGCCTGCACATGGACGCCACGGGGTTGCCGACCGGCCGGCCGGTATGTGTCAATGGCCGGGAACGGCGTCAGGTCGTACTGAAAGACGGCGACCAGCTTGTATTGGGGCCTCATCGTTTCCTGGTCGATATCAGTACCGACACCCCGCCGCGGGTTTCGCCGGCCGTCGCATCCGTTTCCGAATCGGCGCCGGAGACGCACAAGCGTGATTCGCACCATGAGACCTGGTGGTTGCTGGGAACAGCGGCATTGCTGGCGCTGATCCTGGCGGGTGCTCTGTTGATTCATTATTGACTGGCGTCCCCGCGCTTGCTTATGGCTTCGTGCCATGAGCACGCGCTTGCCAGTGCCGAGTGACGCCGCATAATGACCCGATCATCGTGTGACGAGGATTGCCCGTGACCAGAGTGTGGAATTTCAGCGCAGGGCCTGCGGCCATGCCGGAAGCCGTTTTGCGTCAGGCGCAAGCGGATCTTCTGGATTGGCGGGGGCAGGGCGCGTCGGTCATGGAGCTGTCGCACCGCGGGAAGCCGTTCATGCAACTGGCGGCGGAGATCGAGCACGACTTGCGCGAACTGGCGTCGATTTCCGACGACTATGCGGTCCTGTTTCTCCCGGGTGGCGCCACGCAGCATTTCGCGCAGATTCCGATGAATCTGGCGACACCCGGGGCGAGGGCCGATTACATCGTCAGCGGACATTGGAGCAATAAAGCCACGCGTGAAGCCGCGCCCTACGTCGATGTGCATGTCGCTGCATCCAGCGAAGCCGATGGTTATCGTTCGCTGCCGGTGGCGTCGAACCTGAATCCCGAAGCGGCTTATTTGCATTACACACCCAACGAAACCATCCACGGCGTGGAATTTGCCGAGGCACCCGAGGCACCGGATGGTGTGCCGCTGGTTGCCGACATGTCGTCGGACATTTTCTCGCGCCCGCTGGACGCAAGTCGTTACGGCCTGATTTATGCCGGAGCGCAAAAAAATCTGGGTCCCTCCGGCGTTGTGCTGATGTTGATCCGGCGTGATTTGCTGCAACGTGTCACGCGGCCCATGGCCGACATTTTTTCCTATGCGCGCCAGGCCGAGCGCGATTCGATGCTCAACACGCCCAATACCTGGGGCTGGTATCTGATCGGGTTGACCGTCAAATGGTTGGCGCAGCAAGGCGGGTTGGAAGCGATTGGCGCACGCAACCAGGCCAAGGCGAAGCTGTTGTACGACACCATCGACGGGTCGGACGGGTATTACCGCAACCCTGTGGATGTGGCCGCGCGTTCACGCATGAACGTGCGTTTCGATTTGCATGATCCGGCATTGGATTCCGTGTTTTTGCAGGAGTCCGAAGCAGCCGGCATGATCGGTCTCAAGGGACACCGGGTACTTGGCGGGATGCGCGCCTCGCTTTACAACGCAGTGTCGCCGGAAGCGGTGCAGGCACTGGTGGGTTTCATGGACGATTTTGCGCAGCGCCATGGCTGAGGTGTGTCGGGAGCGTTTCGACTCCGCCGGTTGCAAAGGCTGCGTTCCACGCGGGCGGCAATGGTGACGAGCAAATTTTCGCGTCAATCAGGCGCTGTTTTGAACTTCTTTATGTCGGGCTGCAGAAGATCGGCCTGCCGAGGCAAGCATGAACGATAAAGCACACGTCAATCCCACGTTGTCCGAAGCGCGCGAACGCATCGATGCCATCGACCGCAACATCCAGGATCTGATCGGTGAGCGTGCGCGCTGGGCGCAGCAGGTGGGCAAAGCGAAGGGTCACCTGGCCGCCGCGGTGGATTACTACCGCCCCGAGCGTGAGGCGCAGGTGCTCCGGCGCGTGGTCGACCGCAACGACGGTCCGTTGTCGGACACGGAAATGGTGCGCCTGTTCCGCGAGATCATGTCCGCGTGTCTGGCGCAGCAGGAGCCGCTCAAGATCGGTTATCTCGGGCCGCAGGGCACGTTCAGCGAGCAGGCCGTGCGCAAGCATTTCGGTCATTCCTCGCACGGCCTGCCGTTGTCCAGTATCGAGGAAGTGTTTCAGGAAGTGGAGGCGGGCAATGCCGATTTCGGCGTGGTCCCGGTGGAGAATTCGGGGCAGGGCACCATCCAGTCCACGCTGGACATGTTTCTCACGTCCGAGCTCAAGATCTGCGGCGAAGTGGAATTGCGTGTGCATCAGTTCCTGCTGTCGCGCACGGGCAACGTCGACGATATCGAGCGGGTGTATTCCCATCCGCAGTCGCTGGCGCAGTGTCGAGCGTGGTTGCGCCAGCATTTGCCGCGTGCGGAA
The DNA here is from genome assembly GCA_964608595.1 of uncultured Rhodanobacteraceae bacterium. Lineage (GTDB taxonomy): Bacteria > Pseudomonadota > Gammaproteobacteria > Xanthomonadales > Rhodanobacteraceae > Oleiagrimonas. Next base: position 3,245 of record CAZSOU010000091.1, read on the forward strand.
CTGCGCCCTGTTTCCAGTAATGCGGAGGCCGCGCGTCGGGCGCGCAACGCGGATGATGCAGCGGCCATCGCGGGTGAAGCCGCGGGCGTCGTTTATCACCTCAAGCAGATTGCCGGGCCCATCGAGGATCGTCAGGACAACACGACACGTTTTCTGGTGCTCGGACGCGAACTGTTTTCGCCGTCGGGCAACGACCGCACGTCGGTGCTGGTGTTCGTCAAGGATCAACCCGGTGCGCTGGCGCACGTGCTCGCGCCGCTGGCCAGGCATCAGCTCAGCATGAACCGCATCGAATCGCGTCCGGCGCACGAGGGCAAGTGGCAGTACACGTTTTTCATCGACATGGCCGGTCATGTCGACGACGGGCCCGTGCGCAAGGCGCTGGACGACATGAAACCGTTCGCCGCGCGCATCAAAGTGCTCGGCTCCTACCCGGTCGCGGTTCCGTGAGCGTGGACTGGGTCAGCCGGCCGGCCGACGGGTTGCGTGGGGCACTGACGGTGCCCGGCGACAAGTCGGTATCCCATCGGGCATTGATGCTGGCGGCGCTGGCCGATGGCACATCGTCCATCCGCGGTTTTCTCGAGGGCGAGGATACACGCGCGACGGCGCGTATCCTGCAGCAATTGGGCGTATCCATCGATACGCCGGCGCCACGCGAGCGTCGCGTGCGTGGTGTGGGCTTGCGTGGCTTGCAAGCGCCCGGCGCGGTTCTCGATTGCGGCAACTCGGGAACGGGGATGCGCTTGCTGGCCGGAATGCTGGCGGGCCAGGTTTTCGATTGTGTCCTGACAGGCGATGCATCATTGTCACGCCGTCCCATGCGTCGCGTGACGGAGCCACTGATCGCCATGGGTGCGCACATCGGCACCGCCGAAGGAGGGTGTCCACCGCTGCATATACACGGCAGTCCCGCGTTGACGGGCATCCAGTACACGCCGCCGATGGCCAGCGCGCAAGTGAAATCGGCCGTACTGCTGGCCGGCCTGTATGCCGAAGGCGATACGTTCGTCAGAGAGATCCGGCCCACACGCGATTACACCGAGCGCATGCTTGCCGCTTTTGGCTGGCCCGTCGAGTTTGCTCCGGGCGAGGTTCGCCTGGGCAGCGGCGGGCAGTTGCGTGCGACCGATGTGGACGTGCCCGGTGATTTCTCGTCGGCGGCCTTTTTCATTGTTGCCGCGTGCATCGTGCCCGGCGCGTTGCTCCGCTTGCACAACGTCGGGCTCAATCCGCGTCGCACGGGCTTGCTGGATGTCTTGCGACTGATGGGAGGCGATATCCGTACGCAAAACACGCGTGAGGTGGCGGGCGAGTTGATCGGCGACCTGGTGGTGCAGTACGCGCCGTTGCGGGGTGTCGAGGTTCCCGAAACGAAGGTCTCGGACATGATCGACGAGTTTCCCGCGTTGTTCGTCGCGGCGGCCACGGCGACCGGTCATACGACGGTGACGGGTGCGGCGGAACTGCGGGTCAAGGAATCCGATCGTCTGGGCAGCATGGCCGCAGCGTTGCGAGCACTGGGCGTGAAGATCGAGGAAACGCCTGACGGCGCCCGCATCACCGGTGGTGGCCTGCGTGGCGGCGTGGTCGACAGTCGGGGTGATCATCGCCTGGCGATGAGTCTGGCAGTGGCCGGTCTGGCAGCCGATGCGCCGGTGCAGATTCGCGATTGCGCCAATGTCGATACATCGTTCCCGGGATTTGCAGCGTTGGCCAACCAATGCGGCTTTCGCATCCATGCGCGGTGAACGCATTTGCAAGCGGGAGCGTGCCTGTCACACTTCGCCGTCATGACCTCTGACGATACGCCGTTTTTCATTGCCATCCCCGCGCGCTACGCCTCCACGCGGCTGCCGGGCAAGCCCTTGCGTCTGCTGGGCGACCGGCCGCTGATCGTGCATGTCGCGCAACGCGCGCTGGCGGCCGGCGCGCAACAAGTCGTCGTGGCCACCGATGATGCCCGCATTGCTGCCGCGCTGGATGGCGTCGCTGAAGGCATTGCAGTGTGCATGACACGTGACGATCATGTCTCCGGAAGCGACCGACTGGCCGAATGCGTCAACACGCTCGGCTGGCCGGATGATGCCGTCGTGGTCAACTTGCAAGGGGACGAACCTTTTGCGCCGGTGGCCGGAATTCGCGCCGTGGCGAGCGTGCTGGTCGAGCGCGACGCGCCGATGGCGACGTTGTGCACGCCCGTCACCAAGGCCGGCGAATTGTTCGATCCCGACGTGGTCAAGGTGGTGGCGACGCAGGCCGGACGCGCGTTGTATTTCAGTCGCGCGCCGTTGCCCTGGGCGCGTGATGCGTTTGCGACCAATCGGGAGCAACTGCCGCAACAGATGCCCTGTCGACGTCACATCGGCATCTACGCTTATCGCGCCGGGTTCCTGCGCACCTTCGCGGAGCTGCCGCCGACGCCGCTGGAGCGCACCGAGTCGCTGGAACAGTTGCGCGCACTGGAGCACGGTCATGCCATTGCCGTATGCGACACGCCGGAACCGTTCCCCCCCGGGATCGACACCGAGGCGGATCTGGCGCGTGCACAAGCGTGGTTGCGCAGCGGCATGAAGAACGGTGAACGAGAATGACGGACAACGGGATTTTATTCGTGTGCCTGGGCAACATCTGCCGCTCACCCACGACGGAAGCGGTCGCGCGGGCGGAATTTGCCCGCGCGGGGTTGGATGTGCCGGTGGCGTCGTGCGGCACCGGCGACTGGCACGTGGGACAGGGCGCTGATCCGCGCGCGGCCAGGGCGGGGGCGGCGGCGGGTTACGACTTGTCTGCGCATCGGGCACGACAGTTGCGGTTGGCCGATTTCGCCGACCATCGCCTGGTGTTGGCGATGGATCGCGCCAACCTGGCCGATCTGATGGCCATGTGCCCCCCGCCGTTGCGCGAGCGCGTGGGTTTGTTCATGGAGGTCGGCGCCGCCGCGCCACCGGCCGAAGTACCGGATCCCTACCATGGCGATGCCGAGGGTTTTGCCGATGTCATCGTCATGGCCCGGCGTGGCGTGCAGGGACTCATCGAGCGCTTGCGCCAGTGACTTTCGGGGCATGTCCCCCGAACGGGTACGGCGTAGCCTGAACGCTTCGCGTGCGTGAGGTACGTGCGCTCAGTCCTTCGAGGAGATGATTCGTGCGCAAGCTTGTTCTGACCGCGGCGCTGGCCGCGCTGGTTTCCGTTTCGCCGCTGGGCATGGCCAAAAACGCCGACAAGACCGCGTCGTCGAAAGGCCCGGATGCAGCCCTGGTCACCCCGCAATCATCGGTCAGCGAGGGTTCGGTGAACGTGGAAGGCCACCGCATCAACTACAAGGCGGTGGCCGGGACCATCGTGCTGCACGGCAAAGGGGACAACGAGGACGAGCCCACCGTGAGCATGTTCTACACGGCCTATTTCAAGAAGGGCGCCGACGCATCGAAGCGGCCGGTGACCTTCATTTACAACGGCGGACCGGGCTCGGCGACGGTGTGGTTGCACATGGGCGCGTTCGGTCCGCGGCGAGTGGTCACCTCTGATCATGCGCACACGCCGGCGGCGCCGTACAAGTTGGTCAACAACGATTACAGTCTGCTGGATGCGTCGGATCTGGTATTCATCGATGCCCCGGGGGCGGGTTTCAGTCGCCTGATCGCCAACGACAAGGACAAGAGCAAACGCGCCAAGCAGATGAGCAAGCGCAAGAAGGACATCTACAGTGTCGATGGCGACGCCGAGGCCTTTGCACAGTTCATTCAGCAATTTCTGTCCCGGTACGGCCGCTGGAATTCACCCAAATACCTGTTCGGCGAGAGCTACGGCACGACGCGGTCGGCAGTGCTGGCCAATATTCTCCAGAATCGCAACAGTGTGGATTTGAACGGCGTGATGCTGTTGTCGCAAATCCTCAATTTCGGCTTCAGCATCGACGGCCCCAAATACAACCCGGGCGACGACGTGGCCTACATCGGCGCCTTGCCGACTTACGCCGCGACCGCCTGGTACCACCACAAATTGCCCAACCGGCCGGCTGATCTCGAGGCGTTTCTGCAGCAGGTCGAGCATTACGCCACGCACGACTATGCGCTGGCGCTGATGCAGGGTGCGAAATTGCCGCAGGCGCAGAAACAGGCCGTGGCCGAAAAACTGCATCAGTACATCGGCCTTCCGGTCGAGTACCTGCTGAAAGCGGACCTGCGCGTCAGCGGCGGCATGTTCGAACATGAGCTGCTGGGCAAGAGCGAGCAGACTACCGGCCGTCTGGATACGCGCTTTGCCGGCCCGTCGATGGAGCCGCTGAGCAAGAGTTCGCAATACGATCCGCAGTCGTCGGCCATCAGCTCCGCCTACGTGGGGGTCTTCAACAACTACGTGCGCAAAACGCTGGATTTCGGCAAGGGCATGCACTATCGGCTGTACGCCAACATCGATCACTGGAGCATGGAACACCACCACCGCCATGGCACGCTCAACGTGATGGGCGATCTGGCGCGCGCGATGAAGGCCAACCCCGATCTCAAGGTGATGTTGAACGGAGGCTACTACGACCTGGCCACGCCGTTTTTCACCGCCGAATACGAGATGGCGCATCTGCCGATTCCGGCATCGTTGCAAAAGAACATTTCCTACCACTGGTACCCGTCGGGCCACATGGTCTATGCGCATATCCCGTCGTTGAAGAAACTGCATGACAACGCGGTGCAGTTCATTGAGCAGACCGACAACGTCGGCAAGTAACGTCCGGGGGGTTGCCGGAGCAACTAGAATGGACGCATGGCCGAAGCAACCCCGCCGCCTTTTGATGGCAAGGCATTTGTCCGCACGCTGACCACGTCGCCCGGCGTTTACCGCTATTTCGATGCCGACGATCATCTGCTTTATGTCGGCAAGGCGGGCAATCTGAAAAAGCGCGTGGGCAGCTATTTCCTGCGCCCGCGCATGGAGCCGCGCATTGCCGCCATGGTGGCGCAGATCGCGCGCGCCGAGGTGACGCTGACCCGTACCGCCACCGAGGCGCTGGTGCTGGAGTCGCAGCTCATCAAGTCGCTCAAGCCGCGCTACAACATCCTGTTGCGCGACGACAAGAGTTATCCCTACATCTACTTGTCCACCGGCGACGACTATCCGCGGCTGGCGCTGCATCGGGGGGCGAAAAACAAGCCGGGCCGCTATTTCGGTCCGTTCCCGAGCGCCTCGGTAGTGCGCGAAAGCCTCAATCTGATGCAGAAACTGTTCAAGGTGCGCCAATGCGAAGACAGTTACTTCCGCAACCGCTCGCGACCGTGTCTGCAATACCAGATCGGCCGCTGCACCGCGCCTTGCGTCGGCTTGATCAGCGTCGAGGATTATGCCCGCGACGTGCGTCACGCCGAGATGTTTCTGGAAGGCAAAAGCACGGAGATCATCGACGATCTCACCACGTCCATGGAAACCGCCAGCGCCGCGCTGGATTTCGAGAAGGCGGCCCTGTTGCGTGACCAGGTGGCGGCGCTGCGTCGTTTGCAGGCGCAGAATCATGTGCGTGGCGCCAGCGCCGACATGGACATCCTGGCGTGTCGCATCGAATCCGGTCTGGCGTGCATCAGCGTGCTGTTTTTCCGTCACGGCGTATCCATGGGCTCGCGCGACTTTTTCCCGCGCCTGCCGCTGGATGCCTCCGAGGGTGACGTGCTGCAGCAGTTCGCGGCGCAGTATTACCTTGAACGACCGGTCCCGCGGGAATTGATACTGAGTGCCGCCGTGGCCGATCGCGACGCCCTGGCCGAGGCACTGAGCGGGCACGCCGGCCATGCCGTCAGCGTGAAAACCTCGGTGCGCGGCGAGCGCGCGCGTTTTCTGGATCTGGCTCTGCGCAACGCGTCCGCCGGCCTCACCTCGCGCCTCGCCAGTCGGCAAACGCTGGGCAAGCGTTTCGACGATCTGCAGCAGTTGCTGGACCTCGATGAACGGCCCCGCCGCATCGAATGTTTTGACATCAGCCACACGCGCGGCGAGGCCACCGTGGCGTCTTGCGTGGTGTTCGGGCCCGAAGGCCCCGAAAAATCCCATTATCGGCGCTTCAACATCAGCGGCATCACACCGGGCGACGACTATGCCGCCATGCACCAGGCATTGACCCGGCGTTTTCGGCGCGTGGCGGCAGGCGAGGGCATGCGGCCGGATCTTTTGTTGATCGATGGTGGGCGCGGACAAGTGAAGCAGGCATTGGAGGTGCTGGAATCACTCGACATCGACGATTTGCGCGTGATCGGCGTGGCCAAGGGGCCGGCACGGCGCGCCGGCGACGAAGAGCTGATCCTGGCCGACAGTGGCCGTACATTGCACCCCGGCTCCGGTTCGCCGGCCCTGCATCTGATTGATGCCGTGCGCGACGAGTCGCATCGCTTTGCCATCAGCGGTCACCGCAAGCGGCGCCAGAAGGCGCGTGATCGCAGTGTGCTCGAGGATGTACCCGGTGTGGGTGCGCATCGCCGCTCGGCGCTGTTGAAGGCATTTGGCGGTCTGCGCGGCGTGGAAGCGGCGGGGATCGACGAGCTGATGCAGGTCAAGGGTATCCATCGGGATCTGGCCGAACGCATCTACGCGGCGCTGCATGGCTGAAGCAGGCGTGACAGTGTGGCACCATTTTGCGTGAACTGAACGCCAAACCTGCCACAATCCTGTCTGTTCCTTCTCGCGAGCCCTCACATGCGCATCAACTTTCCCACCTGGCTGACCCTGTTTCGCGTGTTGCTGCTGCCGGTGATGATTTTGGTGTATTACTCGCATGCGATGTACAACGGCATCCCGTTGCGTTTTGCCAATATCGGTGCGGCGGTGATCTTCGTGCTGGCGTCGATGACGGACTGGTTCGACGGCTGGCTGGCCCGACGCTGGAATCAGACTTCCAATTTCGGTGCATTCCTCGATCCGGTGGCCGACAAGTTGATGGTGGCGGTCACCCTGTTTCTGTTGGTGCAAAGTCACAGTACGCCGTTGATGGCCATCGTCAGTGCGATCATCGTCGGCCGCGAAATCGGCGTGTCGGCCCTGCGTGAATGGATGGCGAGCATCGGCCTGCGCTCGCGTGTGCGTGTGGCGATGGTCGGCAAGATCAAGACGGTCATGCAGATGGTGGCGATTGTGGTCCTGCTGTTGGAGCATGATCGCGACGCGGCATTGTTGCGATACTGGAACGTCGGCGAGAGTCTGCTGGTGATTGCGGCGGGGCTCACCATCTGGTCGGGCATCATGTATTTGCGGGCGGCATGGCCGTCGTTCCGCGAGGATGCACCGTCGGGCATCGACGGATGACCGGGTTTTGCCCCCGGTCGCCGAAATTTTTTGCGCCGGAGCCTTGACAGGTTTCGCCAAGCCATTAATATACGCGGCTCCCGGGCGGGAATAGCTCAGTTGGTAGAGCACGACCTTGCC
>CAZSOU010000092.1:0-10435 GCA_964608595.1 uncultured Rhodanobacteraceae bacterium
TGCGCAAAACTACGTTTGTGCGCCCCAAACCGTAGATTCGCGCTCACTGGTCGGGATGGGGCGTGACCGGCTGTGGGTGCGCCGGGCACCGTCCGCCCGGCCGACCGTCGTCAGGGCCGCAGCGCCCGGTCGACGAACCCCTGGAGCGTGCGGAGGTCCGCGGAAGAGTAGCGCGTGCGGGGCAGGTAGTGCTCCGGCCGCGGACGGCGGTCGTGCCAGAATCGCGCGGTGGGCAGCGCCTGGTAGGTGGCGGCGAGCCAGCTGACGGTGTCGGCGCCCTGCGCGGGGCTGCGGAGCAGTGCGCGTGCGGCCGCATGGAACCCGGGCAGCGCGCCGGACAGTCCCGGCGTGGCGGCCCACCCGGGGTGCATCGCGGCGACCAGCGTGTTGCTGCGTTCCCACCGCGCGGCCAGCACCGGAAGCAGCGCCACCTGCATCCGCTTGGTCCGCCCGTACGCGGTCGCTCCCCGGTATTCGCCGTGGCGGTACTCCGGATCGTCGGCGTGCAGCCGTTGGGCGTACATCCCGCCGGAGGACACGAGCACCACACGGGGGCGGATCGACTCCGTGAGCAGGGGGAGCAGCTCATCGGTGAGCAGGGTCGGCCCGAGGACGTGTGTGGCGAGGGCGGTTTCGTGCCCCTGCGGCGATTCCCCGCGAGAGGACGGCATGACGCCGGCGTTGTGGATGAGCACGTCCAGCTGAGGCAACCGCGCCCGCAGGCGTCCGGCCGCCGCCCGCACGTCGTCGAGGTCGGAGAGGTCGCACTGCTCGATCCGGATGCGGGACTGCGGATGCTCCCGGAGCAGATCCTCGCGGGCGGCCGCCCCCTTGGCTGTGTCGCGCACGAGCATCAGGACCTCGGCGCCGTAGCCTGCCAGCTGCCCGGCAGCGGCTTTGCCGAGGCCGGAACCCGCGCCGGTAATCGCGACGACCGCCCCGTCCAGCGCTTTCCCGGCCGGGTCGCCCGGGGGCCAGAACCGCGAGCGCGCCGCATACCCGAGGCGCGAATAGCCGGGGATCACCGTGCGGTCGAACGCCGTATCGGCGAGGCGGGCCGCACAATCGGCGATGATAGCGGGGCGGAACATGATCGGCTCCTGTCCTCGAGTGTCCGTCGCTCACGCCGCAACGGTGACGACGATGCTCTGCCAGCCGGTCGCGCCGCCGGGGATCGGCGGGCTGCGCCGGGGCGTCTGCACCTGCTCGTCCTTGTCCGTGGCGCGCACCTGCAGCGTCCGGGATCCTGCGTCCCCGGCCGCGACATCCCAGTCCCAGAACCATTGTCGCCACGTGTCGACGGTGTATTCCGGGGCGAGCACGGCCCGGTGCCACGGCCGGTCGTCCACACGCACCTCGACGGCGGCGATGCCGCGATGCTGCGCCCACGCGGTCCCGGCCACACGCACGCGCCCCGGCGTGATCGTCGCGAGCGGGGCAGGCACGTCGATCCGCGACGCGGTTCTGATCGGTGCCCGCGCGCCCCATCCGCGGCGGGTCCAATAGGCCTGCGCCCGGTCGAAGCGGGTGAACTCCCAATCGACTACCCACTTGGTGGCCGAGACGAACCCGTACAACCCCGGCACCACCTGGCGGACCGGATACCCGTGCTCCAGCGGCAGCGGGGTCCCGTTCATGGCGACCGCGAGCATCGCGTCGCGGCCGTCGGTCAGCGCGGATACCGGTGTGCCCACGGTGAAACCGTCGGCGCTGGTGGACAGCAGCATGTCCGCGTCCGGATCCACCTGCAGCTCCGCGATGAGATCTCCGATGGGATACCCGATCCATGTCGCGTTGCCCGCGAGGTCGCCGCCGACCTCGTTGGACACGCAGGTCAGCGTGATGACCCGTTCGATGGGAGCCCGGCCGGTGAGCGCGTCCCAGTCGAGTGTCCTCTCGCGGCCGACCATGCCGTGGATGTGCAGCCGCCATTCCGCGGTGCTCAGGGCCGGAACCTGGAGCGCCGTGTCGATCCGGTAGAAGCGGGGGTTCGGGGTCACGAACGGCGTCGCCCCGGGCACGTCGATGTCCGCGTCAGGAGGGATCGGCGCGGCACGGTCCGCGACGGCCGGGATGCGGAACCGTGCGCGTTCGGCGACCACATCGCGCAGGTGCATGCTCAATGCGCGGCCGCCGGCCCATGCGCCCGCCGCGACCGCCGCGACGACGCCGGACACGGCGAAGAACCGGCGTCGCGGCAGACCCCGCTGGGGTTCCGGGGCCGGGGGTTCCTCCGCGAATGCGAGCCCCGCCGACCGCTGCGACGGTCGTGTCAGCCACCCCTGCGGCAGGTTCCGCCGCATCAGGCGCAGCGCGACGATCCCGGCGGCCACCCCGACAAGGATCGGCAGCGCCCACGACGCCGTGGCGGTGGGCCGGTGCAGGGCCGCATACAGTCCGATCACGCCGCCCGCGAGCAGCATGGCCGAACCCGCCGGCCGGTGCGGGCGTTCGGCCAGCCCGGCCAGAGCGCCGAGGACGGCGATGAGGATCGTCATCCCGGTGAACAGCGCGGTCTTGTCGTCGGTGCCGAACGTGTCGATGGCGAACTCGCGGGCCCACGCGGGCGCCCGGTCGACCGTCGTGGCGCCCACCGCGAAGAACGGCGACGAGTTCGGCGCGACGGCCACGCTCACCAGCTCGCCGACGCCGAGCACCACACCCGCGGCCAGGATGCCGGTCATAGCCCCGGCGCACAGCCTGCCGACGCGTGGGAAGCGGCTTGTGCTGGTCATGGTCAGGGATTCGGAGCCGCACCGGCTCGCGGATGGGGCGGACCGTCGACTGCGCGATCACCGCGTGTCCGCGTCGGCCCCCCGGATCCGGCACCCATCCGGGAGGACGGCCGCCGCGAACCCCGGATGATCAACCGACAGCGTCCGGCGGCCCGGCCCCGGGCGTGCAGCGAAAGGACTACGGCATGCGCACCACCATCGGCACACGGATCGGCGGGGTCGCGGCCCTCGCCGCGGCGGCGGCACTGGGGCTGTCCTCCTGTTCCTCCGACGGCGGATCGGCGGGAGGAGAATCGATGCCGGGTTCCGCCATGACGACGGCGGAATCGGGCGCCCCATCCTCGGCGCCCATGCCGTCGTCCGGGGCGATGGCCGATCCGGCCGCGAACCTGGTGGGCCCGGGATGCGCGGCGTATGCCGAGCAGAACCCGTCGGGGCCCGGATCGGTGTCCGGGATGGCGCAGGCGCCGGTGGCGACGGCGGCCTCGCACAATCCGATGCTGACCACACTCACCAAGGCCGTGTCCGGCCAGATCAACCCCGACGTGAACCTGGTCGACACTCTCAACGGCGGACAGTTCACCGTATTCGCGCCCACCGACGACGCCTTCGCGAAGGTGGCCCCGGACACGATGGCGATGCTGCAGAAGGATCCCGCCGCCTTGAGCGGGATCCTCACCTACCACGTCCTGCCCGGTCGGCTGGCTCCGGACGAGATCGCCGGGACGCACACGACCGTCGAGGGGGCCGAGGTGACCGTGACCGGCAGCGGCGACGATCTGAAGGTCGGCGATGCGTCGGTGGTGTGCGGCGGGGTGCAGACGGCCAACGCCACCGTCTACTTGATCGACGGCGTCCTCATGCCGCCGCAGAACTGACCCGGTGCGCACGGAGCACGCCCTGCCGTACGCGGCAGGGCGTGCTCCGTCATGTCATCGCGATGTCGGCGACGATCGTGGTGGGACGCGCGGACCCGCCGGCCGGTTCCAGGCTGATCCCGAGCGAGGTGGACGCGTCGATCCCCTGGATGAGCGCCTGGGTGGACGGGGCCACGTCGGCGCTGTCCATCGTGCCCACGGCGGTCGGCGCGTGGCTCGATCCCATCAGCCACAGTTGGTACACCCGCCCCGGCTGCGGCGGGGCCACGTCGTTCATCACGAGCACCGCGGCGTTCGCCTCGCGGGAGTACACCACCGTCGCCGTGCCGCCGGCCACCTGGATGGCCGCGGTCCGCACATCCGGGGCCGTGAACACCTGCGATGCGGCGGGCGGCTCGGGCGCCACGGTGAACTGGTGGCCGATCGCGACGCCGCCGGCGACCAGCACCGCAGCGGCCGCGGCCGCCGCCAGCCCCTGCGCGACCCTGCGCCGGCGGCGCTGCGTGGCATCGGCCGCGGGCCGTTCCGTCGGCAGATCTTCCGGGGCGTCCCCGGTGTGCGCGCCGTCGTCCCCGGCGGCGATCGCCTCCCAGAGCCGTCCGCGCAGGCTTTCGGGCGCGGGTACCGCGGTCGTCTGCGCGTGGGCGGCGAGGGCCTCGCGGTGGGCGCGCACCCTGCGGTCGAACTCGCGCCGCACCTCCGGCGCCGCGCCGCGTCGGGCGTCGAGGATGGCGCCGCGCTCACGCTCGTCGACGGCGTCGAGGGCGTAGACGGCGGCGAGGCCCGGCAGATCGTCCTCGTTGCGGTGCGGGGTGCCTGTCGGTGTGTCAGTCATGATCGCCCCCGCCCAGGCACTCGCGCAGGCGCGCAAGCCCGTCGCGCATGCGGGACTTGACGGTGGGCAGAGCCACCTGGAAACGCTCGGCCACCTGCCGGTAGGTGAGCCCGCCGTAGTAGGCGAGGTCGACGCTCGCCCGCTGCAGCGCGGTCAGGCTGTCGAGGCAGTCGACGACGGCCTGCCGCTCGTCGCGGTGGGCGATCTCCTCGGCGACCTCGTCGGCGTGCGCGGTGCGGCTCGATGCGCCGAATGCGGCGTCGCGTTCCCTGGCCGACTGTTCGGTGCGGACGCGATCGATCGCCCGCCGGTGCGCGAGGGTGATCAGCCAGGACAGGGCGGAGCCCTTCGCCGGGTCGAAGCCCGACGCGCCGCGCCACACCTGCAGGTAGACCTCCTGGACGGTCTCCTCGGCGAAACCCGGATCGCGCAGCACCCGCAGGGTCATGCCGTAGACGCGGGAACTCGTGGCCGTGTAGAAGGTGTCGAACGCGTCGCGGTCGCCGTCGGCCAACCGGCGGAGGAGGACGCCGAGGTCCACCGCGCCGTCCGCTCGGCGCGGGACCGTCACAGGAGGAGTCCGTCCACGCGGCTTGATGCTACCGGAGTCGAGCGCCGGAACCGGGCGTTTGCGTGCGACCCGTACACCGCGGGGGCCCGTGCCGGTCACGCCGCGGGGCCCCGGTCCACACCGGGCCCGTCGCCGTCGCCGCGGTCGAGGACGAACTGCTGGACGTCGAGGTATCCGGAGCGGAATCCGGCCTCCGAATAGCACAGGTAGAAGTGCCACATCCGGCGGAAGACCCGATCGAAACCCAGCTCGTCGATCCGGCGGCTCCGCGCGGCGCAGCGCTCGTCCCACAACCGCAGAGTGCAGGCGTAGTGCCCGCCGAAGGACGTCCGCCCGCGCACCCGGAGCCCGGCGTCGGCGGCGACCGCGGTGATCGCCTGCGCTGACGGGAGGAAGCCGCCGGGGAAGATGTACTTCTGGATCCACGTGTACGTGCCGCAGGTGCGCAGCATCCGGTCGTGCGGCATGGTGATCGCCTGGATCGCGATCCGCCCGCCGGACGCGAGCAGACGGTCGAGGGCCCGGAAGTACCCGGCCCAGTGCTCGTGGCCGACGGCCTCGATCATCTCGACCGACACGATCGCGTCGTACCGCCCGCGCACGTGCCGGTAGTCGCACACCTCCACGCGCACCCGGTCCCGGTATCCCGCGGCGGCCACGCGCTGCCGCGCCCCGTCCCGCTGCCGGCGCGACAGGGTCACCGAGCGGACGCGGGCGCCGCGCGCTGCGGCCCGGACGCACAGCTCGCCCCAGCCGGTGCCGATCTCGAGCAGGCGCGTCCCCGGGCCGACCCCGGCGGCGTCCAGCAGCCGGTCGACCTTCGCCCGTTGGGCTGCAGCCAGATCCGGCCACGCGGGCGGCGCTTCGGGCGGCGGCAGGTCGCCGCGCGTGCCGACCTCCGCGTCGGAGCGGGCGAACAGGGCACTCGAGTACGTCATGGTCTCGTCTAGGAACGCGGCGAAGAACGCGTTCGACAGGTCGTAGTGCCGGGAGACGTTGCGGCGCGCGTTGCCCGCGGTGTTGCGCTCCCCGGACGGTCTGCGGTGCACGTACGCCCGGCGCAGGAACTGCAACGGCGGCGGCACGAGGTCGGCCATCCGGGTCGCCAGCGCGGTGAGCACGGACGCCAGATCGGTTGCGTCCCAGTCCCCGGCCATGTAGGCCTCGCCGAAGCCGATCAGCCCGTCCGCGCCGACCCGGCGCGCGAACGCCTCCGGACGGTGCACGACCATCTGCGGGGCGTCCGGTGCGCCGGCGGAGCTCAGTGTGCTGCCGTCGGGGAGGGTGATGTGCAGCGGGGTGCCCTGCGCGTCGAGCATGCGGGCGATGCGCCGGAACAGCGCCGACACCACGGGGGCGGACGCGCGGGCGCGCAGGGATCGGGGCGCCGGCGGCACGCCCACCGCGGCGTCCGGCCGTGGGGATGACCCGCCCGGGCGGTCCGCCGGTGCAGCGGTGCTGCTCTGCGGGGCGGTGGTGCTGCCGCGTCGGGCGTCGGTGCTGCCGTGGGCGGGGTGGGGAGGACGCGGATGGACCGGAAGGCCCTTCGCCCACAGCCGTATCCCCTCGGCGTGGATGTGCGCCGACACCGCCAGCGGTGCCCACGGAGCGCGGGCCTGGGCGCGCAGGACGTTCGCCGTCGTCGCCGGCATCCGTGTCCCGGTGACGACGGCGAGGAACGGGTCGTGCCCCTCCCGGTGCAGAGCGACGTCCAGCAGCAGGTGCGCGCCGGGCTCCGGCAGCGCCATCCGGTAGCGGCCACCGGTGTCGTTGAACGGCGAGACGTAGAACGCCTTGTCCGCCGTGGCGCGCCCCCGACGGTCGGTCCGCAGCAGGTAGCTGTGGCGCTGACCGTAGGTGTTGTGCACCTCGGCGATCACGCAGACCAGCCTGCCGTCGGGGTCGTGGCACCAGTAGACGGTGAGCGGGTTGAACACGTAGCCGAGCACCCGGGCGTTCATCACCGCCGTGATGCGCCCGCCGCCCAGATCGACGCCGTGGCGGGCGAGGAAGCGGTCGACGCGGTGGCGCAGGTCCTCGTCCGGCGCCCCGTCCAGGTGATCCTCTCCGCGGAACCGTGCGAACGGTCCCAACGGGCGGGGCAGGCGGGGCAGGGCGTCCAGGTCGACATGCCAGAAGTAGCCGGTGTGCACAGAGCGGCGCTCCACCGGCTCCGTGCGCACATGCGTGATGCGGGTGCTGTACAGAGCCGGCGTGGAGGAGCCGCCGGGCGGTGGCGCAGCCGTCATGCCGGCACCTCCGAAGTGCGGCTGCGCGGACGGTCCCAGCTGCCGCCGAGCCGCTCGGCCGCGCGCAGCCCCGCGCGTGCGCCATCCTCGTGGAAGCCCCACCCGTGGTAGGCGCCTGCGAAGGCGAGCGTGTCGGTGTCCAGTTCCGGCAGCCGGGCCTGCGCTGCCACGGAGCGCGGCGTGTAGAGCGGATGCTCGTAGGTCATCTCGTCGATCACCGTGGACGGGTCGACGCGGTGCGCGCCGCCGAGGGTGACCAGGAAGCGGCGCCCCGCCCTGTCTTCGTCCAGCCGCATGAGGCGGGAGACGTCGTAGGTGACGATCACCGGCGCGTCCGCAGGGCCGTCCGCCGGGGTGAGCTGGTTCCATGAGGCCCGGGCGCGGCGGGAGCGCGGCAGCAGCGATTCGTCGGTGTGCAGCAGCGCGCGGTTGACCGTGTACGGCATGGCACCCAGCACCCGGCGTTGGAGCCCGGTCGGCGCGTCGAGCATCGCGAGGGCCTGATGCGGGTGGACGGCGATCACCGCAGCGTCGAACGCCTCCTCGGACGTGCTTCCGTACGCGCGGCCGGCGTCCGAGAACGCCACGCGCACCCCCTCGCCTGGGACCCTGGTCACCCGCCGTACCGGGGCTCCGGTGCGGACGTCGGCGATGCCGGACGCGACGGCGTCGACGTAGCGGACGGATCCGCCGACGACCGTGCGCCAGCGCGGCGATCCGGACACGGTGAGCATCCCGTGGTGTTCGAGGAACGTGAACAGGTAGCGGGCGGGATAGGCGCCGGCGGCGCTCGGGGTGCAGGACCACACCGCCGCCACCAGCGGCGTGACGAAGTTGTCGCGGAAGTAGGCGCCGAACCGGTGCCGGTCGAGGAAGTCCGTGAGCGTCTCGGCGCCGGCCGCGCTGGACGCGGGCGCGGCGAGCGTGCGCCGGGCGGCCCGGTGGAAGCGCGGCACCTCGGCCAGCAGGTGCAGGAACCGCGGACGCGCCAGGTTCCGCGGGGTGGGGAACAGGCCGGTCGCCCCGCGCGCCCCCGCGTACTCCAGGCCCCGCCGGTCGTTGCGGATCGACATGGACATCTCGCCCGGGCGGGTGCGGACGCCGAGCTCGCCGAACAGCCGCAGCAACGTCGGGTAGGTGCGCTCGTTATGCACGAGGAACCCGGTGTCGACGTCGATGCTCCGCCCGCCGCCGAGGTCTACGCGGTGCGTGTGGGCATGGCCGCCGAGCCTGCCGTCCGCCTCGAACAGCGTCACGCGGCTGTGACGGGAGAGCACGTGGGCGCTGACCAGTCCCGCAACGCCGCTGCCGATCACCGCCACCGTCCGCGGAGGCCCGGCGGCGGGACCGGGCGCCCCCGGCGCGGGACGGTGGGGCTGCGCGGTCACGAGCCCCAGGATCCGGTCGCAGGGATCATGCCGATCACCCACTGATAGAGCTCCACCAAGGGCGTGTGAACGGACATGAAGACGTTCTCCACCGATTGACGCATCACAGGCTCCTTCCTCAAGGACACGGTGTCTCCGTGCCCAGGGTTCGGACCCGGTGCGCGGGCGGATGGGTGCGCCGCGGAATTCCTGCGGGCCGTTCCGCACGCAGCGCGGTCAGAGGGTCAGAGCGCGCCGTACCGGGCCAGCGCGACCCGCCGCTCCTCCGCGTGGTCGACGATGGGCGGCGGGTAGCGGTCCGCTCCGCCGCCCGCACCGGAGGTGCCGCCGTCGTCGTCCCCGGCGGCACGGACGTTCGGACCCGAGGTGTGCTCCCACGGCCGGTGGACGGACCTGCCGGGGATGCCGCGCAGCTCGGGCACCCAGCGCCGCACGTAGTCGCCGGTGGGGTCGAAGCGCTCGCCCTGGGCGGTGGGGTTGAACACCCGGAAGTACGGGGCGGCGTCCGTGCCGCACCCCGCGGTCCACTGCCAGCCGTGCTGGTTCGACGCCAGGTCGCCGTCCACGAGATACGTCATGAAGTGCCGCGCGCCCCGCCACCACGGCAGGTGCAGGTCCTTGGTGAAGAACGAGGCGGTGATCATCCGGACCCGGTTGTGCATCCAGCCCTCCGCATGGAGCTGGCGCATCCCGGCATCCACGATCGGATACCCGGTGCGTCCGGCGCACCACGCCGCGAAGTCGGCGTCGGCGTCGGGACCGGAGTCGTGGCGCAGCGCGTCGAACTTCGTGTTGTAGTTGCGGTGGGCCGTGTCCGGACGGTGGAAGAGCACGTCGGCGTAGAAATCGCGCCAGGCCAGCTCGCTGCGCAGCACCGCGGCGCCCGAATCGGTGCGCGCGTGCAGATCGTGCAGCACGGTGCGAGGGTGGATGCACCCGAACTTCAGGTACGGCGACAGACGCGTCGTCGCGTGGAGGTCGGGGCGGTCGCGGTCGCTGCCGTAGCGGTCCAGCGCGCCGTCGGCTTCCTGTCGGAACGTGCGCCAGCGCCGCAGCGCGGCGGCCTCCCCTGGCACGGGCAGGCGGGGCGCGCCGTCCGATCCGTCCTGCCTGCCGCCGGTCAGCATCCGCACCGCGTCCTCGATGCCGATCCGCCCGGGGAGCCCGGCGGGATCGCGCCATTGCAGCGCGCCGGCGCCGGTGCGGGCGGGGGAGTGCCAGCCGTGCTCGAGCCACGCGCGCCGGAACGGGGTGAACACCTTGTACGGATCCCCGGCCCGGGTGTGCAGGCGCCCGGGCGCGACGGCGTAGGGGGATCCCGTGCGCACCAGCGCCACCCCGCCCGCCGCCGCGAGCGCGTGCTCCACGGCGCGGTCGCGGCGCGCGCCGTAGGGGCCGAAGTCGGCGCTCACGTGCACTGACCGCGCCTCGGTCGCCGCCACCAGCGCGGGGATCACGCGGACGGGATCGCCGCGCACCAGCAGCAGGCGCCCGCCGAGATCGGTGTCCAGCGCGCGCAGGCACCCCGCCAGGAAGGCCAGCCGGGGCGCTCCCGCGGGGCCGAGCAGCGCCGGGTCGAGCACGAAGACCGCGACCGCGGTGCGGGAGCGGTCGGCGGCCGCGAGCAGGGTAGGCAGGTCCGTCAGGCGCAGGTCCCGGCGGAACCAGACGATCGCCGTCCCGTCCGGGCCCCCGGTCCCGGTGCCGGGGGTCAAAAGTCGTATCCCGTCTCCGTCGTGCTGCCGGAACCGGGATCCTGATAGCGGCGCAGGTGCACCC
>CAZSOU010000093.1:0-10419 GCA_964608595.1 uncultured Rhodanobacteraceae bacterium
GTGCCGGGCCATGAAATCCTTGGCGAAGGTCTTGGAGCCTTCCAGTTGCGCGGCCACGCGGCGCGGCCCGAAACAGCGCAGGCCGGCGGCGCGGAACTTGTCCACGATGCCCGCCACCAGCGGCGCCTCGGGGCCGATCACGGTCAGCGTCACCTGCTCGCGCTGCGCCAGGTCCAGCAACCCGGCCACGTCGGTCGCCGCCACGTCCGTGTTGCGCAGTCTCGACTCGCGCGCGGTACCGGCATTGCCGGGCGCCACCAGCACCTCGTCCACGCGCGGCGACTGCGCCAGTTTCCATGCCAAGGCATGCTCGCGACCGCCGCCGCCGACCACCAGAATTTTCATGAATGCTCCGTCCTATCCACCACGCCACGCGCACCGGGCCGCCCATGATGCCGCAAAGTGGGACGGCACAAAACCGACTCGTGGTCAATCCGCATGCCGATCCAGGATGTCCTGAATTCGCTCCATATCAAAAGCCACGTCCCAGCACCATGTCCCGAACCCGCCCTTGGCATTGACACCCTCGGCCCAGGTCTCGAGCGCCGCACGCTTGGCTTTGTTCTGGTCGCTGTCTTGCCCCTTGATTTCCAATACCAGCATCTTGCCGTTGGCCAGGCGGATCAGAAAATCCGGTATGAAGCGGCGCATCGAGCCATTCCACAAGTAATGCACTTGAAACCCCAGATGATCATTCTTGGCATACGCCATGACATGGGCACTGGATTCAAACACATTGGCCACATGCGCCTCCCAGGCGCTGTCCACGACCAGATGGCTGATCTGTGATTTTTGCGCCGGCTGGCAACGTTTGGTGGTGTACCAAGTGCGCATGTAGCGCGTTGATCCAATCGGAAAATCCTCGTCAAACACCGGTTCGACGTGCTCGCGATTGTCCTCAGACAAGTGTCGATCCAGATGCTGCACGATGCGGTCAATGTTCAAGGAAATCAGAATGCGCTTGCGCAACGCATCCTGATGAAAGTGCGACGGTATCCGCAACTTGTCCGATGCAATGAACCGCTCGACGATACGCACCAGCTGTAACGACAAATACTCGGGTCCACCCTTGAAACGACCCTGCATGTTGGCAAACAACTTGCGCACAGCCGTGAAAATCAGGCGTTGCTGGCGGAACTCGTCCGGTAGTGTTTCCAAGTCGATGGCCGTGATCTGGTCCCAGGCCGTTGCACCCCCGAGAGCTGGGGCGATTTCCGCTTTCAACGGCGTGGCTGCAGGGTTCAGCTTCAACGGCTCGACAGATTTCCAATCCAGAACCAACTCGGGGCGCAGGACCACATCCACACGCAACACGTTTGGCCAACGTACTTCCAGTGCGTTGCGCTCGGGGAGCGATTCAATTTGCGTGCTCGGCTTGGGGGGTGGCGGCGTTTCTCCGCCTGCGCCCACGTCCTGAAAAATCGACAGTGGCACACCGAATACATTGACGTATTCGGGCTTGAACAGTTCACGCTCGACACCGTCCGGGCCAGTCACCCACTCTTTGTCATAACTGACGCGGCGCAAGCCGCGACCTATCACCTGTTCGCAAAGAAGCTGGCTGGTGAAAGCGCGCAGCCCCATGATGTGGGTCACGTTCTTGGCATCCCAGCCCTCGGACAGCATGGCCACCGACACCACGTTTTGCAGACTCTGCCCAGGCTGCCCACGCTTGCCCACACTGTCGACGATGGCACGCAGCAAATCTTCCTTTTTCCGCGCCAGCAGTTCCTTCTCACGATCCACCGGCAGTTCCGCTGCCTTGATGATTTGTGCCAGACGCGCGTCGTAAGCCTTGTCGGCAGCCGCATTTTCACCGGCCTCGGCCTTTTCCAGCACTTTCGAGTCCACACGCAAAGTGCGCTCGGGGCACTTCAGTTCGGGCCAATGCGCGTCACCGCTGTTGAAGTAGTGTTCCACGCGCGCTGCCGTTTCGGTGCGATTGCACACGGTCAGCATGACCGGTGGCGAGGTGTGCCCTGCGGCTTGCCAATCGGCCAGCGCCTGCCGCCAATCGGCGCCGAGCAGGGTATAGGCCTGCTGCAACAACTGCGGCAACGGCTCATGTGGCTGAGCACCCCGGCGATTCAAGTCGTCGCGGACTTCGGCCTCGCGGTAAAGGTGGTACAGCTTGGGCCGCAGCGTCTGCGTATCCGGCACGATGCCATCGCGTACCACCACGCGCGGCGTCTTCACCAGACCGGCTTCGATGGCATCGTTGAGGCCGAAATCCGAAATGATCCAGTCAAACAGTCCCTGTTCGGTATTGGCCTTGCCGGTCGGCGCGAACGGCGTGGCCGAGAGGTCAAAGCAACGCTGGATACGCAACTGGCCGTGGATGCGATCCAGGCCTTCGATCCAACGTGTCGCCTCGTCCAGGTCGATACCCTGCTCCGCCGCCTGCTTTTTGCTGATCTTTACATCCGCCGGCTTGCGGTAAGCATGATGGGCCTCGTCGTTGATCACGAGGATGTCGCGACAAGTCGCCAAATCGCCCAGCACCCGGCGCACGAAGGCCTTGTCGCTTTCCTTGCCCTTGCGCACCACCGAACGCACCGCTTCTTTCAGCGGCATCAACGTGTGCCAGTTCTCAACCTGCAACTGCACCCGGTTGAGCTTCTGACGCATCGCATCGGACGGGCACAACGCGAACGCGTCGTAGACATTGTCCACATGTCCGGGATGCAAAACCTGCAGGCGTTCCTTGACCGTAAGGCCCGGAGCCACCACGAAAACGGCACTGGAAAAGTCCTTGCCACGCGCGGGATAAGTCAACGCGTTCAGCGCCTGCCAGGTGATGACCATGCCCATCACCAGTGTCTTGCCGCTGCCGGTAGCCATCTTGTTGCACAAACGCTCCCAGGCACCGCCGTCGCCGGGCACAAAAATGCCCTGCTTGTGTTCAGGCGACGCTTCGACCCACCAGATCAGGGTTTCGATGGCCTCCAACTGGCAAAAATAAAACGGGTAGTCGCGTGCCTCGCGGTCATGCCAGTGTTCAAGCAGTCGGCGTGTAACGCTGGTGATCCCCGGACACCCGGCCTCGCGCCAGGCATCGACACGCTCGCGGATGGCGTTGACCCGATCCAGCGACTCAGTGCGACGCGTGTTGTTGCGCGTGTCGAAAATCTCGTAGCCCGCCGGGCGACGGCCGTGTTCGAGCTTCAGATTGCCTTGGTCATTGCGCCAATGCAGTTCCGGGCGGTCGTAGGGCGAATTGAGGATCAGTGACTTGGGCGTGGTCACAAAACAGCACCTTCGTACAGAGGTACCTCCAACCGCGGCAAGCGTCCTCGCCCGACGATGTTGAACACGTGCTCGCGCCAGAACGGCCACACATTGTGAATGACGTTGAATTCGGCAAACGCCCGGATCGCCTCCTCGGGCAAATCCTCATTCAACTCATACTCCACGAGGTAATCCGCTTCGATCACAAACAGCGGCACGGGCTCGCCCTCTGTCGTTTTCGGCACCACCCGCGTACCCAACGAAACACGTACCTGTAGCAGACGTTGCTCGGGATTGTCGTCCACCCCCGTGCTACCGACCGCGTACGTGACCCCGCGCTTGTGCTGCTGCAAAGCCTCCAGCTCCTCACCTCCCACATCCTTGATCGGACGCTCGAAACGAGCCTGGTACAAGGCAATATCCCGCAACTTCAAGGCTTTGGTCGCACGAACGATAAGCGTGCGCTGCATCTTTTCCATGTCAGGCTGCCTGCCATTCGGCGCGGTCGACTTCCACCACGACACCGGCAACGGTACGTGACCGGTATTGCGGATCATTGACACATACAGGCGTGCCATCGGCATAGCTCGTACTCACACGCTCGGCTGACACCGCCACCCCGGCCATCTCCTGCAACGCAGGCAACAGGTACGGGCACAGGTCGATCAACCGCAACAATCGATCCATCGCGACGCTCTGAATGACTTCGCCGCGCTCATATTTTGAAAACGCGTTGGCTCCGCCGCCAAACAAGGCAGCCGCGTCCTGTTGAGTCAAATTCAGCTCACGCCGTATGGCGACGATCTCATCCGCCACAAGCAGACGATCCGCCGCACGCTTGGCGTCGGCAACTTTCTTCTGGTTGTGCCGGATTTGCGCGGTCAGCACCGGCTCCTCACCGCAAACATCGCACACCGAATGCTCGAGACCGCGCACCGTGAGCGTGCGGCCCCCGTGTTTGATAGCGAGGTCGTGGACTGCGGGGGTCAGGTGGCCCTCCTCGCAGATGGGGCAAATCAAAGTCGTGTCGTTCATGATTTCACCTGTGACGATGAAAGGAGCACAGTTCCACCGTGATGGTGGACTTGGTCAGCATCAGCTTCACGTACAGATCGTCAGGGCCACCGGCGGAAGGAACACGCCAGCGACAGTGATAGACGTCCTGCCAACGCTTTTGGTGGACTGGACGCTCCGAGTGTTGAAAGTGCTTTTCTTCCAGACATGCGATGCATTGGCAAACCTCCCCCAAGGTGTAACCCAGATTGACGACATCTCTTTCAACCGTCCGCGACCGATAGTTCACGTGCTCGCTCTGGGCCAAACGCCTGACATGGCCCAAGTCGTAAGCAGGGTAATCGCGGCGCTCCTTTTCTTGGCTAACCATTATGGTTACTTCCCCTGAACCTTGTCAAACCAGCGGTATCACCTTCAGCGACTCGATACCGCGGTCGTCGACGATCTTGACCGCAATACGTTGATTTTCGCCGATCTCGAAAGGCAGTGAGACGGTACCATGGAAGGCATCCAGACGAGTTTCGTCCAGTTCGGCGCGGATGGATTTCTTGAGCTTCATCCAGCCGTCCTTGCTGCCAGCCATGGGGAAGAACACCTGGCGCGGGTACAGGCTGCGCTCGTCGTAGTCGGTGTCCAGCAGCCACATGGCGATCTTCTTCTTGCCACCCGATTCCAGCTCGCCACTGCGAGTGTCGAAGTAGTCGAAACCGTGGACCTCCACCTCGAACTGGCCATCCTTGCGCCGACGCACTTCCACCTCGGGCTGGCCCATCAACCAGAAGCTCTGGTTGGTACGCTGTTTTTTCTTCAGGTCCTCGGTCAACAGGTCGGTATTCATCTGCGCTTTGAGCAACGTCACGCCCGGCCAGCGGGTTTCGTCGATGTCCTTGGCCGCCTCGGGGTCGAAAGTGAAGGCGGCGAAGATGATGAACTTCGGGGCCGGACGCAATTTTTCCGCCTCGTTCAAGGCCAGCTGCACCTGACGCTGTTCCAGCGCCGCATGCTCGGGGCCGAAGCTGACCACCACGCGGTCGCCGCTGTCGGCCAACGTGCCGGTGCAGTGCAGGTAAGCGGTGCCAGCCAAGGTTTCCAGCTCGGCAAATTTCAGGATCTGGCCACCCTTGCCGCGAATGCCGGTCTTGAGCAGCTCGTCGCGCCAGCCGTGCTGGCGGGCCGATTCACCCGAGCGCGCGATGGCCGTGTCGGAATCCTTCGGCTGTTCGGCTTCGTCCAGTGCCAGCACCGTGGCGAAGGGCACCGCCTCGACCGTGAATGGCCCGGTGATGCGCAGCTTGTCGCGGTTGACCCGCGGCTGGTCGAACAGTGTCTCGTGGCTGGCGTGCGCGGCAATGGAGTCATCCATCTTTTGCTGCATGGCCTGGCGCGCGGCGTGGAAGGCGTCAAACGTCTTGCGCGCGGCCGCAGGCCAATCCTCGGGAAAATCAAACGGTACTTCCCATTCCAGCAAGGCGTTGGAAGGGGCCTTCTCACCCGCAGGCAAGGTTCGAGTCTTCCCCTGGGCAGCAAAGTCAACGGTCGTTCCCTTGCGCCCGCCTTCGGTCACCTTGAACGGTGCCGCCTTGCCCGCACGCAAGGCGGCGTTGAGATCGACCAGCGCCTGCATGATGGCCGGGTGCATCCTGGCGTGAATCTCGTCGATTTCCGGATTGTTGGCGATGGACTTCAAGGTGACGTGCGGCACCGTCTTGTAGATGAAGCCCGAGGTCAGGCCCTCGTGCGGGTATTTGAGGTCGTAGTAGTCGTAGCTGGCGGTCATCAGCCGCTGCTTGGCCAGCGTCACGGCCACGCGCGAGGTGTCGCAGGTGATCCAGCGCCGGCCCCATTTTTCGGCCACGTACGCGGTGGTGCCGGAGCCGCAGGTGGGGTCCAGCACCAGGTCGCCGGGGTCGGTGGTCATCAGAAGGCAGCGTTCGATGACTTTCTGCCCCGTTTGAACGACGTAAAGCTTCTCATCCCCAAACCCACCAGATCCCGTGTCACCCCATTTGTCAGTTACAGGCCGCAAAGCAAAGTCGTCAAGTAGGCGCTTGTAGTAGAGTCCGGCCCCAGACGCTTCAAGTCGCCCTGCCCTCGCCAAATGATCCATCCCTGGCGCCGTCGTTTTCCATTGTCGAGAGCTTGGCGTCGTAAAACTTGACCCATTGAATTCATACTCAAAAAGGCAGCTTCGAACGTTGTTGTTTTGTCCGGTTAGGTTATCGATTCGATAGCGACGACCAGCCTCATCAAATTTCTTGTAGTTTCCGAAATCAGCATCTTCCTCATCGGAAATTTTGGTCATGTTGAGCTGGCGGAATTTCACGGATGACAACTTCTTTGCGTACCAGATCAAGTAGTCCTGCGTAACGGGAACGAGCGTTGCTCCGAATCCAGCGGTTTTCGTAACCGTGATCACACGGCAAAAATTATCGACACCGAAAATTTCATCTAACAAATTGCGGACAAGATGCAGATTCTCATCCGAAATCTGCACGAACACGCTGCCCGACTCGCTCAACAGCTCGCGTGCCAACAGCAGCCGATCGCGCAGGTAGGTGAGGTAGGAGTGGATGCCCAACTCCCAGGTGTCACGGAAGGCCTTGATCATTTCCGGCTCGGCGGTGAGGTCTTCGTCCTTGCGATCCTTGACGTCGCGCTTGCCGACGAAAGGCTGGAAGTTGGAGCCGTACTTGATGCCGTAGGGTGGGTCGATGTAGATCATCTGCACCTGCCCGGCCATGGATTCCTTCTGGATCAGCGAATTCATCACCAGCAGCGAATCGCCGGCGATCAGGCGGTTGGCCCAGCCGCGGTCGTGCTTGTAGAACTCGATGGCCTCGCGCAGTGGCAGCGGGCGGTCGAACCAGGCGCGGAACATGTCGTCCTGGTATTGCGCACCATCTTCGCCGACCTTGCCGCCCTTGAGGCGCTTTTTCAGCGCCGCCAGGATGGTGGCCGGGTCGATGCGCTCGTGCACGTGCAGCGACACGGTATCGACCGCGAAACTGGTGCGCTCGGCCTTGCCGGTCCAGGCCAGATACGGCGCGGCCTGGCGTTTCAGTTGCTCCAGCGCCTTGCGCATGGTCGCGTCGTCGCCGCTGGCGAGCGCATCGTCGATCAGCTTCTCGATATCGTGACGGCCAATGTCGAATTGCAACGCCGGGTCGATGTGCGGGTCCCAGGCGTAGGTGGTTTCGCGCTCGTCGGTATCATCCTGCGCGTTGACCAGGCCCACTTCCGGGTTGTTGATGCGCTTGTCGGCGTGGCGATAGGCCAGCACCTTGTCTTCGTCCACGCCCTTGCGCTTGCCACGCGTGGGTTCGCCCGGCTTGCGCACGTGGATGGGCAGGCCCGATTGCTTGGATTTGGGTTGTTTGGCGGAAGCCGGGATTTCCTGTGCGGCCAGATCGAGTTTGTCCGCCGTGCTCGCTTCGGCCCGCTTTACCGAACCGCCGCGCCCGCGACCCTTGACCAGCACCCCGGCATCCACCAGCGCCTGTTGTGCCACGAAGTATTCGGTCTCCTCCACTTCCCGGCCGAGGTGTTCGGCCAGTTGTCCGCGCAGGGCCGTGTTGCCGATGCTGGAACCGTCGTTCGGCACCAGCGCCAGCAAGGCTTGTGCAAAATCGGTCTGGTGTCCTTGGGCCATGTGATCCCCCGTGTGGCCCGACCGGGCCTTTTGTACGACGCGTGACTGAGTGCACGTGATGGTAGCGCAACCGGGTCGCAACTTATGAGATCACCGGGTCGCAGGCTGTGCAGCGGGCAATGACGCCCGTTACGGGGAATCCGCATGAAACGTCGATATGAAATCGCCTCGCTGACCGTGTTGCTGGCACTGGGTGGCTGCGCGCAAAGTGTATGGGTCAAACCCGGGGCCACACAGGCACAGTTCCAACAAGACAAACAACAGTGCATCTACGAGGCCGAGCTGCACGGGCAGAATGCCAACCCGTTCAATATTCTCTACCTCGTGCCTGATTGCCTGCGTGCCAAGGGTTACACCCAGATGCGCAAACCCGATCGCTGATTCATCACACTCCACGGCCCAGCATGTCCAGCAGCGCCGCGCGCGGCAGCTTGCCGGTGGCGTTGCGCGGCAGGCTTTCGACCTTGCGCAGCGGGCGCGGCAGGAATACCGGGTCGATGGCGCGGCGCAGGGTGGCGAGGATATCGGCCTCGCTCCTGTCCGGCGCGACGACCAGCGCGGCGAGGCGGCGCACGCCGAGGCTGTCGGCGTCGTCGAGCTGGAAGAGGACGCCGTCGACAACACCTTCGATGGCCAGCAGGCGCTGGTTGAGATCGGCCAGCGAGGCGCGCTTGCCGGCCATGTCGAGCAGGTCGCTGTTGCGGCCGACCAGGCGGAAGCCGGTGTCCGTGAGTTCGACGATATCGGCCAGGATCGCCGGTTCGTCCAGTTGCGGGGCTTCGATGCGAGTACCGTCGGGTTGCGGGTGCAAGGTGACGCCGGGGTAGGTGCTCCAGGCGTCTTCATGCGCACTGCGGCGGCTGGCGAAAACGCAGGTTTCGGTGGAACCGAAGACTTCCAGCAACGGCGCGCCCAGGCGTTTTTCGGCGGCGCGGGCCAGGTCGGTGGGCATTGGCGCAGTGGCCGACACCATGGCGGCCAGCGGCGGCAATGGCTGGCCGGAGGCGACCAGCGCGCGCAGGTGCACGGGCGTGGTCACCAGCACGCGCGGCGCCGGCAGCTCGTCCAGTGCACGAGCCACGTCGGCCGGCAGCAACGGTCGCCCGGCATGCACGCCGATGTTGCCGAACAACGGCAGCAGCACGGACATCTCCATGCCGTACATGTGCTGCGGCGGCACCGTGGCCAGCACCTGGAAGGGTTCGCCCAGATGCGCGCGCAGCATGGCCAGGTTGCCGGCGGTGCTGGCGGCGTAGCTGCCCCAGGTCTTGATGCTGGTTTGCGGCCGGCCGGTGGATCCGGAGGTATGGCCGATGGCGGCGACATGCCCGGCGGCGATCATCGGCACGCTCCGCGAGGTCGCATCCGTCCCGTCGAAATCCGGCAGGTGCACGTGACCCGGAGGCTCCCGGTCCAGCGCCTGTTCGCCGAGCGTGTAGCCATCCGGATGCGCGGCCAGGATGTCGGCCACGGCCTGCGGCGCGCGCGAGGGCGGCAGCAGGTTGGTCTGGCCCCGGCTCATGGCGGCGCAGAACGCGACCAGGAAGGCGTAACGATCCTCGCACAGGTTGATGACATGGCGCATCGGAGGCAACTGCCGTGCCACCTGGTTGACGTGGGCGAGGAATTCGCCGGCACTGACGGCCTTGTCGTGGCGCCAGGCCACGCTGCGCGTGGTGTCGGTCGTGGCCAGCAAGGGCAGCCCGCATGCCGGCGTGGTGGTCGGTGATGGCTCTGAAACGGACATGCTTCCTTTCCCCGGGTTCGTCAGGCGCGAATGATAGCGCCGTTCAGCGCATCGCGGATGGGGGTGGGCTTGTCCAGACCACCAAGGGGGGCATCGACGATGGCTGCCAGGCCCTCGGGGAAATATCCCGCGACCGTGGCAGCGTCCATGGCCGACGACTGCCCGTGCGGATTGGCGCTGGTGGACACGATGGCGCCGCCGAAGGCACGGCACAATTGCGCGGCGGGCGCGTGCGCGGTGACGCGCAGGGCAATGCCGGCATGGCCACCGGCGACCCAGGACGGCACGATGGAACTGCGCGGGAAGATCCAGGTGTGCGGTCCGGGCCAGGTGGCGTGCACCATCTCCAGCACGTCATCGGGCACGGCGGCGAGGTCGATCCAGGGCCGGATCTGCTCGAAATCGGCACCGATCAACAACACGCCCTGCGTGGGCGGGCGTTGCTTGAGGGCGAACAGGTGCTCGAAGGCCGCCTGGTTGCGCGGATCACAGCCCAGGCCGTAGACGCCTTCGGTGGGGTAGGCGATGACGCCGCCTTCGCGCATGGCGTTGGCGGCGGCGGGGATGTCGGTGATGGGCGGCGGTGTAGGCATGTCGGTATCGGAAATGTGGGGGTTGCCAGGGGGTCGGGTTCACTTATCGGCGCCAGATGTCGGATCTTGCCAACAACGCGCGCCGATAAGTGAACCCGACCCCCCGCCGTGGGGGCGGCCCCGCCCGGCCCCCACCGTGGGGGGGGCCGACGAAACCCCGGTGGGGTTGGGGGGCGGGGGGGGCGGGC
>CAZSOU010000094.1:0-10103 GCA_964608595.1 uncultured Rhodanobacteraceae bacterium
GCCACGATGCACAGGAGGCTCCATGGCAACGCTCGTCAAGACCCCGTCCGGCACCGGGAAGGCCGTCACCCGCAAAACCGGCTGGCCGACTTCCGCACCAAGCGCAACGCCGAAGACTGGGCACGCCGCACCGAAGACGACATGGTGCGCGGCATCTACGTCCGGCGCAGCGCCGCCGAGCGCATGACCCTGGAAGCCACCCTCGAGCGCCGTCTCAAGGAAGTCACGCCGGGAAAACGCCCCGGCGCGCAGCGAACCGGGGCGGCGTCGCACCCATTTACGTGGATGACATCATGGTCACCATGCCGGGGGCGTCGCGCAGCGACCTCGTATGGATGAAGCGCCTGTTCGCCCGCTACGGCTTGGCGCTTCACGGGAATGACAAGTCACGCGTTTTCCGCAAGGGCCAATGCAAGACGATCACCGGCGTCAATGTACAAGAAGGACGCCTGAATGCGCCGCAAGCGCAACATCTCGCATTACGTGATGGATTCGCTGCACTCCGTGACCCGAATCTGCCCGATGCAGAGCGCACTCATGCCGCACGTAGCCTGATCGGGCACTTGGAGCATATCCAGCAAATCGACCCCCGGTTTCGCCAGCGCGCAGACGGCAACCGACTGCGTTTGCGCCCACTCACGGAACGCACTTCTCAATGAACGCCGTAGAAATCGAAACCGCGATCACCAAGCTGGTGCAGCAGCCTTTCGACACTGCCCAAATCCCATTTGGTAGCTTGTTGCCGTGAAAATGGGATAGAGCCCCCTTCCGCTTGATGCCACAATGGGCGACCGTCACCATCCACCCGCTGCGGGACCTGTCATGCCAGAGCTGCACTTCAAGGGAAAGGAATTCGTCTACAACCATCACCTGACGGTGCCGTTCCGACCGCTGGTGCCGGTGCCCGAAAAGTCCTGCGGGGATGACCCGGAAAACCTCATCATCCAGGGCGACAACCTGCAGGCGTTGAAGAGCCTGCTGCCCCGCTACGCCGGCAAGGTCGATCTGGTATTCATCGACCCGCCGTACAACACCGGCAACGAAAACTGGTGCTACAACGACAACGTCAACAGCCCGATGCTGAAGGAGTGGCTGGACGGCAACCCCATCAACAGCGAGGACATGCTGCGGCACGACAAGTGGCTGTGCATGATGTGGCCGCGTTTGAAGCTGTTGCATGAGCTGCTGAGCGAATCGGGTTCCATCTGGATCACGCTGGACGACAACGAACAGTTTCGCGCCCGCGCAGTGCTCGATGAAATTTTTGGTGAGCAGAACTTCGTGGCAAACATCGCTTGGCATGCACGCGAGTCGGTGCAGAATGACACGGACATCTCGACGAACAATCTGAATCACATCATCGTCTATGCCAAGAATCGTCGGAAGACGGATCGCCGTTTGAAGGAGAAGAACGCGGCAACATGGTTCACGCTGCCAAGCTTCGTTGTGCGACCACTGGGTATCGACGATGCTCGATTTAACAACCCCGATGACGACCCTCGTGGTGACTGGAAGGCCGACCCCTTCGATGCGCCGAATGTCCGAGAGAATCTCGACTATGAGATCGAGAACCCAAACACGGGGGTCAAATACAGGCCGCCGAACGGACGACATTGGCGCACCGAAGAATCGAAGTACAAAGCGCTTCTCGAAGACGGAAGAATTGTTTTTGGGAAAACGGGGAATGCCAAGCCACAATTGAAGGTGTTTGCTGCCGAAAAGCAGAATTTTGGCGAGGTGGAAACGACTTGGTGGGATGGGCCAGCGACCACAACTGATGGCGTAAAAGAGCTTGCGCGCATTATGCCGGGACATAGCTTCGATAACCCAAAACCCTCACAGCTTTTGGAAAAGATCATTCATCATGCAACGGACAAGGAATCGCTGATCCTCGACTCCTTCGCCGGCTCCGGCACCACCGCCCACGCCGTGCTGGCGCAAAACGCTAAGGATGGCGGCCACCGCAAGTTCATCCTGGTCGAGTGCGAGGACTATGCCGACTCGTTGACCGCCGAGCGCGTGCGCCGCGTCATCGACGGTTACGCCTTCAACGGCACGCAACGCAAGGAACTGCTGCGCGAAAAGCTCACCTTCACCAAGCTCAAGCAGGCCAATAAGCTGCTGGAGAAAGTGGCGCTGCTGGAAGAGCAGAACAAGAATCGCTTCGACGAGGTCAAGGCCACCGTCAAGAACGGCGAACTGGTGGTCACGGGCGAACTCGAGGACCCGGAAGAGGCCGAGGGCTTGGGCGGCGGTTTCACCTATTGCACCTTGGGCGATCCATTGGATCTGGAAGCCATGCTGACCGGCAAGTCGCTGCCCGCATTCGAGGCGTTCGGCGGCTACCTGTTCCACACCGCCACCGGCCACCCGCTGGATCCGGCCAAGGTGCGCGAAATCGACGGCTACCTTGGCGAAAGCGAACAATTCCACGTCTGGCTGATTTACAAGCCGGAGCTGGACTTCCTGAAGTCCCGCGATGCGGCCTTGACACTCAGCACGGCGGAGAAGATCGCCGCCACCGCATCGGACAAGCATCACCTCGTGTTCGCCCCGGCCCGCTTCGTGCCGCAGAAGCGCTTGCTGGAACTGGGCGTGGAACATGCGCCGCTGCCCTATGCCCTGTACCGGATCGAAAAGGACTGACTTGGGTGCTGGTACTGATCGACGAAAGCGGCGACCCCGGTTTCAAACTGGTTCGTGGCTCAAGCTCGCACTTCGTGATCGCGATGGTCATCTTCGATGACGAGGGCGATGCCGAGAAAGCCAGCGCCGCCATCCGGGACTTGCGCGGCCAGTTGCGCCTGAAGACCGAGTTCAAGTTTGCCAAGAGCCACGACAACGTGAAGGATGCGTTCTTCGATTGCGTCTGTGCCTACCCGTTCCGGGTGCGGGCGGTGGTGGTGGACAAGTCGGCCATCTACAGCGGCAATCTGCGCACCCGCAAGGAGCTGTTCTACAACTTTTTCGTCAAGTCGCTTCTGGAGCACGACAACGGTCGGCTGCACGATGCGCGGGTGAAGATCGACGGCAGCGGCGACCGGCGATTCCGCAATGAGCTGAACACTTACTTGCGGCGTGAGCTGCACGAGGGCAAGGTGCGCAGCGTCAAGTTTGCCGAATCGCACCGCGACAACCTGATCCAACTTGCCGACATGGTGGCCGGGGCCATCCTGCGTTCGTACCGACAGGACCGCAAACAGGCCAACCGCTGGCGGCGTGTGCTTGAACGACATGGCAAGGTGGGAAATATATGGAACTTCCGTTGAACCCAAAAACAAAGGGAGCGACATGGTCGCTCCCTTCATCGCACCTTCGGCCTAGCCAGGCGAGCGCCCGGCAAGCACACCATACGGAGACGGTTCGGTCCGAAGGGGCTAGGTGGAGGCTATTGTACGGAAATCCGTGGCACATGCAATGGGGCCATCCGTCACATCATTCAGTGCCAATCGGGGCAAGTAGATGAAATTCAAGGACTTCCAGGATCGCGTCCTGACAAGGCTGAACGACTATCTGATGGAACTTCAAGACCAAAAGGTCAAGTCGGACAAGCAGGCAAAATTGGCTGCAGACAACCCCGATGCCGGTATCGAGGTGTCCGATTTTACTGCCAAGGCATGGGAGGCCATGCAGGCAAAGAAGCTCCTGCCTGCTTCGCGTGCCAATGTACCTTTCAGTCCGCGGCACGATGGCACCGGAAAGGACGGACAGCCTGGCCGCCCCGTTCCCGATATCTGCCTCAAGGTACCGACCGGCGGCGGCAAGACGCTGCTGGCCACAGCCAGTGTGTCGCGTATTCTCGACAAGTTGCTGGGGTCGCGCACCGGCTTCGTGTTGTGGATTTGCCCGAACGAAGCCATTTATGCGCAAACCCGCAAGGCATTGCGCAACCGGGAACACCCGTATCGTCACATCCTCGATCAGGCCAGCGGCGGCCGCACCCTCATCCTCGAAAAGGACGATCCCCTGAACCGTGCCGACGTGGATGGCAACCTTTGCATCATGCTGCTGATGCTGCAATCGGCCAACCGCGAGACCAAGGAATCGCTGCGCATGTTTCGTGATCGCGGCAACGTGCACGGCTTTTTCCCGCCAGCCGATGATCGCGACGGCCATGCCAAGTGGCTGGATGCCGTGCCCAACCTGAGCTACTACGATGACCTGACCCTGCACTGGTTTGTCGTCAAGGATTCGCTAGGCAATGCCCTGCGCGCCATTCGACCCATCGTGGTGCTGGACGAAGGGCACAAGGGCTATTCCGATCTGGCTCTGCGCACCTTGTACGACTTCAATCCGTGCTTTGTGCTGGAGCTGTCGGCCACACCCGCCGATCGTGCCGCAAAGAATGGCAACCCCGCGGTCTACAGCAACTGGCTGTGTGACATTCGTGGAACCGACCTCGACAAGGAAGAGATGGTCAAGCTGCCCATCAATCTGGCGGTGCGCACCGGCCACGACTGGCGCTCACGCCTGCGTGAGTCGCTGGACCAATTGAACCACTTGCAGGCCGATGCCGACCGTCTGAACGCCGAATGTGCGCGTTACATCCGACCCATTTGCCTGGTGCAGGTCGAGCGCACCGGCAAGAACCAGCGCGACGGCCAGCACGTGCACACTGACGACGCCGTCGAATGCCTGCTCGATCTTGGCGTGCGTCAGGATGAAATTGCCATCAAGACCGCCGATCAAAACGATCTGGATGCGGCCGGTCAGGTGGAGTTGACCAACCCCAAAAACCCCGTGCGGTTCATCATCACCAAATCGGCCTTGCAGGAAGGCTGGGACTGCCCGTTCGCGTATGTGCTGTGCTCTCTGGCACCGGTGACCAGTTCGGGTGCACTGACGCAGTTGATTGGGCGCATTCTCCGGCAACCCGACACCGAAAAAACCGGCATTGCCTCCCTGGATGAGTGCTATGTGATCTGCATGCACGAAAAAACCAAGGATGCAGTGGAAGCCATCAAGCATGGGCTCGAACAAGACGGCATGGGTGATCTGGCCGCACTGGTCAAACCACAAGGTGATGGCGTCGACACCCATGCGGCAACAAGGATGAAACGCCGCAAGGGTCTGGAAACACTGCGGGTATTCCTGCCTTTGGTCCGGTGGGTCGATGGTGACACGGTGCGTGACCTGGACTACGAAATGGACCTGCTGGCGCAAACCGACCCATTGGCTATCGATGTGGCGGCGCTGGCCGGGAAGCTGGCGCATGGCGACGAGGACAGCACCTCCCGCTTCGTACGCATCGGGTTGGCCGATGGCGATGACCTCGTTGATGTCCAGGACCGAAACGACGTGGCCGAAGCACTGCCCTTCGATGCCGTGCACGCGTGTCGTGCCATCAGCGACCTGCTGCCGAATGCCTGGCAGGCCCGCGAGTTGATCGGCCGGCTGGTCGCAGCGTTGGTGGATGCGGGAGTGGACGAGCACACCATCGGCAACCGTTCGAGCCTCATCATCGACCAGCTGCGCATCCACGTCGCCAAAGAGCAGGACCGCATGGCCGAACAACTTTTCCGGCAAGGCATCGCCAGCGGCCATATCCAGTTCAGCCTGCATACCGACGGCAAGAACTACGAGGTGCCAAAGGAGTTTGATGCACTGCTGTCCAAGCCGCTGCGCGCCCTGACGCGGGACGACGGCATTCCCGTGGAGCGGAGCCTTTTTGTTCCCGCCACGGAAGACGGCATGAACCACCTGGAACGAAACGTCGCTTGCTACCTGGACGACAAGAAAGCCACCCGCTGGTGGTTCCGCAATGTGGCTCGCCGGCAGTACGGCCTGCAGGGATGGCGCAAGCACAAGATCTACCCCGACCTGGTGGTTTCCATCCAGAAGGATTCCGGCAAGGAACGGATTCTTGTTCTGGAGACAAAGGGCGAGCATCTGGACAACCCGGACAGCAAGTACAAGCGAGACCTGCTCGACCTGCTGACCAAGCACTACGCCGGGCAGGTTGTGGGCAGCATGCAACTCGACCTTGGCGATGACCGCGCCATGCAATGCGAACTGGTGTTCGAGAACGATTGGGAAACCCGAATGGCCGAGCTCACCGTGGTGCCGTAGCGGCGACTCGCCACAACGCACTCTGAAGGTGTCTGCCCGCGGCACGACCTCACGTCGGCAAACCGACCGTCACGCCCCAACCCGGCAAACATCGTCTAAAGGCGCTGGAGCGGGCGCAGCGGGACATCGAACAGCAAAAACATTGAATGCGCCCCCAACATTCCCGGTCCACTCGGGGACAGCGGCACTGGGACAAGGCAACATCCGGTCGGTAAACTCGTCACGCCTGACTCATCGGAAGTACTCCGCTCCCGGCATTTGTTCCGAGCCTCGGTTGCGCCTGTCCACCACCGTTTTCTCACGCGATGCGGGGTGTGGTACGCTCCGGCTGGGGATTCGGTCTGAAGCCGGGTGCTGTCGTCACCTGCATTTCCGTGGCGCGGCACCGATGAAGCGCAAGCGCCGTTGGATCGCGCACGTTACTTATGGGTGGGGGACATCACCATGCAGGGTTGGTGGTCCAAGTATTCGTTGAAGTGGCTCGTCGCGACCGTCGTGGTTGCGAGTGTTCCGTTGGCATCGCAGGCGCAGGTCACGCCGCCCACGGCTGGCACGATTTTGAAGCAGACCGTGCCGCCTCGCCAACTCCCGCGTGCACCCCGATCGGTGATCACGCTTCCCCGACCTGCGCAGCAAGCCAATGCCGCGGCGCTGTCGTTCAAGGTTCGGCACATCACGATCGACGGCAATACGCTGGTGCCGACCGCGGCCTTGTTGCCACTGGTGCAGGGACTCGAAGGCAAGACCGACCGGCTGGCCGACCTGCAGGCGGCGTGCACGCGCATCACCAACTACTACCACCAGCAGGGTTATCCGCTGGCCTATGCCTACGTGCCGGCGCAGAAAGTTGCCGGCGGCAATGTACGCATCGCGATCATCGAGCCGCGCTACGACCATATCCGCGTCAAGGCCCGGGGGCGGCTGCGTCCTGCCCAGGCGGTGCGGACGCTGGACCTGCAATCCGGCGCGCCGATCCGGCAATCGTCCCTGGAACGCGGTCTGCTGCTGCTCAACCAGACTCCCGGGGTACGGGTGACCGGCACGCTGGTGCCGGGACAAACGACGGGTACCAGCAATCTCGACGTCACCACCCACGCCACCCCGCTCGCACGCTTCAGCGCCGGTGTGGACAACTATGGAAGCCCCGATACCGGGCGTGTGCGCGGATTGATCAGTGGCACCCTCGACGACCCCTTCGGTTACGGGGGCCAGATTGCCGCCAACGCCTTGCGCACCAGCGGCGGCTTGCTGCAATCGGAAGGCCTCAGCCTGATGTCACCCAACCTGGGGTGGGGGTGGCGGATCGGCGCCTACGGCTCGCATACGCATTACACATTGGGCGGCGCGTTTGCGGCGTTGCACGAACACGGCCATGCCAACCAGTACGGCATCTATGCCAGCGTGCCGCTGATACTGGCTCCGGGACGCATCCTCGAGGCGCGCCTGGATCTGCTGCGGGATCAGTTTGCCCAGAGCAGCGCCACGGTGGGCCTTGACGACCGGTCCCACCTCGATCTGGCCAGACTGACCGTGGCCGGTTCCTGGGCGGACCCGCACGGAACGACGGCGAGCGGCATCGTGGTAACCGGGGGCCGCAAGGTCTTCAGTACGGCCGGTGCGCTGGCGGCCGATGCCGAGGGGCCGCAGACAGCCGGCCGGTTCTGGATCGGCCAGGTCCGGGTGCAGCGCATCCAGTCGTTGCCGCACGGTTTTGACCTGCGCGCGGGCCTCAGCGGGCAAATCGCCAGCCACAACCTCGATGCCAGCCAGCAGTTCTACCTGGGTGGCCCGATGGGAGTGATGAACTACGCGGTCGGGGCTGCCGGCGGGGATGCCGGCGCGTTGCTGCGGCTGGGCCTGTTCCACGCCATTCCGACGGGCGCGGGCCAATTGAACATTGGCGCCCTGCTGCAGGGGGGCGAGGTGTGGCTGCACCACTCGACCTTCACCGGTGCGGCAACGCCCAATCACGCCGACCTGTACGGCGGCGGCGTCGAGCTGGATTACGCCGTGGCGGCGTGGCTCGATTTGCAGCTCGCCTACGTGCACCGCATCGGCAGTACTGCCCTGCCGGCCAGTAGCGGCGGCGAATCGAGCGGCGAGTTCTGGGGCAGTCTGCAGCTGCGTTTTTAGGCATCGCCGGCATTGCGGGGGATCCTGTCATGAATCACGTTTATCGACTTGTCTGGTGCGCCGCGAAGGGTGTCGTGGTGGCGGTATCCGAACTGGCACGCCCGCGCGGCATGGGCGGCGTGGCCGCATCCGCCGGGCGCCGTCTGCGGCGCAACCGGCTGCTGGAGGCCATCGCGCTGGCCCTGTTGCCGGGATTGGCCGTGGCGGCGCCACCCGCGGCAACCCTGGCGACCCGGACCACGGGCACGGCACTGCAGGCCACCGCCGGCGTTGTCACCGCGCCGCGCCGGGTCACGCGTCCGACCGTGGCCGCCACGACGCTTCCGACGGGCGGCAAGGTAGTGGCCGGCACGGCCACCTTGCACTCATCCGGCAGCACTCTCGACATCACCCAGCACAGCGAGGACGCCGTGCTGAACTGGCAGTCCTTCAGCATCGGCCGGAACGCGACAGTCAACTTCCTGCAGCCGGATGCCGACAGCATCGCGCTGAACCGCGTGCTGGGGGATGCGGCCAGCCGGATCTATGGCCACTTGAATGCCAATGGCCAGGTGTTTCTGGTCAACCCCAATGGCGTGTTTTTTGCCAAAGGCGCGCAGGTCAACGTGGGCGGCATCGTGGCGTCCACGCTCGCCATCACCAATCCGGATTTTCTGGATGGCACCTACCGCTTCAGCGGGACCAGCACCGCCAGCATCGTCAATGCAGGCAGCATCCACGCGGCAGCGGGCGGGTACGTGGCTTTTCTCGCCAACACCGTGCACAACCGGGGCCTGATTGCCACACCCGGCGGCAAGGCGCTGCTGGCGGCCGGCAGCGGCGTCGATCTGACACTCGGCAGCCACAACCTGGTCAGTTTCCGGGTGAGCGGTGCGGCACTGCAAGCCGTGGCCGACAATGGCGGGCTCATTCGCGCCTCCGGCGGCGCCGTGGTGCTGACGGCCGCCGCGCGGGATGCCGTGTTGCAGACGGTGGTCAACAACACCGGCGTCATTCAGGCGCAGACCGCCGTCGACCACGCCGGCACGATTGAACTGCTGGGCGGCGACAGCGGCACCGTGCACGTCGCCGGTACCCTCGATGCCAGCGCGCCGGCCGGTGGCACGGGCGGCCAGATCGAAACCAGTGGCCAGCACGTCAAGATCGCCAGCGGCGCGGTCATCACGACACAAGCCGCCAGCGGCCACGCTGGCCGCTGGACCATCGACCCCGACGATTTCACCATCGCCGCATCCGGCGGCGACATCACCGGCAGCGCGCTCTCCACCGCGCTCACGACCGGCAACGTCACC
Source organism: uncultured Rhodanobacteraceae bacterium (assembly GCA_964608595.1). GTDB lineage: Bacteria > Pseudomonadota > Gammaproteobacteria > Xanthomonadales > Rhodanobacteraceae > Oleiagrimonas. Next base: position 9,495 of record CAZSOU010000094.1, read on the forward strand.
ATCCAGACCACCAGCGGCGCGGCCAGCTGCAAAGGCGGCGTCACCTGCGGCACCGGCAGCAGCGGCAACGGCGACATCGAGGTCGACGACAGCGTCAGCTGGAGCGCCCATACCCTGACGCTCGATGCGTACCGCAACATCGACATCAACACCGAAATGCACGGCTCGGGCACGGCGAAGCTCGCGCTCAAGTACGGGCAGTGGAGCGCCAACGGCACCAGCGGTGGCGTCACCGCCACCTACAACGTTCATGCGCCGGTCGATCTTCCGGCGGGCGCGGGCAACTTCACGACCCAGCTCGGCATCAACGGCAGCGTGGTCAGCTACACCGTCATCACCAGCCTTGGCAATGCCACGGACAACACCACCGCCGATAACGACACCCTGCAGGGCATGGCATACACCGGCAACCTTGCCGGCAACTACGTGCTCGGTGCCGACATTGACGCCACGGCGACCAGCAGCTGGAACAGCGGTGCCGGCTTTGCGCCGATCGGGCCCAGTTATAGCGCTCCATTCACCGGCATCTTCGATGGCCTGGGCCACACGATCAGCGACCTCACCATTGCCCGGCCCACGGCGGACTATATGGGCCTGTTCGGCGTCAGC
>CAZSOU010000095.1:0-9919 GCA_964608595.1 uncultured Rhodanobacteraceae bacterium
GCACTTCGTCCTTGATGATGCGCTGGGCCAGGCCTTCGACGATGGCGGTCTTGCCCACGCCGGGTTCGCCGATCAGCACCGGATTGTTTTTGGTGCGCCGTTGCAGCACCTGGATGGTGCGGCGGATTTCCTCGTCGCGGCCGATGACCGGATCGAGCTTGCCGGATTCGGCGCGCTCGGTGAGGTCGATGGTGTATTTTTCCAGCGCCTGGCGCTGATCCTCGGCATTTTCGCTTTGCACGTTTTCGCCACCGCGCAATTTCTCGATCGCGGCTTCGATGCGCCCCTTGTCGGCGCCGGCCGCCTTCAGGGCCTTGCCGACGGCGCCCTTGTCCTGCAATGCGGCCAGCACGAACAATTCGCTGGCAATGAACTGGTCGCCGCGCTGCTGCGCCAGTTTGTCGGTGAGGTTCAGGAGGCGATTGAGCTCGTTGCCGACGTTGAGATTGCCCTCCTGACCGGACACCTGCGGCAGGCCGTCCAGGGTTTCGCCAAGTGTCTGACGCAACATCGGCACGTTGACGCCGGCCTGGGTCAGCATGGGCGTGGTCGAGCCACCCTGCTGATCGAGCAGCGCCAGCATGACGTGCACCGGCTCGAGCATGTTGTGGTCGCGACCGACGGCCAATGACTGCGCATCGGCCAAGGCTTGCTGAAAGCGCGAGGTGAGTTTGTCCATCCGCATTGTCTGTCCCCGTGATCGTGGAAGTTTTGCCCGGTTTTCAAACAAGTGCGGGCAAATGTCCGCGATTGCAAGCATTTGGCAGCCATGCCCGGTGTGCGTCAGAATGGGAAGCTACATGTCCCCGCATATGCTGCTCCCCAGCCGATGAAAACGACTCCCCCGCTGCCCAGGGCCGGCGCGCGCTGGGCCTTGTTTCTTGACGTCGACGGCACGCTGATCGGCTTCAACGACGACCCCGACATGGTGCGCGTGCCTGACGCCCTGCGCGACACGCTGGCCCGATTGCACGCCGCGCTGGACGGCGCACTGGCACTGGTCAGCGGTCGCCGCATGTACGATCTGGACCGCCTGTTCGGTCCGCCGCTGATGGCCGCGGCCGGGCTGCACGGGCTGCAACGCCGGCGTGCCGACGGCAGCGAAGACGGTATTCAGCCCGACGCCGACGTGGTCGACGACCTGCACCGTCGCGTTGCCGATCTGGCCGCCCGTTTGCCGGACATGCGCGTGGAAGACAAAGGCAGTTGCGTGGCACTGCATTTTCGAGAGGCGCCGAAACGCGAGCGCATCATCACGGCGGCGGCCAACGGCATCGCGCGGCAACTGCCGGGCTATGAAACACAGCCCGGCAATCACATTGTGGAAATCAAGCCGGTCGGCGCCAACAAGGGGCATGCCATCAGCGCATTTCTGGACGAAGCGCCGTTCCGGCAACGCTTGCCGGTGTATCTGGGTGACGATCTGACCGACGAGCACGCGTTCGCCATCATCAATGCCCGCGACGGCATCAGCGTCCGCGTCGGCCATCGCGAGCCGTCGCGAGCCCACTACACGTTACGCAATCCGGCCGCGGTGCAGGCCTGGCTGGAAGCGGTGCTCGTGCATTTGTGAAGCGCCTCCTTCACACCGGTTTCTTGGACAATCGCGCGTTTGCGCGGCATCCTGAGACGTTTCGACAACCCGAAGCCACTTATGCACGATTCGACAGCCAACGGGCTCGAACTCGGCGTCATCGGCAATTGCACGGTGGCGGCGCTGGTGGACCCGCAGGCCCGCATCAACTGGTGCTGCTTTCCGCACCTCGACGGCGACCCGGCGTTTTGCGGCTTGATGGAGCCGCGCATCGACGGCGGCGACTGGTCGTTCGAGATGGAAAACTTCGACCATGCCGAGCAGGAATACCTCAACAACACGGCCATCCTGGTCACGCGCCTGTACGACAACGACGGCAGTTGCGTGGAAATCACCGATTTCGCGCCGCGCTACCGCCAGCACAACCGCCTGTACCATCCCACCACGCTGATGCGTCAGGTGCGCCCGATCGACGGGCATCCGCGCATGCGCATGTTGCTGCGCCCACTGCGCGATTACGGCCAGTTCGTGCCCGAGCGCACGCGCGGCAGCAACCATGTGCGCTTCCTGCTCGACGGCACCACGCTGCGGCTGACCTCCAATCTGGCGGTGCCGTTTGTCGAACACGGTCTGCCGTTTCTGCTCGACGGCCCGCTGTACATGGTGCTGGGGCCCGATGAAACCGTGACCCAGGACGTGTCGCTGTTCGTGCGCGAATCTCTGGAGCGCACCGACGCCTACTGGCACGAGTGGGCACGCTACCTGTCGATTCCGTTCGAATGGCAGGATGCGGTGATTCGTGCCGCGATCACGCTCAAGCTGTGCCAGTCCGAAGCCACCGGCGGCATCGTGGCGGCACTGACGACCTCCATCCCCGAGTCGCCCGAGTCGGGGCGCAACTGGGATTACCGCTATTGCTGGCTGCGCGACGCCGCATTCGTGGTGCGCGCGCTCAATCGCCTGGGCGCCACGCGCAGCATGGAGGAATACATCCGCTACGCCTTCAACCTGGCCATCAACGAAGACGAGGAAATCGGCCCGGTCTTCGGCATCACCTACGAACGCGCACTGCCCGAGCGCGAAATCGACAGCCTGGCCGGCTATCGCGGCATGGGCCCGGTGCGGGTGGGCAACGATGCCTGGCGCCAGCGCCAGAATGATGTCTACGGCTCGGTGGTGCTGGCGTCGGCGCAATTGTTTTTCGATCATCGATTGGACAGCCCCGGCGATGCCGACACGTTCCGCCGATTGGAGTTGCTGGGGACGCACGCGGCGCGCCTGGCCGACGAACCCGACGCCGGGTTGTGGGAGTTTCGCGGGCGCCGTGCCGTGCATACGTATTCGGCGGCCATGTGCTGGGCCGCGTGCGAGCGGCTGGCACGCATCGCCACCCACCTGGGCCTGAACGAACGCCATGCGCATTGGCGCGGCGAGGCCGATCGCCTGCACGCGATGATCGAGGCGCGCGCATGGAACCCGTCGCGGGGCCACTACGTGGATGCCTTCGACGGCGAACACCTGGACGCCAGCCTGCTGCTGCTGGCCGACATCGGTTTTGTCGACGGCAACGACCCGCGTTTCGTGGCCACCGTGGACGCCATCGGCAAACAACTGCGTCACGGCGACTACATTTTCCGCTACGGCAACGAGGACGACTTCGGACGGCCGGAAACCGCCTTCGGCATCTGCACGTTCTGGTACATCGAGGCACTGGCCGCCTGCGGGCGCAGGGACGAGGCGCGCGAGCTGTTCGAAAACATGCTCGATCAACGCAACGCGCTGGGCTTGCTGAGCGAGGATATCGACCCGCAAAGCGGCGAACTGTGGGGAAATTTTCCGCAAACCTACTCGCTGGTCGGCTTGATACAGGCGGCAATGCGCTTGTCCCGCCCCTGGGAAGACGCGCTGTGAACCGCAGGTTCAGCGTCTTCCGCGAGAATATGCCGAGTCCCCTTCCGCCATCGAGATAAGCCCATGCCGCGTCTGATCGTGGTCTCCAACCGTGTCGCCATCCCCCACGAAAAGCGCGCCGGCGGTCTGGCCGCCGCGCTGCAATCGGCGCTGAGCGAGCACGGCGGCATCTGGTTCGGCTGGAGCGGCAAACAGACCGCCGGGCACAGCGCACGCGAGGTGCATACCGAACAGGACGGCAACATCACCTACGCCACCATCGATCTGAACCGGAACGATTACAACGATTACTACAAGGGGTTTGCCAACCGCTCGCTGTGGCCACTGTTTCATTACCGCCCGGACCTGGTGGATTACCAGCGCGCCAACTATCAGGGCTATCTGCACGTCAACAGCATGTTCGCCGACCAGTTGGTCCGGCTGATCGAGCCTGACGACACGATCTGGGTGCACGACTACCACCTCATTCCCCTGGCCAGCCAGCTGCGCGCGCGCGGTGTCGACAACCGGATCGGCTTTTTTCTGCACACGCCTCTGGCCGCGGCCGAACTGCTGACGTCGCTGCCGCACCATCAGGAAATTTTCGGAAGTTTTTCGGCGTATGACTTGATCGGCGTACAGACTTCGCAGGATCTGCTGTCGTTGCGCGAATATTTTCAACGCGTGATCGGCGCCGACCTGAAGGACGACGGCATCATCGCCCTGCCCGACGGCCACCAGTTTCGTGCCGGACACTTTCCCATCAGCATCGACACCGCCGGCGCCCAGGCGATCGCCCGGGCGGCGGCCGACAGCGAGCCGACGCGACGGCTCCGCTACAGTCTCAACGACCGTGCATTGATGATCGGCGTGGATCGGCTGGATTATTCCAAGGGTCTGCTGCAGCGCTTTGATGCGTTCGCCTGCATGCTGGAAAAATCGGACAACTGGCGCAACCGCGTCTGCCTGCTGCAAGTGGCGCCGCCGTCGCGCAGTGACGTGCCCGAATACCGGCAGATTCGCCGCGAACTGGAGCGCCGCGCCGGTCACATCAACGGTGCGCTGGCCGCGCCCGACTGGGTCCCCATCCGCTACGTCAACCAGACCGTGCCGTACGACACGCTGGCCGGGTATTACCGCCTGGCGCGCGTCGGGCTGGTGACGCCGTTGCGCGACGGCATGAACCTGGTCGCCAAGGAATACGTGGCCTGCCAGGACCCTGAAAACCCCGGGGTGCTGGTGTTGTCACGCTTTGCCGGCGCCGCCGAAGAACTGGACTCGGCGCTGCCGGTCAACCCGCACGACGAGGACGGCGTCGCCGAAACACTGGAACACGCACTCGCCATGCCGCTGGCCGAACGCAAGGAACGCTGGCAGGCGATGATGAACGTACTGACCCGCTACGACATCGCCGCCTGGCGCAGCAGCTTTCTCGACACCCTTGCCCGCGCGCACGCTTGAGCGCGCGCCGGACCGCCCGCATGAAAAAGGGGGTCACATCCAGATCAGACTGGCAAAGCGGCCGCTGCGCGGGCCTTCGCGGCGGTAGGAGTACAGACGCTCGTCGGTGAAGGTGTCGAATCCGCCTCCGTGGACGCGAGTAACGCCGATGGCGGCCAGACGCCATCGCGCCAACCGCGCAAGGTCGGCACGCCAGTGACCCGGGCGCGTGGCGACGAACGCGTCGGCAGGCGCCCGGTCAGCACCGAACGCATCGCGGACCTCGTCGCCGACTTCATAGGATGCGCCGCCGATGCACGGCCCGAGCCAGGCCATGATCGCGCCCGCCGGCACCGCCATGGCCGCGACGGTCGCCTCCAGCACACCGGCGGCCAGGCCGCGCCAGCCGGCATGTGCGGCGCCGATGGCCTCGCCATGCTCGGAACAGAACAATACCGGCAGGCAATCGGCCGTGAGGATGGCAAGCACCGTGCCGGGAATGTGCGACACGGCGGCGTCGGCTTCGGGTTCATCTTCGCTCGGCAACGGGCCAAGCTGCGCCACCGTCGTTCCATGCACCTGTCGCAACCAGCGCGGCGCGGCAGGCAGGTCCAGCGCCTGTTGCAAGGCTCCGCGGTTGCCACGTACCGATTCGACATCATCGCCGCTTCGCAGCCCGAGGTTGAAGCGGGCAAACGGCGGCGCCGACAGGCCGGGCCCGGAACGCGTGGTCACCGCAGCGCGAATGCCGTGCGGCGCCGGCCAGTCGGGAAATATCCAAGCATCGTGCATCACGGCGCCCTCAGCCGGCATCGGCGCGCAAGGCGTCGATCAGGGCCTGCATGTCGGCCGGGCGCGCGGCGTCGAACGTCATCGCTTCGCCGCTGACCGGATGACGGAAAGCCAGGCGCTCGGCGTGCAACGCCTGGCGGTGAAACCCGCGCAAGATGGCCGTCAGTTCATCGCCGGCGCCCTTGGGCAGCTTCAGGTGGCCGCCGTACAGCGGATCACCCACCAACGGGTGCCCGACATGCGCCATGTGCACGCGGATCTGATGGGTGCGGCCGGTTTCCAGGCGGCACTGGACGAGGCTGTGCGCGCGATAACGTTCGCGCAGGCGGTAATGGGTGACGGCCCGCTTGCCGGTGTCGGCATCGCGAACGGCCTGGCGCAGGCGATCGCGCGGATGCCGGCCCAGCGGCGCATCCACGGTATCGCCGGCGATCAGCGCGCCCTTGATCACCGCCTCGTACTGCCGCTCCACGTCATGGCGTGACAGCATGGCCACCAGCGCCGTGTGCGCCGGCAGCGAGCGCGCCACCACCATCAGCCCCGAGGTGTCCTTGTCGAGTCGGTGCACGATGCCGGCGCGCGGCAGGTTGACCAGTTGCGGATCGTGATGCAGCAACCCGTTGAGCAGTGTGCCGTCCGGATTGCCGGCGCCCGGGTGCACGACCAGCCCGGCCGGTTTGGCGAGCACCAGGATGTCGTCGTCTTCATGACGGATATCGAGGTCCATGGGCTCCGGGCGCAAGTCGATTTCCGGCTTGATTTCGGCCTCGATGACGACGTTTTCGCCCCCATGCACGCGCTGGCGCACGGTCGGGTCGATGCCATCGACACGCACCGCACCGGCCTTGATCCACTGCGCCAGGCGCGAGCGCGAATAATCGGGGAACATTTCGGCCAATGCCTGATCCAAGCGTTGTCCGGCCAGATCCAGCGGGATCTCGCCCTGGTGGTGGACGGCATTCACGACCTGCCCCCTGCCCGCCGGCCGGTTTCCGCTATCATGGTCGTTCGCTCAACAGGCATGTCTTCTCCACTTATGCGCATATTCAAACTGCTCGGCGTCATCGCCATCGTCTTCCTGCTGGCATCGTGTGCGATGTTCGAAAGCAAGGGCGACATCAATACCATGCCGGTGGACGCGTTGTATCAAACCGCCCACGAATCGCTGCAGAATGGCGACTATGCGGCCGCGGAGAAAGCTTACCAGCGTCTGATCGCACGTTTTCCCTACGGCAAATACAACCAGCAATCGCAGATCGAACTGGCCTATGCGCAGTTCAAGGACGGCAAGCCGGATGATGCGTATTCCACCATCGACCGCTTCATCAAGACCTACCCCGCGCAGGAACACGTGGCCTATGCCTATTATCTGCGCGGGCTGATCAATTTCAGGCGCGGCGGACACTTCGCGCAGCGCATCTTCGGCCGCGACAGCCGTTCGCGCCACGACCAGGGCTATCGGCTGGAATCGTTTGACGACTTCAGCAAACTCACGCGTCGTTTCCCGGACAGCAAATACGCCGACGATGCGCGCCAGCGCATGATCTACCTGCGCAACGGCCTGGCCCAATTCGAAATCAACGTGGCCAGGTTCTACCTGCACAATCGCGATTACGTCGCCGCGGCACACCGCGCCAAATACGTGATCCAGCATTATCAGGAAGCGCCGCAGACGGGCGACGCGCTGGCCATCGAGGCACGCAGCTACCGCGAACTGGGCATGGACAAGCTGGCCGACAAGACCGTGGCCGTGCTCAAGCTCAACTACCCCGATCACCCTTATCTGACCGACCATGACTGGCCGCATTCGGCATCCACGCTGCGGCGCATGATTCCGTTTTCCGGACATCACTGAAGCGTGGTTCGAGGCTCGGACAGCTCGCAACGGACGGGGCGGCAGTTCCTCGCGATACGCGAGCGCCGAGCGCACCGGGCTGGATCGCCTGTCGCCGGTCAGCGCCAGGCGGAGCTGATCGGGTAGCGGCGCTCGCGGCCGAAAGCACGCCGCGTGACTTTGGGACCCGGCGCCGCCTGACGGCGCTTGAATTCGTTGATCAGCACCAACCGGACCACATGATGCACGATGGCGGCGTCGTGTCCGGCGGCGATGATGTCGGCCTGGGCTTTGTCGTCCTCGATGAATTGTTCGAGGATGACATCGAGCTCGTCGTAGGGCGGCAGCGAATCCTGATCGGTCTGATCGGCGCGCAATTCGGCCGAGGGCGGGCGCTCTATCACCGCCCACGGGATGGCGGGACGCGCCGCGTTGCCGGATTCGGCATCCCGAGCCTCGGGACCGGACACGCCGTTGCGCCACCGGGCCAGCCGATACACCACCGTCTTGTATACGTCCTTCAGGGGCGCATAGGCCCCGCACATATCGCCGTAGAGAGTGGAGTAACCGACGGCCATTTCGCTCTTGTTGCCGGTGGCCAGAAGCAATTTGCCGTGCTTGTTGCTCAGCGCCATCAGCATGGCGCCGCGAATGCGTGCCTGCAGGTTTTCCTCGGTGGTGTCGGGCGACTTGCCGTCAAACGCCGGTTGCAACGTGTCCAGCATGGCCTCGAGCGAGGATTCGATCGGCACCACATCGTAGGCAACGCCCAGGGTTTCGGCCTGGGCACGCGCACCCTCCAGCGAGATGTCGGAGGTGAAGCGCGAAGGCAGCATCACGGCGGTCACGCGCGCGGGGCCCAGCGCGTCCACGGCCAACGCCAGCGTCAACGCCGAATCAATGCCGCCGGAAAGGCCCAGCAACACGTCGCTGAAACCGTTTTTCTGCACGTAGTCGCGCAGGCCACGCACCAGCCCCGCATACAACACCGCGTCGTCGTCGACGCCATGCAAGGGTGGCCAATCGTCGGCATGCAAGGTGCGTGACTGCGCGTCGAATTCGCAATACAGCAACGCATCGTCGAATGCCGGCGCGCGGGCGGCGATGGTGCCGTCGGCATTGATCAGCATGGATCCGCCGTCGAACAGCAGATCATCCTGGCCGCCGACGAGATTGACGTAGGCGATGGCGCAACCGCTGGAGCGCGCATGGCGCGCCAGCAGCGTTTCGCGTTGCGCACGCTTTCCGGTGTCCCAGGGCGACGCATTGACAACCAGTATCAACTCGGCGCCGGCGTCTGCGGCTTGCGCCACGGGCGTGTCGCTCCAGATGTCTTCGCACACCAGCAGGCCCACGCGCACGCCTTTGGTTTCGAACACGCAGGTGGCATTGCCGCGCGCGAAATAACGTTTTTCATCGAACACCGCGTAATTGGGCAGCACCTGCTTGTACGCGCATTGCCGCATGCGCCCGCCGTCGAGGACGGCCGCCGCGTTGTACAGGTGGCCGCTTTCGTCCTGATGCGGATAGCCCAGGATAGCCGCGCAGCCATCGGCGTCGGCCGCCAACGCGTGCAACTGTTGTGCGCAGGTCTTGATGAAGCTCGGCCTGAGCAGAAGATCTTCCGGCGGATAGCCGCTCAATGCCATTTCGGGGAAGGTCACCCAGGCGGCGCCATGACGCTCGGCTTCGGCCATCAGGTGTCGCACCCGCGCAGCATTGGCGGTAACGGCTCCGACGGGGAAATCATGCTGGGCCAGGGCAAAACGCAGACGGCTCATGCGGGGGTTCCTGATGACCTGAGATAGTGTCGAGTGAGGGGGCAAGGCTGCTGCGGAGCATTCGACGCTTCATCATGCCGTCACCATTTGCGGCATGCGAGACATCTTACGTCGACTTGTCCGTGCGGAACCATCATCCGGCCACAGCCCGATTCCGTTTTCCGGGCCGGTTTTCACCGGATCACGGACACAGCCTGCAGTTCGCTGCCGGCCCCGGCCCGGCGGTCATCGACATGAAAACGATTCCCGCGGCGACCATGCCTTGCAACGCAGGAACGGCCGGTACGGCAACACATGGCGAAGCAAGGCTGAACATCAAGGCCCGACTCCGGCATCGTCGCAGCCACCGGCCGCCCGTGCAAGATTCACGCGGTGACGCGCGTCACTTCATTTTTGCCGCCAGCGTCTTGCCCAGATCGGCAGGCGACTTGACGGTCGTGACGCCGGCTTTCTCCAGCGCTTCGAACTTGGCTTCGGCCGTACCCTTGCCGCCGGAAATGATGGCACCGGCATGGCCCATGCGCTTGCCCGGAGGCGCGGAGGCACCGGCAATGAAGCTCACGACCGGCTTGGTGACGTACTCGCTGATGAATTCGGCGGCGTCTTCCTCGGCGCTGCCGCCGATCTCGCCGACCATGATGATGCCTT
>CAZSOU010000096.1:0-9918 GCA_964608595.1 uncultured Rhodanobacteraceae bacterium
ATTTTTTCTAAAAAACAAACGATTTTACCCTGACACCCTTGACACTTAGCTATATTGCAAAAAACCAATCAGTTGACCGGCATCGCCACTGAATCTGACCGCCGCTGTCGCACAAACTGACCGCGCACGCCAGGAAGTTGACCAGTATCGCGGAGAGGTCAGTTGATCGCCGCCGCCCGATTACAGCTCACTCGCGACAGTGACCGCACCGCAGGTGTCAGTCCCGCGACCCGATCCTCTCATCCAAGATGGGGGGGCACCAAGATGTCGACGTGGGTCAGGTATGCGGGTGCTGGTGGTGTGCGTCGGGATAGTGCGGATGGAAATGTGTCAGCGGCACGTGTGTATGTTCGTGGGTGTGGGGCTCGGCACCATTCCACGGGAAGTCATGGGTGTGCTGGTGGTGAATGTCATGCACGTGTGCATGGGTATGCGTGATCGCCGCGTGTGTGTGCCAATGCGCGTGGTGCTCGGTCAGGTGCAACCAGACGCCGGCGCCCATCAGCACCGCAGCCGCCCAGAAACCCGGTGAAGTGTGTGTACCGAAGGCAAGAATGGCGACAGCTGCACCGAAGAATGGTGCGGTCGAAAAATAGGCGCCAGTGCGTGCAGCACCAACCCCGCGTAAAGCTAGGACAAACAACACGAGGCTGATGCCATAGCTGAGTAGCCCGACCACCATCGTCTCGCCGACTTCGAATACGCCTGGTATGTGCGCGCCAAGCACCAAGGCAATACCGGTGTTAACGACACCGGCCACGGTTCCCTTGGCGCCGGCCAGAAACAGCGCATCGTTGGCCGAAACCTTGCGGGTAAAATTGTTGTCGAGTGCCCAACATAGACAGGCGCCCGCCACCAAAATTGCGCGCCAGCCAAAGCCATGCGCCGGGCCCTGCCATGCAAGCAGCAGCGCGCCAGCCACGATCAGCGCCATGCCCACGACGATGCGGCGGTTGGCGTTTTCCCGAAACACGACCCACGCCAGCACGGCCGTCAGTACCGCTTCCAGGTTCAGCAACAATGAAGCGGTGGCCGCCGATGTGCGCGTCAAGCCCACCATCAGCGCCAGTGGGCCAAGGACACCGCCGAAGCCAATCGCGAGCGCAAGCCATAACCATTCGCGCGCCGACATGCTTGGCATGCGCCAACCACGATCGCGAATCAAGCGGATGATGCCGAGTCCGATACCGCTCCCGAGGTAGAGCAGTCCGGCCAGCAACACGGGGGAAAGATCGTGCAGGAGTTGCTTGGCGAGCGGCGTGCTGGCGCCGAACAACAGGGCCGCTGCCAAGGCGGCTGCGGCAGCAGATGCAAAGGACGTGTGCTTCATCGGCGCAATTGTCTACCAAATACGGAGATCGCTCGTTGCATGCTCGTGCCTGGTCAGGCGAGGCGCCGGACGATCACTCACACCACGAACACGAGGTAGAACAGAACCGTGGAGGCCAATAGCTTGCGCGATGCAACCCTGCGGTGGAAAACGATACATGCGCAAGCGCGAGTAGCTGCAATGCCTGCGTGAGGCACAACATCAGCACAACACAGGACGCTAGCGGTCGCGCTTGCGTCCTTGGAGCAGACAACCGCCGATCGCCGTTGTTCAGTGGCGGTGCGCCGTACTCGCATGAGCAGGCGCTTGCACGTTTTGCGTCATGCCAGGCATGGCGGACATCGCGGGGGCCGGTTTTGCTTGATGACCCTCACGACCGTCGTGATCGGCCTCTTCATGCGTATGCCCATGTGTGTGACCCATACCGCCCATATCCATGTCTTCATCCGGCGGCGCGATGGCGACCATGGCCTTGTATTGCGCCGGCGTCATGTCTGGCAGCTTCTGCAGGAAGGCGACCATGCTCCAGATGGTGGGATCGTCGTGGTTGACACCCCAAGCAGGCATCGCGCTCATCTTGATTCCGTGCTTGATGACCCAGAATTCATCCTGTGGACTAAGACGTACCTTGGAGAGGTTGGGCGGTTGGGGGTACATGCCTGCACGCAGTTCCGAATTTTCCACGCCCGGTTGCAGGTGGCAGCTTGTGCACATCGCGGCGTATTGACCGGCGCCTTTCAAGATCAACTGAGGGTCATTGAGGTTCGGCACCTTGATGTCTTCGGAGCGCACGTGGATGGAGCGATTACGCAAGGTTTGCAGAACCGCATATACCGGTTTGGTGTGATGGGCGTCGGCACCGATGTTGTAGATGCCCGAGTAGACGAAAAAGCCGAGCCCGGCCACGATCACGATCAGCAGGACGACCACGGTGGTGATGTATCTGACATGTCTTTTCACGGTAGTTTTCCTCAAAACCAGAGACGAAGACCCGCAACGAGGCGCGGATCGAAAGTGGGCTCACCCGCATTGCGCGCAAAATCGGCGGTTTTGCCAAACTTGCGCTCCCATTCCACACCGACATACGGCGCGAATTTGCGGCTGAATTCGTAGCGCAGCCGTAAACCGAGTGCTGCGTCGGATAGGCCGGCACCGATGCCGAGTTGTGGATCATCCCGACCGTACAGATTGACCTCAAACCGCGGTTGCAGGATCAGGCGCTGCGTCAGCAGCAGTTCGTATTCCGCCTCGAACCGGAACGCGGTGCGCCCCGCCTGGCCCACGTAAAAAGTCGCTTCGATGTCGAAAAAGTACGGGGCGAGGCCTTGCACGCCAAACGCGGCCCAGGTGCGATCGGGGCCGACACCAAAGTCGTGGCGAATGCCAAGCTGGGTGTTCCAATAGATGCCGATCGGGTGGGCCCAGAGTGCTTCAGTGCGCAAATTCTGCAGACGTCCCGTGCTGCGTTCGCCCTCGACTTTGACCCACAATTTGTTCGTATCGGTGCCGTACCAACCCTGTGCATCCAACGCGACACCGTTTCCGTCACGACCGTTGAAGTACTCCAGGCGGTCGATCAAGAGCATCGCAAGGGGCTTTTCACCTGCCATGACCGGCGGCCCCAGGGGGCCGTAACCGATGCCGTCTGAATAATCCGCGCTGCGCGCATCCGGCGGCGCCTCGCCACCCTGCATCTGCATGCCCTGCATGTCCATCTGCATGGCTCCGCCATTGAGCCCACGCACGACCGGCCGGACGCCGATTTGCGCGCCGATATCGAGTACCTGCAATTCGCCGGTCACGTTGGGCGGCGGCTGCATCGGCATGTACGACATGGGCGATTTATGCATGTCCATGCCGGACATCGAGCCTGCATGTTGGGTGTGGGCACCGGTCGGCATCTGTTGCTGTGGCGGCGGCATGACCATGTTCGGCATCGAGGACATGTCCATGCCTGACATCGAATGCTCAGCAGGCTTCTCTTTCTGTGCTGGCGTCTTCTGCGCTGGCGGCTGCTTCGTCGCCGGTAGTTGCGTTGGTGTCGGCATACCCGACATGGAGGACATGTCCATACCCGACATCGAATGCGCGGCAGGTTGCTGAGGCTGCTTTCCCTTATCTGAGTGCGTTTTCCCCTCGGTGGTCGGTTTTTCCGGCTTCTTCGTGGGAGGTTGCGTTTGCGACATGTCCATGCCCTGCATCGAGCTCTGCGCGAACGCAGGCGTGGTCATGAACGCGAGGGACAGAATGGCGACCAAACTCAAGTTGCGTGTGATCGTTTTCATGACACCACGATCTCCCGGAACATGCCCGCTTCCATGTGATAGAGCAGGTGGCAGTGGTAGGCCCAGCGACCCAGCGCGTCGGCCTTCACGCGATAGGTGACGCGCTGCGCCGGCTGCACGCTGATGGTGTGTTTGCGTACCTGGAACTTTTGCTCCGGCGATTCCAGCTCGCTCCACATGCCATGCAGATGGATCGGGTGGGTCATCATGGTGTCGTTGCACAGAATCAGGCGCAGGTGCTTGCCGTAGGGGAAGTGCACTGGTTTGGCCTGTGAGAACTTCAGGCCGTCAAAGCCCCAGACAAAACGATTCATGTTGCCGGTCAGGTGCAATTCGATTTCATCGGTGATCGGCTCGTGCGGATACAGCGACCCGCCGATGGTGTGCAGGTCGGCATAGGTCAGTACACGCCGGTTGGTGTGGCGCAGGCCGACGCCAGGATCGTCGAGATTGGTGCGCGGCATGTCCACGCGCATGTCGACATTCGGGTTGTCGTATTCGGTGCGTGCGTGGTGCGCTTTCTTCATGCCAGCGGGGTCGAGCGGGCCGCCCATGTCCATCCCGGGCATCGCGTCGTGGCCCATGCCATGCATACCGGACATGCCGCTTCCTGCCATCGCGCCCATCATGTCCACCATCGACAGCGTGGGTAGCGGGTCAAGATGTGGCACCTCCGCCTGCATACCAGCGCGCGGAGCCAGCGTGCCGCGTGCATAGCCGTCGCGAGTCATCGACTCGGCAAAGATGGTGTAGGCGCGGTCTTCCCGCGGCTCGACGATCACGTCATAGACCTCGGCAGTGCCGATCCGGAACTCGTCTACCGCTACCGGTTCGACATCCTGCCCATCGGCCGCCACCACGGACAGCTTCAACCCCGGGATGCGCACGTCGAAGTAGCTGTTGGCCGAGCCGTTGATGAAACGCAGCCGCACCCGTTCGCCGGGCTTGAAGAGCCCCGTCCAGTTGCCGGCCGGCGTCACGCCGTTCATCAGATAGGTGTAGGTCGCGCCGGTGACGTCCATCAGGTCGCGCGGGCTCATTCGCATCTCGTTCCACATCTTGCGTTCGGCGAGCGCGGCCTTCATTCCTTCGCGCTGCACGTCGGCGATGAAATCGCGCACGGTGGGCTCACCGTAGTTGTAGTAATCGCCCATTTTCTTGAGATTGGCGAAGACGGTTTCGGGGTTCTCATCCGTCCAGTCATTGAGCATCACCACGTAATCGCGATCGGCCTGGATCCGGTCGGGACCGGCCGGATCGATCACGAGCGGACCATACAGGCCGACCTGCTCTTCGAAACCGCTATGCGAGTGGTACCAGTAGGTGCCGCTTTGCTTGACCGGAAAGCGATAGACAAAGGTTTCACCCGGTGCGATGCCCGGAAAGCTGATGCCGGGGACACCGTCCATCTGGAAAGGCAACAGGATTCCGTGCCAGTGAATCGAAGTTGACTTGCGCAACCGGTTGGTAACACGCAGCGTAACGGTGGTGCCCTCGCGCCATCGGAGCAGCGGACCCGGAAGCAGGCCATTGACTGTAGTCGCGTGCCTCGCCTTGCCCGTGAAGTTGACCGGCGTTTCGGCAATTTCCAGTGCGAACTGGGTGCCCGACAACACACCGGGTTCGCCCATGCTTTGCGTACTGGGCACGCCCAGGCTTTGTGCTGCCCACGCAGGTTTCAAAAAGCCGCCGAGCATGGCGGCGGTACCGCCCACAACCAGCCCTTGCACGAAGCGGCGGCGTGAAGGCATCGGGACATTCAGTCCCGGCGGAAGGTTTTTCTGTTTCATCTCGAATTCCTGCAGGCGTGCGTGGCGCAGCCATGGCGAGGGAACACTCGACACCGCCGTGTCTGGCACGGCGGATCGAGGCTCGGTGTGCGGCGCGTTGCAGCGCCGCGGCAGGAATCAGGCGATCGGGGGTCGCAGTGGCGAACGCGGGACCGGTGATGGCCCCCGTTCGTCAGTCAGCCGTGGATAGATCACGGCAACATGCCCGCACGTGGTAGACATTGCGGGCAGAGACGGCAACATGCTGCCGCACATCACCGGGCAATGGCAGACGATCGTGCCGGGTTGGCCACCTTGCCCTTGGCAGCACGCGGGCATCTGACCAACCGGCGTCTGACTGTTGGCCAGGTGGCGTGATGATGACATCGATGCTTGCATGGTCGCCATGTTAGCCATCCCCGGCATCGGCATACTTGATGCCATCACCGGCGCCGATGTCAGCACCAGCATCAAGCACGCCAAGGCCGCCATGATCCGAAGACCACGCGAACGGCGAATGCGATGCAAGGAGAGGCGCATGGCCGGAACATAGCCTGTACACCCTCGTCGCGCAACTCTGGAGCCGGGTTTATGCGGAGCGTCCGCTCCGAACGCACGCCGCCGGCGGTCTCGCGCCTGCGGGTGCATTCGTGGAAACAGCTTGTGGAAACTCAATGCCCGGCGCTTTTAGCTGGTGCGATCGCCGTTACCGTGCTGTTCATGCCAGCTGGGTGGAGGGTAAAGTTCACCCTTTCGCCGACCTTGAGGCCTTTCAGCAAACTTGGCGGATCGGCCTTGAAGGTCATGGTCATCGCTGGCCAGTGGATGGATGGGATGGCCTGGTGCTTGATCGTGACCGTGCGCTTGGCTGTATCAATCGCCTCGATCACGCCCGTCGCCTGCGCGGTCTGGTTGGCACATGGCATGTTCTTGCCCATCTTCATGCCTTGCATACCTTTGTGCATGTGCATGCAGTTCATCCTCATCTTCATGTGGGAGCCCTCCTGGGGCACCGGCATGTCTTGCTTGCCTTGGTGCATCGGCATGTCCTGGCTACCCGAAGTGGCCTGCGCAAAGGCAGGTGCCGCGGTCGCCATCAAGATAGCGCTCAACAGGATCGTATGTGTTTTCATGATTTGTTTTCCTCGGTTTGAATGGGATGTTGCTCGTTGCGTTTGCGTAACCGCCGGCGTTCGAGCAACCGGAACGCCGCCGGAATCACCAGCATGGACAGGATCGGTGAGGTGACCATGCCCCCGACCATGGGGGCGGTAATGCTGCGCGCCAGTAGCGAACCGGTGCCGCCGATGAGCATGATCGGCAGCAGACCGGCCAGGATCACGACCACGGTCATGGCAATCGGGCGCACGCGTAGCAGCGCGCCTTCGTGAACGGCATCATCCAGTGCGGCGCCCGTCAGTTGGCCGGCCTCGATCCGGCGCTGCCAGGCTTGCCGAAGGTACAGCACCAGCACCACGCCGAATTCACAAGTAATGCCGGCCAGGCCGATGAATCCGACCACGGTCGCGACCGACACGGCGTATCCCAGCAGCCACACGAGCCACAGGCCACCAACCAACCCCAATGGAACGGTCGCGAGGATGATCAACGCCTGAGCGGCGTCACGGAAGATCAGGTAGACCAGCAGGAACACGATAATGATCGTCGCGGGCACCACCAGGTTCATGCGCGCCTTGGCGCGCTGCAAAGCCTGGAACTGCCCAGCCCACGTCAGGGTATAGCCTGCGGGCAACGTGACTTGTTGCCCCACGGCGCGCTGGAGCTTGGCCACCATGCCGCCCAAGTCGTTGCTGGAGGTGTCGACAAAAACGAACGACGTCGGTACACCGGCCTCGCTCTTCAGCATCGGCGGCCCGTTGGTCACACGAACGTCTGCGACCTGGCCCAGCGTGAGCTGCGCACCGCCGGGCGCCACGATTGGCAGGTCGCGCAATGCGGCCACTGAATCGCGTGCCGTACGCGGGTAGCGCAAGACGATCGGGAACCGTTGCAGCCCCTGGATGGTGCGACCGATCGGCGCGCCGCCAACTACGGTGGCAATCAACGCCTGGATGTCGTGCTGGGTAAGGTCGTAACGGGCGGCGATGTCCGGGTGAACCTTGATACGCACGTAGCGCCCGCCGTTGCTGCGTTGGGCCACCGCCGAGGTGACACCCGCCACGCCCTGTGCGACATGCGCAATATGCACAGCCAGCCGTTGCAACTCGCCGACATCGGGTCCCATAACCTTGATGCCGATCGGTGACTTGATCCCCGTCACCAGCATTTCCGTGCGCGTGCGAATCGGGTACACGAACAAGTTGACGAGTCCCGGTACCTGCACCGCATGATTCAGTTGTTCGCGAATTTTGGCCATGGTCATGCCCGGCGGCCACTCGCTTTTCGGCTTGAAGGTAATAGTGCTGTCGAACATGTTGAGCGGCGCGTTGTCCGTCGCCGTTTGTGCACGACCGGTCACGCCGAACACGTGCGCGACTTCGGGCACGGTTTTCAGCATGCGATCGGTCTGCTGTACCAATTGCGCCGCCTTGCCAGCGGAAATTCCCGGCAATGCCGTCGGCATGTACAGCAGCGTGCCCTCATTGAGCGGCGGCATGAACTGGGTGCCGAGCCGTGACAGTGGCAGCAGCGCTGTTGCAAGCACAAGAATGGCAACAGCTACGACGGTCCACGGCATACGCATCGCCCAAGCGAGCATCGGCTGGTAGATCGCGCGCACCAACCGGTTGACCGGGTTGGCCTGCTCGCGCCGGATGCGCCCGCGCACCAGATAACCCATCAACACGGGCACCAACGTGACTGACAGCCCGGCCGCAGCGGCCACCGAGTAGGTTTTGGTGTAGGCCAGCGGATTGAACAGCTTGCCTTCTTCGCCGCCCAGGGCGAACACGGGCACGAACGACAAGGCGATCACAAGCAGACTGAAGAAGCACGCTGGGCCGACCTCGATCACGGCGTCGGACACCAGTTTCCAGCGTTCCGCGCCTTTCGGCTCGCGCTGATCGGGGTGTGCATCTCGCCAAACCTCAAGATGCTTGTGCGTGTTCTCGATCATCACTACCGCGGCATCCACCATTTCGCCGATGGCGATGGCAATACCGGCCAGCGACATGATGTTGGCCGACACCCCTTGCGCATCCATCACGATGAATGCGGTCAGCACGCCCAGCGGCAGCGTGATGATCGCGACCAGCGATGATCGCAAGTGGAACAGGAACAGCAGGCACACTAGCGCCACGATGATGAATTCTTCGATGAGTTTCTCGCCGATGTTGGTCACCGAGCGGTGGATCAGTTTGGACCGGTCGTACGTGGGCACAATTTTGACGCCCGGCGGCAGGCTCTTCTTGAGTTCAGCGAGGCGCGCCTTGACCGCCTTGATCGTCTTCAGCGCATTCTTGCCGTGGCGCATGATGACGATGCCGCCCACCACCTGGCCTTGGCCGTCCAGCTCGGCGATGCCGCGACGCGCCGTTGGGGCACGGCGGATCTTCGCTACCTCGCGCAGCAACACCGGCGTGCCGTTCTTGCTGGTTGCGACAGGAATCCGAGCAAAATCCCCGCGGGTTTGGAGATAACCCACGCTCGTGACCATCATCTCGGCTTCGCCTTGCTCGATCACTGACCCGCCGGCCGCGCCATTGGCGGCTTTGATCGCGGCCTCCACCTGCGGCACCATCAATCCGCGCGAGGCCAATGCCTCGGGGTCGAGCACGATTTGCCAGGCGTTTTGCATGCCGCCCATCGTTGCCACCTCGGCGACGTTGGGGACGGTCTTGAGGCGATAGCGCAGGAACCAGTTCTGGATGGCGGTCAACTGGCCCAAGTCGTATTGGCCGCTGGTATCGACCAGCGCGTACTTGTAGATCCAGCCCGCACCGGTGGCATCGGGTCCCAGCACCGGATTGGCGTCCGGCGGCAACTTGGCGCGGGCCTGGCTGAGGTACGTCAGTACGCGTGAGCGTGCCCAGTACAAATCGGTGCCCTCATCGAAGATGACATACACGAACGACGTGCCGAAGAGGGAGTCGCCGCGTACGGCCGTGGCGCCGGGTACCGCCAACATCGTAGTGGTCAACGGATACGTCACCTGGTCCTGAACCACCTGCGGAGGCTGCCCCGGCCAGGACGTTTTGATGATCACTTCGGTCGGCGATAAGTCGGGGATGGCATCGAGCGGGATGCGCAGCATCGAGATCGTGCCGACGATAGCCAGCGCCAGCGCCGCCAGCAGGACCATGCCGCGATTGGCGATCGACCAACGGATCAGCCTGGCGATCATGGCTGGCCTCCGTCACCCACCGAACTTGATGTTGCTGGCATGGGCATGTCCATCGACATGCTGGGCATCGCCTTCGACGCGGGTTCTTTCGGGACGGCATTCGCGGGGGTGGACGTGCCGGCAGCTGGTTCGCCCGCTGTGGACGCTGCCGCCGCAGGCATGTTCATGCCGGGCATGGCATTGGATTTTGCACTGCTCGACGCAGCTGTGGGCGTCTGCGTATGACCCGCC
>CAZSOU010000097.1:0-9903 GCA_964608595.1 uncultured Rhodanobacteraceae bacterium
CGTCCGCGACGAAATCCACCAGATCAAGGAACAGGCTTTGCATTGACCGCACTGGCCGGACCCGCGACGGCGGGCAGTGCCCGCCCTACCGCCTCGCGCCGCTGCACGATCATTCACCTGCACCTCGTTGTCTCGTGACATCCACGCCGCAAAGCGCAGGGAGGGCATTGCCCGCCATGGCGGACAACGTCCGCCCGCGCACCGCACAAAATCCCGTTGACCCGCCCCGGACATCTGCGTAAAATGCAGCGCTCCCTTCGGGGCGGTTAGCTCAGTGGTAGAGCACTGCCTTCACACGGCAGGTGTCACAAGTTCGACCCTTGTACCGCCCACCATATGTTTCAAGCAAAAACGCCACCCTTGCGGTGGCGTTTTTGTCTCCGTTGCCTGCATATTGCCCAAACCGGGCCAAACACCGGCCCGATCCCGAACGGTGCCGGCAGCTTGTCACTGGCGCGCAACCGGTGTGGGCGCAATGTTGCACCCGGCTTTTCAATTACCAGCACTGCTCCACCGTGCCCGAACCGGAGATCCCGCGCTGTCCGGTCTGGTCCAGACTCAGGGTTCCGCATTTGGTGTCACGCTCCTGCTGCCCACCTTGCGGCGTCGCATGCAGGGTGTAGGTCGTGTCGGACGAGTTGGGGATCGTGTAGTTGTAATCATCGCCCGTCTCGCTGCCGCCCGCGCAACTGATCTGCGGTAAATCATCCAGTTTGTAGCTCATGTTCGTGGTGTAGAAACGCTCCATGTAATTGGCGTACTGCGACAGACAAGCTTCCGCGGCGGCGCGTTTGGTGCGCACCACATAACGTCCGTAGGACGGTATGGCGATGGCGGCGAGGATGGCGATGATGGCCACCACGATCATCAGTTCGAGCAGGGTGAAGCCTGCGCGTTTGGACAAGATCTTGTGTTGTTTCATCACGGGATTCTCTGCGTTGAAACTCAGTCGGAGACGACTTCGCGCCATGATATGCGTTCGGCTTTCAAGCCACCGCCCGCTGGCGGGCTCACATCGGTTTCCTTCATGTCGCCGCTCCATGTACTGGTCAGCATGTGGCTGCCATCATCTGCATTCTTGGCTCTCACGAAAATCGGCGCATTGGGCATGGAGCCGAAATGAATGCCGCCGGTGTTTCGTGTTTTCCCATCTGCATCTTTCATTGAGCTGCCGAATACCTTCCAATCCGGATTGGTGCCGGTGAAGGGATTGATCGCCATCACCCAGCCGGAACCGGATGGATTGCACACATCGGTAACCGTGGGAATGATCGAGGTGCCATAGAGAAGGCTGCCGTGGAAGCGGCTGTCGACGATCATGCGCTCCCCCGTCATCGGCAGATCGATATACCAGCCGTCGTTCTTTTCTCCACTGACGGGATCCACCTCGTTTGCATCACTGACGGCGCGCACCGGGTTGCCGTCGCCATCCGTCCCGGTGTAGATGTCGCGTTCCGCAAGCTTGCTGTCATTGCCGGCGGCGACCCGGGTGCCGTTTTTGTCAGCGACAATCAGGCCGTACCACGTCTGCGTGGCATCCTCGTCCTTGTCATCACTTGTCAGGTACTTGCCGGTACCGAAGAACACCCAGAGCTTGCCGGTGGACTGATCTTTCTGCACGGCCAGTGCCGATGTAATCGGCTGATTGTTTTTCGTCGTGAACAACATGACGCCGTCGGTGTTCGGGGTGGCGTTGTCGCCATTGTTCAACGTGAACGACCACACACGACCCTTGATATCACCCGCGTACGCGGTGGTGCTGATGTTGTTGGTGCTGTCGGCAATCCAGATGGCCGGGCCGGACAGGCCGTTGTCCGTTTCGGTGTCGGTGGTGTGTACCGTCAGCGAACCGTTGGACAGGCTGAATTGCAACAAGGCGGCCGTGTTCTTTTCACTGTTGTAGCCGTTGCCCATCAGCACGGCCCACTCGCCATTGGCAACCTGGGCAATGATCGGCTTGCTGGTCATCTGGCCGATGTAGCTGCAGTTGTCGCAACCGTCCGTGTAGGCCGACTTTTCCCACAGTAGCTTCACGTCCTTCGGGTCCGTCACATCCAGCGCGTAGATGGCCTTGGCATGGCCACGCCCGGTGGTGCCGACCAGGATCGCCTTCCAGCTGTCGTCCATGTACACGTCGGCCACGGTCAGTTGGCCGTCATTGAAATACTGGTGCGGCACGCCGCCGTTCTGGTAACCGTAGTTGGGATCGGCAATCTGGCTGATCGTGTGGTTGCCGGTTTCCGACCCATGCAGAATCACGGCCTGCGGCAGGAAGGCGTAGGTTTCCTGCCCCGGATTCCAATCGTCGGTTTTTTCGGTGCCGGCATAAAAACCATGCAACATGCCGTCGTTGGCAGCCACGTACAGAATCGGGCTCACGTCCTTCTTGTCTTCCGCGTCCTCCTCGTAGCCACTGGAGCCGTCGAAATTCAGCGAGGGGTCGGAGTAAAGATCGGGATCCGGCGCACCCACGTAGATCGGCTGCGAGTCGACGATATCGCCCAGCGTCAGGCGGGCACGCCAGTCGTCACCCTGGATCAGTGCGCCGCGAAGATACTGCACCATTTTTTGCTGTCTGTCCGTGTCATCGCCAAGGGCGGTCTTTTCGGCATCGGACAGGTTGTCATACGTGAATGTAACGTCCCCGCCATTGTCCGATTTGTCCGGATTGTAGGTGTGGATATTGCGATCATCCGGCGCCGGCATCTGCGTCTCTGCGCTCCAGCTTGGCTCGTCCGCTGGGTCACCGTTGTCATCCAGTGCATAGGCATACAGCGAACCGCTCCAGTCTCCGGTGTGATACATCGACTGGTAGGCGTAGGCGTCGGTATCGGTGCCCACTGTCGACGACGAGGCGGACAGGCTGGCACCGCTGCCCTTGCGTGCAGCAATACGTTTCAAGGCATCCTGCAGGCCCTCGGTGAATGCCTGCGGCGACGTAGCGGAATAGAAGCCACCATGACCATTAACACCTGCATGCAGTAGGTCAGCGATGTTGTTTATATCGTCGCTCGATGGTGTGGGCCACCTAAAGTCACTCGGCGTACCACCATTGCGCGCCCAATCAAAAATCTGTTCCGCCGTTGTCCCTGTAGGCTGAATGCCTGTCGGCACGAAACCCATGCCAATGGTGAATGTAGTCATGTGTTGCCAAAATGCCGGATCTGCGTTGCCGGAAACAGGTACTTCATTAGAAATTTTTGGTTGAAGATCATTCTCCCAATAATAGGTGGCTACGTCAGCCAATGATGGAATGGAATTTTCATTTCCCCACCAGTCAGTAGTAGTAGCTTGGCCGCCACTATACGGAGGCGCGGCGGTGTAGCCAACCTTGTTTCCCTTACTGTCCGTATACTTCGGACCGTCCTTGTCGGTTGTACCCGCATCAACATCTGACGGATCACTTCCATTCCAGAAACCGTCGGTTGTCAGGATCGCATAAGATTGTCGACATGCCAGTTCGGTCGAGTCATTGGCAGAGGTCTGCCAAGGCTGGCTTGTTTCGTAATACTGACCTATTGCTTCCAGGGATTCCCGCAGCGGCGTCCCGTTATGCGGATATTGATCAAGAACCCAATTCCAGAACTTGGTTTTATGGTCGCTCTTATTTGAACCATCTCCGAAAGGGTGAACCAATGCCAGTCTGTAACCGGAATACTTGTGCGTACTCATTTTATCCGGAAAACCACCATTATTATGCAATGAGCCGAAACCGAGTCGGTAATTCTTGTCCAGTCCGGAGAATGCATTCATGAGGCTGCTTTTCGCCATCAGCATGCGTGTATGATAATAGGCAAACCAGTTAGCCACGTTTTGAAGTACGTCGGCACCGCTCATGTCAGCCGCAACGGTCGAGTCAGTCGGTGTTGCCTGACTCGGGTCGACACATACATCCGCCGACAGCCCCGCGGCGGCACACTCGCCTGACTTTCCAACATAATGCCTGACACCATTCGTGGCATAAGTGAAAAAATTGTGCGAAGAGCTCGTGCATATCGCCCGGTCATCATTATAATCCACCGTCGTTTTGCCGATCGATGTGGTGCCACTAGGGCAGGACCATGAATGGTCATCATTGGCAATTTCGATTTTGTTACTATCGATGCACTTGTTCGTGCTTTTGTTGTATGTAACACCTTCCTTATTGCACTTGCTTACATAGTAAGTTGTACTACCGTTGACCCTTTCCCGAAACTCATAGAATTTAGGTGATGGGTTGTGACTGTAATAGCAGTATTCATCTTGGGACCCAGAATTATGGGTTCCATTGGGACAGTTTTTGGGTGCGTCGTATGCCCCCACGTCGGCTATGCGCACGGAATATTGCAGATTGCTCGACCCGCTCGGATAGCCATCGTCACGCCCCGTCGCCGTGCTTGAATCGTAACCTCCGTCATATGTGGTCAGATCGACTTCGTGACGCTCGTTATCGGTATAAAACCCGTTGACGGGGGCACTATCAAAGCTTGCATCAGGCCACGAACTGGTGCCGTCCGCCTTGGGCGGTGGCTTGTACGTTACCGACGGATTGTAATAGACACCGTTTACAGCAGAGTCGATCACGGCGAGGTCGGAGCGACTGCTGAGGTTGTCCCAGTCAGGCATCACATCCCATTGCATCGACCCCGAATCATCCAGCATCAATACGATATTTGGCGGCAAAGGCTTGGCGATGGTCAGGGGCTGCTGATCGATGGGCACCGATTGCGCGCTGCTGCTGGCGTCGGCAGGGTTCAGTGCGGGTGCATGAGGCAGGCCGAAAGCCTGGGCGGTTTGCGGTGTCGGTACCTGCGCTTGAACCGGCGGCGCGACGACGACGCCGACCGCACAGACGAGCAACGCGCACAGCATGGTTCGGCCCACGGCCCTGAACGCCGTGCGGGGTGTGATGGGCTGATCAATCATGTCGATGTTCCGGTATCTGGCGGTATGAGAATGCACGGTCACGGTTACTGAAGGCGAACGACGGATTGCAGGGTGACGATGGCGCGGCTGCCGACATTCGTCGGGTCGCCGCTGCGCGCGGTGATGCGGTAGTAGCTGGCCGGCTCGACCGTATCCAGACAGGCGCCGTTGATGTCGGCGCCGCGCTGTTTGGCGTTGGCGCTGGAGCACCCGGTGCCGGCTCCGCCGCCGCCGACGGCGACTTTTTCCACGACGTATTGCGGCGACGAGGTGGCGAGGCTGTTCACGGCCGTCGCCGTGCGGACGGCGTCCGCTACTTTGTTGGGATCAGTGAACGGGTCGGTCAGACACGGATTGTCGTCCGTGGTGCAGTCGCGAATCGCCGGGTCGTCCGGGTTATCCGCGAGCCATCCACTCGCTTCGCGCAGGGTTGATTCGGCACTCTGGAAGGCGATCTGGCGATCGTACTGGTTGGACGCCATCTTGTTCTGCATGATGGTGCCGCTGACGGCGGCCAGACCCACCAGGGTGATGACCACGAGCAGGATCAGGGCCACGACCAGCGCCACGCCTTGTTGAGATTCGGGCCCTGCCGGATGTTCCCCACGGTTCGTGGTGAGGTATCGAGCCTGCCCTGCGTCATGATTCATGTCAGTTCACCCGGTTGCGCAAGGTGGTGGTGGAAGTGAAAGTACGTTCGATGGGCTGGGCGTCGGTGCCTGCACGCTGGTTGCCGCTTTGCAGCGTGAGCGTGACGCGAACGGCGTCGACCATCGCCCATTTCGTCGTCGTGGAGGCGGACTTGTAGTCGCTGTCTCCGGCAACGTGATAACTGATCGTCATGCCGGTGACATTGCGTACCATTTCGTCGGTTTGAAAGCTGCCATCGCTCTGCAGCGACACTCGGTACAACGAACTGCCCATCACGTCGCCGTCGCTGTTCGTGTACGGGCCGACATACCAGTCGTTGGCGGTCAGGCGATACAGTTGCGCGGGGCTGGCCGCACCGTAGGCACTGCCCAGGTTGACACCGGCGTTGCCGGTGTCGGCCGTGTCCTTGTCCTCGTGTTCGACCGTTACGCCATCCGTTCCGGTAACCTGGAAAATCGCCGTGTTGACGGGGTTGCACACCATGACCAGCGAACCCGCCTTCAGGAGCGGGTCGGCCGCCGTGATCTTGAAGCTGTCTGGCGATCCGCCACTGCCGATGGCAGCATCCGGGTCGATGGTGTCGCCAATACCTTCGGTACCCGTGATGCGCAGCGAATCGGTGCCCTCGACGCGATCGGACGCAACGGCATCGTCCATGCTTGCGGTGTAGCCGGTCAGGGGCTGGCTCCAACGTGGCCACCAGTTCGCATCACCCACATACACGTTGGTGATTTTCGGGTTTTGTGCATTGCAGCCGCTGAGGCCCGCCTGACGAATATCCCGCGCCATCAACTCGAACGCGATGCGCGCATTGGACTGCACTTCGCTCAACGCCGTGTTGGAGCGGTACGACCGCAAGTTGGCCAGAAACACGCTGGACACGCCGGCAATGACGATCAGGCCCAGCAGCATGGCCACCATCAATTCGATCAAGGTGAAACCGGCATTGCGCCGGTGCGAAGGCAGAATCATCGACGTCATATCATGGCCTCCGTGATCACTTGATGATGGTCGCTGCCATCGGCGACGGACCCGTCTTCTTCCTTCTTGCTCGCACGGCTGTCATCGAACGTGATGGTGACGGTGCAATCGCCGTCGCTGGTGCAATGGATCTTGCCGGTCGTGGTGTCGATGGCTCCGAGCGTGTGGCCCAGTTGCTTGCACCACTCGTGAAGCTGGTGACTGGCCAACGTATCGCCGGCATCAGGGCAACTGTCCTCACCCGCCTTGAGAGGCGAGGCCGTGTTGTACGCCCCATTCTTCGCATTATCGCGATCGGCGCGCATGGCATCGAGAATCGAATAGCTGGCGACGGTGGCCATGGAGCGTGCCATGGCGCTGTTGTTGGTGGACAACGAATACACCTGCAGCGCGGCGATACCGAGAAAACCGATGGACACGACAAGCACGGCGATCAGCACTTCGATCAGGCCGACGCCGCGTTGCCGGCGTCGCGAAGGCAAGGATGGAGACAACGAGCGCTTCATTGGCAAGCTCCCGTACTGGTGGTGGTGGCGAGAATGGAGCCGGTCGTCATGCGGATGATGCGCTGGTTGTCCGAATCAATGGACGTCGAACAGACGGTGGCAATGGTGCCCGTATAGGGGCCGCTTGCCCCCACTTTGTGAGCCAGCCCCTGCGCGTTGTATTGCACCGCCACCGTTTTGGAATAACGTACCGACGCCGGCACCGACGAGGCTGGCGCCAGCACCGTCGTCGCCACTTGTGCGCCGCTGGCACCCGTCAACGCGTACACCGCGCCCAACTGGTTGTTGCAAGCCGTGCCAAGGGTGTCGTCGCCGTTGCCGGCATTGGCGCAAAATTGGGTGTCACTGTTGCGCTTGATGGCTTCCATGCGCGCGGTGTTGAGCGCATCGACCAAACTGTTGGACACCGTGGTCAACCGGCTGGAGGCAATGATGTGTTTGAAGCTGGGTACGGCAATAGCCATGAGGATGGCGGCCACGAAGATGGTCACCATCAATTCGACCAGGGTGAAGCCGCCGTCGGCTTTTCGCCACAGCGTGGTGCCGCGCAAATGATTCGCGCCGAATGGATACATGCAGGTAATCCCCTTGTGCCCCTGTTGACAGCATAGGCAAGAATGCCGGAAATGCCATGGTCGGACTGACGAGCGGTAGCATTTTTCCGACGAACGGCATTTGGCGACACAAAATGTGTGCGCAGGATCACATGCCGCGGGCAGGCACGGCCGGATGCGACGTGGGCCATGGAAGCGGCTGCCGGCATCTGCTACAACAGCGCCTGACATGGCGCGTTGCGCCGGCTATGGAGATTTCATGATGTTCAAGGTTGCCCTGCCCTTCGCAATGCTGGCTTTTGCCGCGGGCGCCATGTTGGCCCCGTCGCCGGCACACGCCGACGATTTGCTGATCAAGCGCGTGCAGCAGGAGAAAGGCATGAACCTGCCCGCGCGCGGCCTGACCAAGTCGCAGGTCGTGAAGCGTTATGGCGAGCCGTTGCGCAAGCTTGCCCCGCGTGGCGGCGATACGCGCCTGCATCCGGTGATCAACCGTTGGGAATATGCCAAGTACATTGTGTATTTCGAGCACGACCACGTGATTCACAGCGTGCTCAACACGCCGGCCGGAAACAACCGGCACCCGAAGCAGGCGCAATAAGTGCTTCATCATGCTCGGGCTCAGTGACCGTTCGCGGCTACTTGTGGTTTGCCATTGCGAGCGATCTGGCGAGGAGGTCATTCGATTGCTTTTGGTGCGCACGGCATCCTCCGGCGAGCGCAAGCACTACGAAGGTCCAACACCATGAAGCAGGAACACGATTTCTCCAGGATGAAGTCCTGCTAGAACCCTTACGCGTCCAAACTGAAGCGCCAGGTCACTATCCGCATGCGGGACGACGTCATTGGCTACTTCAAGGGCCTGTCCGAAGATACGGGTATCCCGTATCAGAGCCTTGTCAATCTTTATCTTCGCGACTGATATGGCTTCGGATCGGCAGCCTGACCTCACTTGGCACTGACCGCTGCAGCCGACCGCCATCCCGCTGCGCGGGCTGTGTTGCGCGTTGTCCCCGGGGTTGTTTGATCAACGCCACGCAGGTGGCACCCGTGTATCTCGCAGATAACGGGTGTATCGGCGAAGGCTGGCTCTCGGCGAACGGACGTTGAGCACGTGCCGTCAGGCTTCGGCCCGACATGCACCATTTTCAATCAGTGCTGCAGGTAGTACTGCACGTGCGAGACGACGCGTACGGTTTTGTCGACCTGTTGGTTGGCGTTGATGCCGGGTGCCTGATCGCGCGCCAGAATCTGGAAGACGCCCTGATCGGCGCGACGGATGCTGCCCAGGGTGGTGCCGGAGTCCTTGGCAAACTGGTTGGCTGCCGCGCGTGCGGCCTTGGTGGCCGAGGCGATCATGTCGGGCTTGATGGTATTGAGTTTGGTGTAGAGGTAGTTCGGGCCACTGGAGCGGTTGCTGTCCAGAATCACGCCGGCGTCGACCAGTTGGCCGACATGCTGCGCGGCACTGACGACCTTGTCCACGGCGTGGCTGCGCACCATCAGGGTTTGCGTGATGATGAAGCGGTCGCCCTTCTGGTTGCTGCCGTACAACTGGGCGTCGCGGTCGGTGACTTCGAGGCTTTCCATGCGGATATCGTCGGCGGCGATGCCCTGGGACTGCAGAAAGTTTGTCACCGTCGACGCTTCTTTCTTGAGGGTGGCCTGCACCTGATCCAGCTGGTTGCCGCTGGCGACGAAGCGCAACGGCCAGATGGCAAGGTCGGCTTTCACCTGACGCTCGGCCAGGCCCTTGACGCTGACGTATTGGCTGCCGAAGCGCGCGGAGTAGAAGCCGTGGCCGACGAACCAACCGCCGATGGCGATGCTGGCACCCAGAACAAGGGCGGCGATGAGACCGACGATGGCGGGTTTCATGGAAGCGTTCCTGTGGATGGCGTTTGACACATCCTAACCTTTTTTGAAATTTGTCCGTGAAATGGCCGTTCGCACTGAGGCCTTCGACAGGCGTAGCGCCGAAGGTGGGAAGTCGAAGTGCCATGCGGTGCGGGTTTCCGGTGTTTCGACTTCGCCTCGCTACGCTGAACACGAACGGCTTCGTTCTTTACGGACCTGGTTGGCGTCGAACTTCAACAACCGGCCTCGACGAAGATCTCGAAACCCATGTGGTAGCTACCCTTGTGGGACGGGCCGGTGGCCCCGACGGATCATTCGGTACATCCTGTCGGGGCCACCGGCCCCTCCTACAGGAAACTCCGGTGATCCGCGGTTTTTCGAGGTTCCATGTGGGAGCGGCCGGTGGCCGCGATGGCATTCGTTGGCGGCACATCCTGTCGGGGCCACCG
>CAZSOU010000098.1:0-9706 GCA_964608595.1 uncultured Rhodanobacteraceae bacterium
AGCCGAACATCATGCCCTGGTCGCCGGCGCCCTGTTCCTCGGGCTTCTTGCGGTCCACGCCGCGGTTGATGTCGGGCGACTGTTTGCCGATCAGGTTGAGCACGCCGCAGGTGGCACCGTCGAAGCCGACATGGCTGGAGTCGTAGCCGATGCCGAGAATGACCTTGCGCGCGATGTCCTCGACGTCGATCCAGGCGTCGGTGGTGATTTCGCCGGCGATGATGGCCACGCCGGTCTTGACCATGGTTTCGCAGGCCACGCGCGAACGCTTGTCCTGCGCCAGGATGGCGTCGAGCATGGCGTCGGAAAGCGCGTCGGCAATCTTGTCCGGATGGCCTTCGGACACCGATTCGGAAGTGAAAAGCGAAGTGCTCATGTAGCTATATCCTTCCTTGCGGATAGAAAGATAAAGGGAAAGTCGCATGATACATGCAAATTCGCGCACAGTGCATGAATCGGGATCGGTGCAGCGTGTTGACGCACGGATTCAGTCCGCATCGGCTTGCGGCGCGGCCATGTAATCCGCCAGCCGTTCGGCCCAGTCTGGGGCGTTGATTTGCCGGAGCAGCGAGGTGTTGATGGCTTCCCGGAGCGGACTGTGTCGGGGCAGGGCGAACGCGTAATCCTGACGCTCCAGCACCATCGGCAGCACCTCGAGCTTGCCGCGGTATTGCTGCTGGATTGTCCAATGCAAAAGCGGTTTGTCGTAGACCACCGCATCGACCCGGCCGGCGGCCAGATCGGCCAGCGCGGCGTCGAGGTTGTCAGCCTTCGCGTACTGCCAGTGCCGATGGGCCAGCCATTCTGCGCTGGTGCTGCCCGGTACGCTGGCGATGTGCATGCTGCCGAGGTCATCGGCACTGGAAATGCGCTGGCTGAGCTTGCCCACGGTCAAGGCGCTGGTAATGGATGCGGTGAAAAACGACACCACGATCAACGCGGACAACATCCAGATCAAACCAAGGATGCGTCCGGGCAGGGTGCGTGGCGCGACATCGCCATAGCCAACCGTGGTCATGGTGACCATCGCCCACCAGAAACCGGAGAAGATGCCCTCGCGGCGACTGCCGCCGAACTGTTCCTGGTTGTGTTTGTGCTCGAACAGCCAGACCAGAAAACCGACGATCAGCAGCAGCAATACCAGGATGCCGATGATCTTCAGGAAGGCCGCGGAAACCAGCGCCTGCGCCACCGCCATCCAGCCCGAACGTTGCTCGCTGCGTACGGCCACGCCCAAGCCCGAACTGGTCATGGGATGGGCAAAATCCATGCGTTTTTCGCGCGGCGCGGTGGTGGTGATGGCACCCAGCCCCACATCGACCTTGCCAGTCTGCACGGCGTCGAGCAGCCCCTGCAGGTCGTAGGGTTGGTAGGTGAACTGCCAGTGATGATCCCTGGCGACCTGCTTCCACAAGCTGATGGCCAGTCCGCTGTAGTGGTGGTTGCCGTCGTCGATCACGAACGGTGGTGCGACCTTGACGCCGACAGTCAACACGCGTGGTGCGGTTGGCGTACTGGCGGCACGAGCTGGCGCGGTGGTGGCAAATGCGCTGGCGCTCGACAGACAAAAAATCAGGAGCAACAGTTGGCAACAAGATGTTCGATGACGCATTCGCTGACTTCCTTCAAATGACCGGACAGCACAGGCTGTCTCCAATCAGGGTAGCGTACCCCGGTAGCCGCGAAAAATCGGAAAGGGAAATGGCACAGGGGAACCTCGAAAAACCGCGGATCATCGGAGCTTCCTGCGGGAGGAGCCGATGGCGCCGACTGGATGTACCGCATGATCCGTCGCGGCCACCGGCCTCTCCCGCAAGCGTAGCTCCAGGGTGCAACGGTTTTTCGAGGCTCCGTCAGGCGGCGACCGCGACGTTGGCGGCCAGCGCGGCAAAGTACTCGCGTGTCAGGCGCAGTTGCCCCGTGGCCGATTCGGCGCGGTTGACGACGGCGCGGAATGCGGCATTCTCGGGGCGGTCCTTGGCGTACCAGCCAAGATGCTTGCGCGCGATGCGCACGCCTTTGTACTCGCCGTAAAAGGCGTACAACGCTTCAAGGTGCCCGCACAAGATGGCGCCGACCTCGGCCGGTGTCGGTTCGGGCAGTTTTTCGCCCGTGGCGAGGTAATGGGCGATTTCGCGGAAAACCCACGGCCGGCCCTGCGCGCCGCGACCGATCATCAGACCGTCGGCACCGGTCGCGTCGAGTACGTGGCGCGCCGCCTCCGGCGTGGCCACGTCGCCGTTGGCGAATACCGGAATCGCCATCGCCTGCTTGACTGCGGCGATGGTGTCGTACTCGGCGTCGCCCTGATATTTGTCGGCACGCGTACGCCCGTGGATGGCGAGCGCCGCGATGCCGGCATCTTCGGCCATGTGCGCCACGCGTAATGCATTCTTGTTTTCGCGGTCCCAGCCGGTGCGCATCTTCAACGTCACCGGTACATCCACCGCCTCCACCACGGCCCGGCAGATCCGCGCCACCAGCGGCTCGTCGCGCAGCAGTGCGGACCCGGCCCACACCTTGCATACCTTGCGCATGGGGCAGCCCATGTTGATGTCGATGATGTGCGCGCCGTGCGCGACGTTGTAGCGTGCCGCCTCTGCCAGCATGTCCGGGTCGTAGCCGGAAATCTGCACGATCACCGGCTCGGGTTCGCCGGCGTGATCGGTGCGATGCAACGACTTGCTCGTATGCCACAGGCTCGGATCGGACGTGGTCATTTCCGACACCGCCAGCCCCGCGCCCAGACGCTTGCAAAGCATCCGGAACGGCTTGTCGGTGACGCCGGCCATGGGCGCCAGGGCCACGGCCGGCTTGATGGTGTAGGGGCCGATGCGCATGGCCGTGATTGTAACGGGGAAGCGGGCACGGCTGGACAAGCCGTTGCCGAAGGAGTATCAATCAGGCCCATATTTTAATTGTTCACTAAAGAATGCTTGATGACAGCCTGATCACCACGCAGCGCGCCGAAGACACGGCGCGTCTGTTGCGTGCGCTGGGCAATCCACAGCGTCTGCTGATTCTGTGCCGCTTGCTCAAGGCCGGCGAGACCAGCGCCGGTGATCTGGCCAGACACATGCGTCTGAGTGCCTCGGCGTTGTCGCAGCACCTGGCGCGCATGCGCGAGCAATCGCTCATCGAACAACGTCGTGACGGGCGGACGCTTTATTACCGCATCAACGAACGTCTCGACGTGCGCCTGCCGGCTGTACTGGAGAGCATTTGCGATGAGCCTTCCACCGGAGATCCTTCCATGAATCATCTGACTCGTGCCGCCGCCGTGGTCGGTCTGGCGTTTGCCTCCACTGTCGCCTTTGCCGGCGATGCCACGTTCTGGCAAACGCCGACCATCACCGATGCCGGCAAGATCCACCCTTTGCCGCAAGCGGCCTACCAGCCCGACCCGGACGCCACTTACAAGGTGGTTTTCGCGATGACGCGATCCAGCGACGACCCCGCCAAGGTCAACCCGTCGTTGCAGCGCGTGGCGCGCACCGTCAATTTGTATGCCAACGCCGGGGTGCCGCTCAAGCACATGAAATTCGTCGCCGTTGCGTCCGGCGGGGCGACTGCGATGGCGCTCGATGACGCGCATTACAAGAAGCATTACGGCGTGGCCAACCCCAATCTGCCGGTAATCCGCCAGTTGCGCGCCGATGGCATCGACGTGGCCGTGTGCGGTCAGGCCGTGGCCGAGCACGGTTACAAGTATGACGCGGTGAGCAAGGATGTCACGCTGGCGCTGTCGGCATTGACCACGATCACCGAGTTGCAGCAGAAAGGTTACGCGTTGATGCCGCTGTAGAAACGCATCCCGGACGTGGCAACACACGGTGGCATCGTGTGCCGACGTGATCACACATGAACGGTGCTTTTCAGGGGAATGAACGGTTTCGCAGACGGAGGGCTGATTGATGAAGCGGACAATCGTATGTGCGGGCTGGGTGCTGGCTCTGCTGATGTCCTGCGGCGCGGCCGTGGCGGCGCCGCAGGACGCGGCCTCAATCGTCAAGCAGGGCAACGGTCATGGCGCGCCCCCGTGCGCGGCCTGTCATGGTGCCGATGGTGCCGGCCAGGCGGCGGCCGGGTTTCCGCGTTTGGCGGGATTGAACGCGGCGTACCTGGTGCGGCAGATGGATTCGTTCGCCGACGGTTCGCGCCGGAACACGACCATGGAACCGGTCGCCAAGGCGCTCAGCGAAGACGAACGCAAGGCGCTGGCCACGTACTACAGCAAGCTGCCGATTCCGGCAGCGGCCGCCAAGGGTGCCGCCGCGCCGCCGGATGATGCCCTTGGCAAAACGCTGGCAACGCGCGGGCGCTGGGAAAAGCAGGTCCCCGGGTGCGTGCAGTGTCATGGACCGCATGGTGTCGGCGTGGGCGAGCATTTCCCGCCGCTGGCCGGACAATCGGCAACCTATATTGCCAACCAGTTGCATGACTGGAAAAACGGCAAGCGCGCCAATGATCCCCTGCAATTGATGCAGCACGTGGTCTCGGCATTGAGCGACAAAGACATTCAGGCGGTATCCGAGTGGTTCGCCGCGCAGCCGGCCGAGGTCGAAGGAGGCAACCCATGAATACCCCACGTTGCACGATGATGCTGACGCTGACGCTGGCCGGTGCAGGCCTGGTTCTGGCCGCCTGTTCGCAACAGACATCGGCGCCGGCATCGTCATCGACCAGCGCCGCGGCGACAACCGTCGCGAGCGCGACGACGGCCGGCGATGCCGCCGCCGACAGCACGACGTCCGGGGCCCGCAGTGGCCAAAGCGTCACGTTCGCGCCGCCGCCGGAGTCGGCCATTCCAGACAACCAATTCGGCGCCATGGTGCGCAAGGGCGAACGGATTTTCACGGACACGCACAAGTATGCGGCCAAGTACACCGGCAACGGGCTCAATTGCAGCAATTGCCATCTCAATGCCGGTCGCCGCGCCAACTCGGCGCCGATGTGGGCGGCCTATGTGCGCTATCCGCGTTACCGCTCCAAGAACGACAAGGTCAACAGCTTTACCGAACGCCTGCAGGGGTGCTTCAAATTCAGCATGAACGGCAAGGCGCCGCCCCCGGACAGCGAGGTGATCAAGGCGTTGACAACCTACGCCTACTGGTTGGCCACGAACGCGCCCACCGGCAAGGATCTGCCCGGATTCGGCTATCCCAAGCAGGGTTACACCCCACCTGCCACGCCCGATTATGCGCGCGGCAAAAAGGTATATGAGAGCCATTGCGCCCTGTGCCACGGTGACGATGGCCAGGGGCAGAAGGTGGCAGGCGCGTATGTCTTCCCGCCGCTGTGGGGGCCCGATTCCTTCAACTGGGGCGCGGGCATGCATCAGCTCAACAACGCCGCGGCGTTCATCAAGGCGAACATGCCGCTCAGCCGCGGCGGCACCTTGAGCGACCAGCAGGCCTGGGACGTGGCGATGTACATGGACAGCCACGAGCGTCCGCAAGACCCGCGCTACAACGGCGATCTTGCGGCCACGCGCAAGAAATACCACGACACCAAGTGGTCGTTGTACGGCAAGACCGTCAATGGCCATCTGCTCGGCAGCGGTGCGTCGGAGGGCCATCCGTGAGCGTGTCGCGCCGATGCTTCTGGATACTGCCGGCGGCAGGCCTGCTCGCCGCCGGTGTCGTGCATGCGGACGAGCTGCCCGTCGGTGCCACGCATGTCGGCGGCAAGCTGTTCGTGGACGTGACGCACCAGGAGCAGAAAACGCGCGGCGTACGCACGGTCGATGACACCGATGCCGATCTGAAACGCTTTTTCCTCACCCTCGATCATCGTTTCAGCGACGTGTGGTCGGCGCATTTCACCACCGACGTGCATTGGCAGCGGCACCAGGATCCGACCGACGTCTGGCTGCGCTATGCCTACCTGCAAGGGCGGTTCAGCAAGGCATTCACGCTGCGCGTCGGCTCGGCGCCAATGCCCTGGCAGGGTCTGGTGAACCATTGGTATGGCTACCGCTACGTGGAAAAGGATTTGACGATGCGCGCCAAGGTCGGCAATGCGGCCGACTGGGGCGTGCATGCGCTGGGTGCGCTGGGTGACGGCGGCCGTGTCGAGTATGCGGCAGCGGTGGTGACCGGCGCCGGGTACAAGAAACCGCGTCTGGGCAATGGCCCGGACATGGCCGCTCGCTTGTCGTTCCAACCCGGCGAGCATACCGTGATCGGTGTGGGCGGCTATCGCGGCACGCTGGGGCGCGGTGCCGGCAGTCGAACCCGGATGCACACCGCGCAACGCTGGAGCCTCATGGCCGCCTATGCGGACAAACGGTGGCGTGTTGGCGCGCAGTACTTTCATGGCGACAACTTCACTCGGGTGGTCAAGGCGGGCAATGACAGCAGCGATGGCTGGTCGGCCTGGGTCAGCGTGCAGTTGACGCCGCGGATATCGGTTTTTGCACGACACGATCATCTCGAGCCCAGCCGCTCGCTGGACCCCGAACGCCGTGACCGCTATTCCAACCTCGGCGTGGAATGGAAAGCGTACAAATGGCTGCGGCTGGCGGCCGTGTTCAAGCGCGAACGTCTGGTGCGTGACGACGAGCATCTTGAGACGGCCAACGAGGCGGGCGTCTGGGCGCAAATCACGTTCTGACACGAGGTTGTCATCATGCAAGCCGTTTCCGTCGGCCCGTGGGTGTTTGCCGTGGGCGTGCTGGCCCTCGCACTGGGCCTGGCAGCCGCCAATCTTGCCGCGAGCTTCCTGAAGAGGCGCGGCCATGGCGATGCCGGCCCCGCCTTGTGGTGGCTGTTGCTGGTGGCGCTGGTGTTTGCGCGCCTGGTCTGGGTGGTGCACTGGTGGTCGGCGTACCGGCTTGCGCCGTGGAGCGTGCTCGATATCCGCGACGGCGGATTTTCCGTGCCTGCCGGCGTCGTCGCATTGCTGGTCGCCACCATGATCCGGGCATGGCGCCGGCGCGGGCAACGTCGAATTCTTCCGATCAGTGTCGGCTGCGGCCTGGTCGCATGGGCGCTGACGGGACTGGTGGCCTGGCAATTGCAATCGGCCGCGCATTTGCCTCTGCCCGATACGACATTGCGGCGACTCGACGGATCGACCACCACGCTGCGGGCGTGGCGCGGCAAACCGATGGTGATCAATCTGTGGGCAACCTGGTGCGGCCCCTGCCGGCGCGAGATGCCGATGCTGGTGCAGGCCAGCCGGGAGCGGGACGATGTGCGTTTCGTGTTCGTCGATCAGGGTGAGTCGGCAGATGCCGTGCGCGCCTTTCTGCAGCACGAAAACCTGGATCCCGCGCATGTGCTGATCGACAGCGCCAGCGAGCTGGCTCATGCCTATCATGCGCCGGGTTATCCCACCACGCTGTTTGTCGATGCATCGGGCCGCTTGCGCGACATGCGCGTGGGCCCGCTGTCGCGCGCGTCACTCGCCGTGCATCTCGAACGCATTGTTTCTTCCCCTCGAAAGTGAGTGTTTTCATGAAATCGTTGATGGTCATCGTGGCTTCCCTGTTGTTGTTCGGTTGTGCGCAGGCAGACGCGCCGGACAGTGCCACCGCGTCGAATCCGGCGACCGCTGCCAGTTCGGTCAGAAAGGCGCTCGCGGACAGTGGCGTGACCATTACCGGCGAGCTGGAGGCACCCGAGGGTTTCCACGGCCTGGTCGGCAATTATCGGGGCCGTCCCTTGCCCGTGTACGTGTTGCCGGACGGCAAGCACTTCGTGGTCGGCTCGCTGTACGACATGCAGGGCAACGACCTGACGTCGCCGGCGATGCGCACGGCAGCGGAATCACGTTTGAGCGAGACGCAATGGAAGGCGCTGGACAAGGCGACCTGGTTTGCAGCCGGCAATCCCGAGGGCAAACGTGTCGTGTATGCCTTCATGGACACCGAGTGTCCCTACTGTCACCAGTTCTGGAAAAAATCGCAGTCGTGGCTTGACGATGGCGACGTGCAGATGCGCATCATCCTGGTGGCGGTGATTTCACCCAAGAGTCTGCCCAACGGCGCGGCCCTGTTGAGCGCTGATGATCGCGTGGCGGCGTGGAAGAAAAACGAGCGGCAATTCGGCAAAGGCGATGCCGCGCCCGAGGCTTCGCCGTCGGCGGACGCCTTGCGCAAGATTCGCGACAACAATGCGCTGATGCAGAAGCTGGGTTTCTACGGCACACCGTCGATCATCTACAAGGACACTGACGGCCGGATCCACAGCCTGCAGGGCATGCCGCGCGATGAAAAAGGCATGCGCGCGGTGTTCGAAGGCTGATCCCCAGTCGCGGGTCGACTCTTCGGCATCGGTCCGCGACCGGCGTTCGCCTTGGGGAACCTCGAAAAGCCGCGGATCATCGGAGTTTCCTGTGGGAGGGGCCGGCGGCCCCGACAGGATGTACCGCATGATCCGTCGGGGCCGCCGGCCCCTCCCACAAGGGTAACTGCAGAGTGCAATGGTTTTTCGAGGCTCCCCTTGCGCGGACCGGAAAACCGTCTTGTTTCAGCGGCTGAAACGCGCCATGACCTCGGCATGGTGCGGCATGGCCTGCGCTGCGCCGGCGTGTTCGGTAGCAAGCGCTCCGACGCGATTGGCGTGGGTGACCATGGCGCGGAAAGGCTGCCCGGCAAGGCGCACATGCGCCGCCGCCAAGGCGCCGCAGAACGCATCGCCGGCACCGGTGGTATCGATGGCGTGAACCGATTCCGGCGCGACGCGGTAATACATGTCGTCATCGCCATGGCGTGATTCGCCGTGTGACACGAAGCAGCCCTGCGAGCCGAGCGTGATGACGACGCCGTGGTCGGTCAGTTGCCGCGCCAGGCCATGCAGCGATGCATCATCCATGTCGGCGATGGTGTCGGGGGCCAGGTCGTGGCCCGCAAAACGCGTGCACAGTTCGGCGAACTCGCCCTCGTTGGGCAACAGCATGTCGGCCAGGCGCAGGCATTCGGCCGTGGCCTCGGGGTGAATCGGCGCCGGGTTGAGCAAAGTCGTCAAGCCGTGCTCGCGGCCGCGGGCCAGTGCGTGACGAATGCTGTCGACGGGTGTTTCCATTTGCGTCAGCAGCACGTTCGCATGGCGCAAAACGTCGGTCTGGGCGTCGATGTGCGCAGTCGCCAAATGCTCGTTGGCACCCAGGTCCACGATGATGCGGTTCTGTCCCGTGGCATCGACCAGAATGCAGGCCGAACCGGTGGCATGCGCCGATTCGACTTGCCAGCGCCCCTGCAGTTTTTCCGCTTCGGCAAGACGCACGGCCTTGTCGCCCAGCGCGTCGTCGCCACGCGCGCCGATGAATGCCGTGCCCACGCCCTGGCGCGAACAGGCCACGGCCTGGTTGAAACCTTTTCCGCCCGGGCCGGTGGCGAACCCGTGGCCACGCAGGGTTTCACCTGCGCGCACCATGCGTTCCAGCTGCCACACGTGATCCTGGTTGTAACTGCCGACGATGACGACCTGTGGACTCATCGCTCAGGCTCCGGGCGCCATCGTGGTGTCTCCGCGCACATGGCGGTATTTGAACAGCGGGATGAACAGGATGGCCATCACCAGCGCATAGGCGGCAAAGGTCAGCCAGATGCCGCGCCAGTCCATGCAGATGGTAGTGGCCGCGTTGCACGCATGGTCGGTGAAAAAGGCGTCGATCACCCAGCCGGCGATGAGACTGCCGGCCACCGCGCCGACGCCGTTGGTCATGAACATGAAAAGGCCCTGCGCGCTGGCGCGGATCT
>CAZSOU010000099.1:0-2429 GCA_964608595.1 uncultured Rhodanobacteraceae bacterium
GCCATGGGCATCTTCCACGCCTTTCTCAACGACCGCGACGTGCGCCTGGTCGGCGCCGAAGCCGCAGGCGAGGGCATCGACAGCGGTCACCATGCCGCGTCCCTGGCCGCCGGCCGCCCCGGTGTGCTGCACGGCAACCGCACCTATGTCCTGTGCGACGACGACGGCCAGATCACCGAGACCCATTCCATCTCTGCCGGTCTGGATTATCCCGGTGTCGGCCCCGAACACGCCTTTCTGAAAGACACCGGCCGTGCCGAGTACGTGGGCGTCACGGACGCCGAGGCCATGCAGGCCTTCCACCGCCTGACCGAAGTCGAAGGCATCCTGCCGGCACTGGAATCCAGCCACGCCGTGGCCCAGGCCATCAAACTCGCGCGCGACCTGCCTGCCGACGGCATCGTGCTGTGCAACCTGTCTGGTCGCGGCGACAAGGATGTGCATACGGTGGCCGCGCGTGAGGGGATATCACTATGAAGCCGGGACCCGATGACACGGCGTGCCGGTCGTTGTCGGCCGGCTTTTTGTCGGGTCATGGATGGAGTGGTTCGAGGCAAGGCTCGATCCCGGGGGCTTGTGAAAAAATCGCCCACCGATGGCGAGCACTGTGGCGGTCGAATTACTCACAAGCGCTGAGTCGTGCCGTGATCACCATGTCCGAGTCCCCGAGTCCCGAGTCCCGTAAATGAACCGCATCGATCAACGTTTCGCCAAACTCAAGGCCGCCGGCCGCACCGGGCTGATTCCGTTCGTCACCGCCGGCGATCCGGCGCCGGACACCGTGGTGGCGTTGATGCATGCCCTGGTGGCGCACGGCGCCGACCTGATCGAACTGGGCGTGCCGTTTTCCGAGCCCATGGCCGACGGCCCGACCATCCAGCATGCCGACGAGCGCGCCTTGGCGGCCGGTGTCGGTCCGCGTGACGTGCTGGGTTGGGTACGCGAGTTCCGGAACACGGACACGCACACGCCGGTGGTCCTGATGGGGTACCTCAATCCGGTTGAGATATTCGGTTACGAGGCATTCGCCGCGGCCGCCGTGGAGGCCGGCGTGGATGGCGTGCTGCTGGTCGACTGTCCCATCGAGGAAGCGGCCGTGGCCGCACCCCTGCGCGCCGCCGGGCTGCGCCAGATCTGGCTGGCCGCGCC
The DNA here is from genome assembly GCA_964608595.1 of uncultured Rhodanobacteraceae bacterium. Taxonomy (GTDB): domain Bacteria; phylum Pseudomonadota; class Gammaproteobacteria; order Xanthomonadales; family Rhodanobacteraceae; genus Oleiagrimonas. Next base: position 1,150 of record CAZSOU010000099.1, read on the forward strand.
GACCACCAGCCCGGAGCGATTGCAGCGGTTGTGCGATGCCGCCGAAGGCTTCCTGTATTATGTGTCGGTTGCGGGGATCACCGGCAACGGCAGCCTGGCCGTGGACGCCATCGCCGAACGCGTGGCGGCGTTGCGTGCCAGTGCCGGCGCGCCGGTCGCGGTGGGTTTCGGTGTACGCGATGCCGACCAGGCAAGCGCGATCGCCGGCTTCGCCGATGCGGTGATCATCGGCAGTGCGTTGGTGGAAACACTGGCCGGCGCACCCGATGCCGAGGCGGTGAATGCGCGGGTGGAACGCTTTTTGGCACCGATCCGCACCGCGCTGGACGCCCGGACGCGCCACAACTGACAGATTCGAGGTGATACGGCATGAATTGGCTGCAAAAACTGATGACACCCAAGGCACGCACCGAGAGCGCGGCCGCCAACAAGGGCAAGGTGCCGGAAGGCGTATGGGGCCAGTGCAAGGGCTGCGGCCAGGTGCTGTACCGGCCGGAGCTGGAGCGCCAGATGATGGTCTGCCCCAAGTGCGGCCATCACCACAGCATCGGCGCCCGCAAGCGGCTCGATGCCCTGTTCGACGCCGGTACCGCCACGGAATTGTTCGCCAACCTGGCCCCCGTGGACCGGTTGAAGTTCCGCGATTCCAAGAAGTACAAGGACCGCATCCTCGCCGCACAGAAAAAGACCGGCGAGAAAAGCGCCATGGTCGCCATGCAGGGGCGGTTGAAGACCATGCCGCTGGTCGCGGTGGCCTTCGAGTTCGCCTACATGGGCGGCTCCATGGGGTCCGTGGTCGGTGAAAAATTCACCCGTGGCGCCGAGCGCGCGCTGGCCGAAAAGGCGCCCTTCGTGTGCTTCAACGCCACCGGTGGCGCGCGCATGCAGGAAGGTCTGCAATCGTTGTTCCAGATGGCCAAGACCTCGGCCGCCCTGGCGCGCCTGCGCAAGGCCGGCATTCCCTACGTGTCGGTATTGACCCATCCGACCACCGGCGGCGTGTCCGCCAGCTTCGCCATGCTGGGTGACCTCAACATCGGCGAACCCGGTGCCCTGATCGGTTTCGCCGGCCCGCGCGTGATCGAACAGACCGTGCGTGAAACCTTGCCCGAAGGTTTCCAACGTTCCGAGTTCCTGCTCGAGCATGGGGCCCTCGACCTCATCGTCGATCGCCGCGAAATGCGTGACAAACTGGCCGATCTCCTGGCCATCCTCACCCGCGCCCCCCGGGCCGCCTGAGCGGCAAGGCAGAGGAATGGCGTGGTTTGAGGCGAGCGTGG
>CAZSOU010000099.1:2529-6170 GCA_964608595.1 uncultured Rhodanobacteraceae bacterium
ACCCACATGTGTATTGTAGGAGCGCTGGAAGGCGCGACCGGCAACGCGGGGAACCGGCGTGTCTTGCGGCAAGCACGATCGCGGCTTCCGCCGCTCCTACGCGTCGCTGAATCAAGCGATACGCGATGGCGGCCCGAACCGACAAAAACAAACCCCCGACCTTGGCCGGGGGTTTGTTTTTGTCGCCGCGCTGCCGCGTTCAGGGCTCGGCGCCGGCGGATTCCGGATGGTCGTCCTGCGCGGTAGAGGTGGCGGTATCGGCGGAGGGTTGCTGCGATACCGCCGGCAGATCCATGTGCAGATCGGCCTGCTGATGGCGCAGGCTCTCGATGCGCTGCCGCAGCTGCTCCAGTTGCTGGCTGCTGGACTTGAGCGTCTGCGACAGCTGCACCGCCTCCTGTTTGGCATGCTGCTGGTTCTGCGCGATCTGCTGCGCCTGCTGGCGCTGGCGCTCCAGGTCGTGGTTGAGCGATTGCAGGCGCTCATTGTTCAGGCTCAACAGATGCTGGGTGTATTTCTTGCCGGCCTCCAGGCGGATGGTGTCGATATCCACCTGCGCCAGCTTGCGCGACTGCTCCGCAAACGTGTCGTACACGCTCTCGGCCTGCGCCACCTGGTCGGTCTTGATGACGCGCCAGAAATCCTTGCCATGAAACAGCACCACGTAATAGCTGAGCTTGTCGGCATAGAACAGCAGGCTGGCCCCGTAGCTGCCGTTGTAGGTGGTGCGCATCTCGGTGAGGTCCTTGGCCGCCATCAGGCGCTTCACCTCGTCCAGCGTGCTGCCGGAAATGCCGCTCACGTCGTAATCGGTATGCCCCATGTCGGCAGTCTGCTTCGCCGCCATCGCGGGCAGGGCGAACGACAACGACACGACCAGCGCCGACAGCAGCCACAGGTGGCGGCGAGTAGCCCGCGAGACACGAATCATCTGGTATTCCCCTTGCAAGTTTGGTCTGTCGCGGTATCGGTGAACATCACGCTCCCTATCCCTTGAAGTATTGATGTCCGCAGCCTGATCGACGCGACGATGTACACGAGTCTAGCATGCGCACCGTTGCTTTCCATACAACCTAATTGGGCACGGCACCATGGCTTAATACACAAGTTGTGCCGGATGGCACTGGAGTGACGTCAAGCGCACATCAGTCTTACCGAGTTCGACTCCCAGTTGCGTCTTGATTAGTGTGTTGAGGGCGTTGCCGACGGTGTTGAGGGCAGGTTTCAACGTATTCAGCGTTGGTTTGATGAGTGTGCATAAAAGATTGTTGCAAGAGACGTCAAAGTCCGGATCGGACGGGGTATTGGAGGCATTGATTACCCCGTCGGGCGCGGTTTCGAGATATCTCTTCAGGTTGCCTCGAACGCAATCATTATATCCGAGTATGTTGTTAATTATTCCACCACAACTAGTTAACCCTAGTAATGGTCCAGTTACGTCACTCAATATCCCGCCCGATGTTCCGTTGGTGGTTTTTTTAAAGCCTTCCCATACTGGGCCGTCTTTCATGCATGTAAATAACAGTGCGCATGAGGTCGGTACACCCTTATTAACGGTCCATGTGCCTAGACCGTCGAGTTTTTCGTTTTGGTTTCCATCCCGTAAAAGGCTTATTACATCATCAACATTATATCTGTTGTTACTGCTGTCTTTTGTTTTTTCCAAATAATATGTGGCTAGATCTGAGATATTTTCTGATTCGTTGTCATCAGCGGACATGGCGTCGTCCAGTATCTTTATGACTAAATCGTCGATGTTGTCGAGTGCAGATCCAATATTCAAATCATATCCATCGGTGCTGACAATGTCTCCCGCATGCATCGTATTTGGTGGTATGGGTATATCTTCGTCTTCATCAATGCCACCCGAAATATACAAATTGCCCTTGCTTTTTAGAACTTTTGCACCAAATAGTTTTACTAGGGTTGTGTTTTCCATGTCGTTGTTGCAGGTGGTCTGGCCTTCTTTGAATTCACCTATACATGCGTTCAGGAGGCTGGAATGAACATGGAAAGTTGCTGAGGGTTCGGGATGGCTGCACTCGACGGATGTCAGTTTAGCAGTGGCTCCGGCGACTTTTACGTGTAGCGGTAGGTGGATACGCGTACCCAGGAACATTAGAAGACTACTTATTGCAGGAAGTTCGTCTGTGTCGATATTGATATCCGCTTGTATCTGCGCGCCGCGAGCGGTTGTTCCCACCGAGCCAATACCGATGGCCGGAGGTTCTATGATTCGTGTTTTTACAGTGATTCCACCTAAAATGCCAAGACTGCCAACATCGACGGCGTTGTTTCCTGTACCGATGCCAATGGCAGTGCTGATAAGTTGCAATGCATTGACTTTCGTATTGAGTGCCGCATCTGCTGATGTCGTTATGATTTCTGCAAATATACCATCGGGTCCTCCCAAACTTATGTTTTCATTTAGTGACGCGTTTAGTTTAGTGGAAATGGTGTCAAGTAGGGTTGCGTTGGAATCTACCAGCTCGCTTTTTCCTGCCACCGTGACGATGGCGTCAAGTATTTGTCCCACTGACAAGGTCTTTTTGTCCCTTCCATTTGTGGCCAGCAGGTTGTTCAAATCGCCTACGGTTGTATCCGCGCCTATTGGAATATCTAATTGTTTTAGTAGTCCCGACGGTGTGATGTTTACATCAGCCAATCCGTTGTATCCGGCCAGGGAGGTGGCGCATGGTTCGTTTTCGTTGGCAGACGTGTCGTCACAGTCGGCGACCGGAATTCCTATGCCTTTAAGTAGTTGTCCAAGTGTGGATTCATCTTCCGTTGTCGCCAGTGTTGTGCCTACGGAAAAGGCGGCAATCGGCTTGGATTTGGTGGCAACGGCCGTTGCTTTTGGTTGTATGCCCATGTCCAGGGAGGGGATGAGGCCACCGGTTTTCGCGGTTACCCTTACCTTGACGGCGTTATTGAACTCGGCCTTGGCTGCAGGGACGACAACCGAACTTCCGGAAACGGGCTCCCAGTGACCGCATGTTGGCTCTACTCGATATTCAGGCTGTCCGGGTTTATTCATGTCGGCGTTGATGGCGGCTGTGGCAATGGCCTTGTCACACTCGGGAAGTCGTTGCGCTCCCGACAGCGCCGCCAGGTCGGCCACTTTTTGCGCATCCCGCTTGGCCCAGTAGAGGTAGCCGATCTGTACCAGGATCAGGATAGAGATGAGGCCGATCAGCAGCAGACCCATGGTTAGTGCCATGGATCCGTGCTGGCGGCGTGGCGTGTTCATTGCGAACCTCCTCCGGTTCCGCTGCCGGTGCTGACCCTGGTCTGGAAAAATTCGGGAATGGCGTGCTCGAAGCTGTCCAGGTATCGCTGGTAGGCCGCGTCGGCTTCATCGCCCAGTGTGGTTTGTTGCCGCCCGGCCTGGAGGTTGTTTGCCTGGATATCCAGTAGCTCCGTGGTGACATGGCCAATCTGGCTGCCGAATCCTGCCGGGGGTGGCGTGTTGTAACGCAAGGCTTTCTCCACATGCTCATGGCGGGCAGGCATGTGTTGCAGATTGGTGTATTCGGGCATGGGTGGCTGCGGCGGTGTGGCAGGTATCGGCGGGGCGGGAGATGGTGCGGAGTGGATGGCGGTCTTGGGCGGGGGCGTGTTGGAGTGTGTGGGTACGGGTG
>CAZSOU010000099.1:6270-9384 GCA_964608595.1 uncultured Rhodanobacteraceae bacterium
GCGGAGTGGATGGCGGTCTTGGGCGGGGGCGTGTTGGAGTGTGTGGGTACGGGTGGCGAGCTGGGTCGTGTCTGGCCGTCCAGCATGCGGCCGGTCAACGGTGTTTGCTGGGCCATGGCGGGTGAACTGAGAACGATGATCGTCAGAAGCGCCATCGCGGAGCGCGACAGGCACAACGCGCGCGTCCGTTGCCGCCAATTGTGGAAGGTGTCTTGGCGGTCGGTGGCGCGATGTGAGTCAGGGTTGTTCATGGCGTGCTCCTCCGGTGGCCGGTGTCTGGTGGAAGCGGTCGAGGATGTTCGCCGAGATGCCGTGGTTGGGAGCCATCTCGACCAGACGCCGGTTCGTGGCCGGTGTGATGGGTGATGAGGTGGGCACTCGTGACGCAGGCGTTGTGGCAGCGCGCGAGGTTTGCCGGTATTGCCTGCGCAACAGGGTGGCCTGGCGCGTCACTGCCTGGCGGGTGGCGTCCGGCAGGTGGGCCTTGTCCATCATGTCGCGTGCCTTTTCAGAATGGCCTTCCAGTGTCAGCAGCAAGGCCAGATTGGCCACGGCCTTGTCGTTGTCCGGGGCCAATTCGGCGGCGCGTGCCAGGGGGCCGCGCGCGCGGGCCAGGTCGCCGGTATGCAGGTAGGCGTAGCCCAGGTCGCCCAGATAACTGGCATCGATCGGCGCCAATATGGTGGCCTGGTCGAGATCGTGTGCCGCCTGCGCGTAGTGACCACCGCTTGCCGCCACCAGGCCCAGACCGTGCCAGGCCGCGGCAGCCTGCGGGCCATCACGTAGTGTGCGGTAAATCGCGGCGGCGGCTTGTGGCTGTCCGGTGTGCCGCAGGGCGCTGGCGTGCAGGATGTCCAGCGCGGGTGATGTGCCATAGCGGCGGGCATATTCATCAACATGCGCCAGTGAAGCGTAGTACCTGCCCTGATGCTGCATTTTGCGGATCAATTCCAGGTACATCACGCGGTCGTCGGTCGTGTCCGGCGTGGTCGTGACGTCGGTCGCCATGGGCGTGGCGTGGCGGATATTTCCGTAACCGCCGCTGGATGCCGCGCATGCACCCAGCAGTAAGCAGGACAATGTGGATACGCCAATGTGTAGCCAGCGGGTCATGGTCAACCTCCCCCGAATTTGGACATGGAACCGATCAGTGCAATGGCGGCCGGCCCGGCAAGCACCAGCATTAGCGCAGGCAGCAAGGTCAACATCATCACCAGGGTCATTTTTACCGAGAGCTTGCCGGCTGCTTCTTTCATGCGCGCCTTGCGGCGTTGGCGCAGGCGCAGACTGAACTGGTTCAGGGGCTCCTGTACGGCGCCACCGTGTTTGTCGAGCTGGATGATGAGGCGCACCAAGGCCTTCAGGTCGTCGTCGTGAAAGATCTCGTCGAGCCGTTTCATGGCCTGCTCACGAGTGCGCCCCCGGTTGTAGGCCAGATTGGCCAAATGCAATTCGTGGCCGAGTACGGGTACCGTGGAACGAAATTCCTCGGCGATGACGTGCAGCGTCTGGTCGATGCTCATGCCGACGCCTTGGAGCAAGCGGATCAAGTCCACCATCAACGGCAATTCGTCCCGGGCATGCCGGGCCAGCCGACCTGCCCAGAAACTCAGAATGATCTTGGGCAGGAACAGACCGACGAGCAGGCCGATCATTGCGGCGACGAGCAGGCGGATCGTATTCTGGCTTTGCCATGTGGCGGCCAGCGTCATCATCAGAAGCGCAAGGATGAGGCGCAGGGCCAGGTAAATGGTGCGGCCGCGCACGGTATTGTTGTCGCTGCGGTCCAGCAGGAGGCGATCCTCCGGAGCCAGCAGGAGTTGCTCCAACCGTCCGCCGTGGAACGGTTCACCAAATCGAACCAGCCAATCCTTGCCGCGTTGTACAAGGGTGCGTTCCGCGTCGTCGGCTTGCCCGTGACGGGTCAGACCGGCCGGTAGGCGATGGATGGCGCTGTCGACCATTTCCACGTGGCGATCGCGTTGCTGTGCCTGCACCAGCAAGGTTGCGGCGAACACGATCAGGCCGGCGGCCAGCATCAGCAATGCCAGGGTCATCAGGCTCACGATTGGGCTCCCGGACGGGTATTCATAACGACTTCGTCAGGCGATAGAGGAGGAAGGCGCCGAACAGCTGCAGGCACAGGGCGATCAACAACAGCCGGTGGCCCAACGGTTGGGCGATCATGGGTGTGAAAAAAGTGGGGTTGAGCAGCATCATCGCGCCGCCGGTCACCACCGGCAGCGCGCCCAATACCCAAGAGGCGGTGCGGGTTTCGGATGTGATCGAGCGCAGATCCTGTTGGGCTTGTGCCAAGTCCCGCATGAAGTCACTCATGCGCTGGAGGATGAGGTCGGTGCGGCCGCCGTAGCGGGAGCTCATGCGTAATACCGACTCGAGAAGTTCCAGTTCCTCGATGCGATAGCCTTGGGCGGCCATATGCAAGGCATCCTCCAGATCCATGCCGGCGCGCATGCGGCGCGATGTCCGATCGAGTACGTCGCGAAGCGGCCCGGTGGTACGGGTGGCGCCGTTCTGGAAAGCCATCTGCAAGCTTTGCCCAATGGTGATGAGGCGCACGATGTTTTCCAGAAAATCCGGCAGCGCCGCGACCAGCTTGCGACGTTGACGCTGGATGCGTACGCCGAACCAGAACACCAATACGGCAGCGAACATGGCGGCTGCGATGACTCCGCCCAGGATGTTGTGCATACGCCAGGTGGCCAGCGCCACGACGACGGCCAGCGCTACCAGCGCCAGAGCGGGGACACGCCAGCCCGGAGACAGGCCGGCACGCAACAGCAGTTCATCCAGCGGGTGGGAGCTGTGTGGAAGGGACGAATGCACGGATTCGGCCGAAGGGCTGGCGGTGTCGCGAGTTTCATCAAGATGCTTGAGAAGATGACGCTCCTGCGCCCGGCGTTGTTGGCGTATCCCGGCATACCACCACAGGCCGATAGCCATTGCCGCCAGCAGCAGGGCGAGACCCCAGATCAGCAGTACCGCGTTCATGCCAGCGGTCCCTTCATCTGCTTCTGGTGCCAGTCCTTGAGTTTGGCCGTGTGCGGGCGGAAACCGGGCGAGACCCAGTGGTCGAATTCCTTGCCTGCCGCG